>JAGWVC010000080.1 GCA_018971065.1 Sphingomonadales bacterium | reverse complement strand
ACCAAGCACCAGCGCCGCATGGCCGAAGCGCAGATGGGCGTTGCCGCCGAAAAGGCCGCGCAGCAGGCCACCCGCAACCGCGAGCTGGAAGAGCGCGTGCGGGTGCTGGAACGCATCGTCACCGACAAGGGCTATGATGTCGGCGCGCAGATCGAGGCGCTGCGCGATGCCCGCGCGACCGAGCGGCATGACGGCGATGCGCCAGGCACGCCCACGCGCCAATAGACCACATCCGGTTCAGGGGGATACAACATGGGTTTCTGGGATGCCGTGGTCCTGATCGTGCTGATCGCAGCCGTCGCCCGGGTGCGTATCGCCCGGCACGGCGGCAGCCTGACCACCGACTGGCGCCGCGGTGAAAGCATGATCGGGACCGGCCAGGTCGATTCGCGGATCGCGGCCGACATCGCCGACCTGTCGCGCCGGATCGCGGTGCTGGAGCGGATCGCCACCGAAAACCGCAGCCAGCGCGATATTGCCGCCGAGATCGAGGCGCTGCGCGATTGACGCGTTGAAGGATTGACGCCCTACGCGCTTGCCGGTTTGCGCCGGTGATGCCGGCGGGGATGCGGCGCCTTTCGCACCGGCACTGCTGCGGGCACAGGCTCCGGCTCAGCCCCCGCCGGCGCAGACTGCATTCCCAAGCGGCCCCCCAGCCGTTCCAGCACGCCCTGCAGTGGCGCCAGCCGATCCGGCAGGCTGCGATGCGCCGGACCCAGCGCCCAGGGATTGGCCGGCGGCATCGCCGGGCCGCTGTTCAACGCCACCACCGTCGCCAGCGCGCCGGCGCCGAGCAGCGCCAGGAACGTGCCCGGACTTTCCGCAATGAACGAACGCAATCCCATGACGACGACCCATCGCCCCGCAACCCATAAGGACTATCACTGATAGGTAAATCCGTAAGGACATTTTTTCAATACCTTGCCGAATTTTCGGCGGCACCATCGCCAAAACGGGGTTGCGGCATCATCCGGGGTGCCTAAAGGCGGCGGCCATGCGCAGCCTCGACGACATTCACGAAGAGTACGATTTCCTCGATGGCGACGAGCGCTATCGCCTGCTGATCGAACTGGGCCGCGATCTGGACCCGATGCCCGACGCGCTGAAGACCGACGCCACGCTGGTGCGCGGCTGCTCGGCCAGCGTCTGGGTCTATCCGACGCAGCACGACGGCCGGCTGCACTTCCTGGCTGACAGCAACGCCGCGATCACCAAGGGCATCATCGCCCTCGTGCTCAGCGCCGTGCAGGATCGGCCCGCCGCCGACGTCGCGACGATGGACGTGGCGGCGGCGCTGGCACCGTTCGACCTGAAGAACCAGCTTTCGTCCAACCGCACCCAGGGCGTGCCCAACATGATCGCGCTGATCCGCGACCATGCCGCGCGCATCGCCGCCGCCTGACCTGACCGACCGCCGATGCCGCAAAACCGGGGCATGGCCGCGCCCGCACCGGGCGCAGGGCAATCGATCGCATCGATCCAGGCGCTGCGGCTGATCGCGGCCACGCTGGTGCTGGCCAGCCACGCCGAGATTTTCGGGCACTATCTGGCCGGGGTGCTGCACGCCACTTCCCCCGGCCCGCTGCACCTGCTGCACGGCGGCTTCGGGGTGGACCTGTTCTTCGCGATCTCGGGCTTCGTGATGATCGTCTCGACCGGCCGGTCGATCCCCGCCCCCGCCACCTTCCTGCGCCGCCGCGTCATCCGCGTGGCGCCGCTGTACTGGCTGGCCACGCTGTTCACCGTCGGCTGGTATCATGTGCTGGGCAAGCCGCCGCAACCGGGCGCAGTGATCCATTCGCTGCTGTTCCTGCCGCACGCCGGACCGACCGGCCGGGTGGCGCCGGTGCTCGATGTCGGCTGGACGCTGAATTACGAGTTCGCCTTCTACGCGTTGTTCGCCGCCGCGCTGGGACGCACCGTCACCGGCACCGCCGCGCGGGTCACGGCGTTGCTGGCGGCGCTGGTCGCGGCCGGCGCGGTGTGGAACCTGCCGCTGCCGCTATGGGCCTGGGCGCGGCCGATCGTGCTGGAATTCGGCGCGGGCATCGCGGTGGCGCTGCTGTGGCGGCGGCACATCCACCTGTCGCCAACGGTACGCGCGGCGCTGCTCCTCGCCGGACTGGCACTGGCGGCGATGTGGGACACCGGCGGCCCCGCCACCGGCGCGCAACGGGTGCTGACCGTGGGGCTGGGTGGCGCGCTGGTGCTGGCCGCCGCCGTGCTTGGCCCACTGGCCCTGCCCGCCGCCCGGCTGTGGCGCACCGGCGGCGACATTTCCTACGCGCTGTACTTGTGCCACATCCCGGTGATGCTGGTCACCCAATACGCCTGGCAGGCGCTCGGCTGGACGCGCGGCGCGGCGCTGCTGCCGCTGTTCATGGCCGGCACCGTGGCCGCCTCGTTCGCGATGGCGCTGCTGGTTCACCGCCATGTCGAGAAGCCCGCAACCGATTGGCTGAACCGGCAATGGGCGCGCCGGGTTGAATTGCGGTTCGCCTCGGCCTAGTTGCCCGGGCATGACCCAAGCACCACGCACGCTCTACGAGAAGATCTGGGACGCCCACGTCGTCGAAACCCGCGAGGACGGCACCGCCCTCGTCTATATCGACCGCCATCTCGTCCACGAAGTCACCAGCCCGCAGGCGTTCGAGGCGCTGCGCGTCTCGGGCCGCAAGGTGCGCCGCCCCGACCTGACGCTGGCGGTGCCCGATCACAACCTGCCGACCACGCCGCGCCGCGATGCGGCCGGCAACGTGCTGCCGATCACCGATCCCGAATCGGCCGGGCAACTGGCGGCGCTGAACCGCAACGCCCCCGAATTCGGCGTGCGGCTGATCGGCGCGACCGATGTGGAACAGGGCATCGTCCACGTCGTCGGGCCGGAACAGGGCTTCTCGCTGCCCGGCGCCACCATCGTCTGCGGTGACAGCCACACCTCGTGCCACGGCGGCCTCGGCGCGCTGGCATTCGGCATCGGCACCAGCGAGGTCGAGCATGTGCTGGCCACGCAGACCCTGCTTTTGAAGCCGTCGAAAACCTTCGAGGTTCGCGTCGAGGGGCAGCTTGCTCCCGGCGTCACCCCCAAGGACCTCGTCCTGCACGTGATCGGCGTCATCGGCACCGCCGGCGGCACCGGCCACGTCATCGAGTTCCGGGGCGAGGTGTTCCGGTCGATGAGCATCGAGGGCCGGCTGACGGTGTGCAACATGTCGATCGAGGGCGGCGCCCGCTCCGGCCTGATTGCGCCCGACGAGACCACCTTCGCTTACCTCAAGGGCCGCCCCTATGCGCCGAAGGGCGCCGATTGGGACAAGGCCGTGGCCTGGTGGCAAAGCCTTGCCACCGACGAAGGCGCCCGGTTCGACAAGTCGGTGGTCATCCAGGCCGCCGACGTGCAGCCCACCGTCACCTGGGGCACCAGCCCCGAAGACGTCGTGCCGATCACCGGCACCGTCCCCGCGCCCGAAAGCTTCGCCGACGCCAGCAAGCAGGACGCCGCGCGCAAGAGCCTCGACTACATGGGCCTCGAACCCGGCCAGAAGCTGTCCGAGGTGGAAATCCAGAACGTGTTCATCGGCAGTTGCACCAACAGCCGCATCGAGGACCTGCGCGCCGCCGCCGCCGTGGTGCGCGGCCGCCGGCGCGCCGCCAACGTGCGCTGGGCGATCGTCGTGCCCGGCTCGGGCCTCGTCAAGGCGCAGGCCGAGGCCGAAGGGCTGGACAAGGTGTTTACCGACGCCGGGTTCGAATGGCGCGAGCCGGGCTGCTCCGCCTGCCTGGCGATGAACCCCGACAAGGTGCCCGCCGGCGAACGCTGCGCCTCCACCAGCAACCGCAACTTCGTCGGACGGCAAGGCCCCGGCGCGCGCACTCACCTCGTCTCCCCGGCGATGGCCGCCGCCGCCGGCGTCACCGGCAAGCTCACCGACGTGCGCGAGCTTGTCGCCAACTGATCGCGATCACGGGCTGGCGCCGCAAGCGCCGCCCGATACCCGCGTCCTCGTGCTCGGCAGCCTCCCCGGCCGCGCCTCGCTGCGCGCCGCGCAGTACTATGCGCACCCCTCGAACCACTTCTGGCGGCTGATGGCGGCGGTGATCGACCACCCCGACCTCCCCGCCCTGCCCTATCCCGCGCGCCTCTCCATGCTCAACGCCGACCGCGTCGGCCTGTGGGACACCGTCGCTTCCGCCGTCCGCCCCGGCAGCCTCGATGCCGCGCTGCGCGATGTCGCCCCGCGCGATCTCGCCGCCTTCACCGCCACCCTGCCCCACTTGCGCGCCGTGGCGTTCAACGGCGCCACCGCCGCCCGCCTCGGCCGCCGCCAACTGGCGGGCAGCTCGCTCGCGCTGATCGACCTTCCGTCCAGCAGCGCCGCGCACGCCGCCATGCCTTACGAAGCCAAGCTGACTCGGTGGCGGGAACTGGCGCCGTTTCTGGCCGATTAACTTGAATCAGACGCCCGCAGAACGCATAGGGAAGCCATGACCAAGAAGAACGACAAGAGCTGGACCGGAGCCGCCGTCGCGGCCGGAGCAGCGGCAATCGGCTCGGCGGCGCTGGCCGCCGCGCTGCTTTATGCGAAGAACCGCAAGGAAAAGGCGAAACCAACCGCGCCGCCGCCGCACCCCGAAAACGCGCCCGAAACCGACTGACAGGACCGACCGAAATGGAAGCCATCAACCACGTCGCGGGCCTCGCGATCCCGTTCGGCCGCAAGAACGTCGATACCGACGTCGTCATCCCCGCCCATTGGCTCAAGACCATCACCCGTGAGGGGCTGGGGCGCGGAGCGTTCGAGGCCGTGCGCAAGGAACCCGGCAACGTCTTCGAGGACCCGGCCTATGCCGGCGCCCCCATCCTCATCGCCGGCGACAACTTCGGCTGCGGCTCCAGCCGCGAACACGCCGCCTGGGCCTTGCTCGACATGGGCATCACCTGCGTGATCGCGCCCTCGTTCTCGGACATCTTCTCGGGCAATGCCTTCAAGAACGGCATCCTCACCGTGGCGCTGCCGCAGGAAGCCGTGGACCGCCTGCTGGACGTGGCGCGCGGTGACGGTACGCCCGAGCCGATCGAGATCGACCTTGAAACGCAGACCGTCACCACCCGCTACCAGGACCGCTTCGCGTTCGAGATCGACCCGTTCCGCAAGCACTGCCTGCTGAACGGCCTCGACGAGGTCGGTCTCACCCTCGCGCGTGACACCGCGATCGCCGGCTACGAGGCGAAGGCCCGCGCTGAACTGCCGTTCCTGGCCACGCCCGTCGCGGCATGAAGGCGCTGCTCAGCCGCGCCATCGGCGGCCCGGAAACGCTGGAGATGGGCGAACTGCCCACCCCCGTCGCCGGGCCGGGTGAAGTGCTGATCGCCGTCAGGGCCTGCGCGATCAACTACCCCGACGTTCTCATCATCGAGGACAAGTACCAGTTCAAGCCGCCCCGCCCGTTCGCGCCGGGCAGCGAAGTGGCGGGCACCGTCGCCGCGCTGGGTGAGGGCGTCACCGGCTTCACGGTCGGCCAGCCGGTCATCGCCGTCACGCTGCATGGCGGGCTGGCCGAACAGGTCGTCGCCCCCGCCGCCAAGGTGTTCCCGCTGGCCGACGGCGTTTCGTTCGAGGCCGGCGCCTCGCTGCTGATGACCTATGCCACCTGCCTGCACGCCCTCGCCGATCGCGGCCGGTTGCAGGCCGGAGAGACCGTGCTGGTGCTGGGTGCTGCCGGCGGCGTCGGCATCGCCGCCGTCGAAGTGGCCAAGGCGCTGGGCGCCCGCGTCGTCGCCGCCGTTTCCAGCGCCGACAAGGCAGAGGCGGCCCGCGCCGCCGGGGCCGACGACGTGGTGGTCTATGGGCGCGACCCGCTCGACAAGGCCGCCTCGCGCGCGCTGGCCGATGCGTTCAAGGCCGCCTGCGGGCCTGACGGCGCACACGTCGTCGTCGATCCGGTCGGTGGCGACTATTCCGAACCCGCGCTGCGCGCCATCGCCTGGGGCGGGCGCTTCCTGGTGCTGGGCTTCGCGGCGGGAATCGCGAAACTGCCGCTGAACCTGCCGCTGCTGAAGGCCTGCGATATCGTCGGCGTGTTCTGGGGCGGCTTCATCGAACGCGAACCGGCGCACTTCGCCGGCCAGGTGGCGCAACTGATGGCAATGGCGCAGGATGGCCGCATCACCCCGCGCATCGCCGAAGTCTTCGCGCTGCCCGACGCGGGCAAAGCCATCGCCCGCCTGGCGGCACGCACCGCCGTCGGCAAGCTTGTCGTTCGCGTCGGCGATTGACCGGAGACAATGCAACTGCCAACGGCTTGCAGGACTGCTTGCCGCGCAAACGTCAAGCACACGGATTAGCCAGGGAACCGTTCCATGACCACTTTCAACGACCGCGAACGCGCCGAGGAAGCCCACTTCGCCCACGACCAGGAAATGCTGTTTCGCATCCAGGCCCGCCGCAACAAGCTGCTGGGCTTCTGGGCGGCCGAGCGCATGGGCCTGTCGCCCGCCGAAACCGAAAGCTATGCCAAGGGCGTTGTCCAGGCCGAGTTCGAGGAAGCCGGTGACGAGGACGTCGTGCGCAAGCTGATGGGCGATCTGATCAGCGCCGGTGTCGATGCCAGCGAGGCTGACGTGCGCGACGCCATGAAGCAGAAAGAGATCGAAGCCCGCCGCATGCTCATGGGCGAAGCCTGACCTTACCAGACTGCCGGAGGCACCCCCCATGCCGATGCCCGCTGCCGAGATCGAGGCGCTGATTCGCGCCGCCCTGCCCGATGCCACGGTGACGATCACCGATCTGGCGGGCGATGGTGACCATTATGCCGCGCATGTCGTCTCGGCCTCGTTCACCGGCAAGCCGCGCATCGCCCAGCACAAGCTGGTGTTCGCGGCGCTGGGCGGGCGCATGGGCGGGGAATTGCACGCCTTGCAATTGACCACCGCCGTACCCAACTGAGCCAGGCAGGCGAACGCGCCGGCGGTTGACGTCGGCGCGAATCGTTCGCAAGAAGCCGCTTCCAACCCATTCGAGGTACTGTTCATGTCCGACGCCAACGCCCGCATCGCCGAAATCGTCAACGGCAACGACGTCGTGCTGTTCATGAAAGGCAGCCCGCTGTTCCCGCAGTGCGGCTTTTCCAGCCGCGCGGTGGCCATCCTCGATCACCTCGGCGCGCAGTTCCACGCGGTGGACGTGCTGCAGGACATGGAAATCCGCCAGGGCATCAAGACTTATTCGGACTGGCCGACGATCCCCCAGCTTTACGTGAAGGGCGAATTTCTCGGCGGCAGCGACATCATGATGGAAATGTACGAGGCCGGCGAACTGCAACAGTTGTTCCAGCAGAACGGCATCGGCAACGCCTGAGCCTGTCGGCTCGCCCACCGTTTCATCCGATTTCGGGAAACCCCGCCGGGTAATCCAGGCGGGGCTGCCGGGGGGTAAGTCCGGCGGCCCCGCCCCTGGGCGTGCTCTGATACGGGGAAGCGGGGGCCACGGAGACTGATGTGGCCCCGCCTCAGACCAGACTGCTTACGGGGTATCGCAGATAATGCAGGCTGCGTGCCAATTTCAAAAAATGGTCTAATTCCAGCATTTTCAGAAGATAAACACGCTCCCCCACCCCGCATTTTGTCAAAAATCCCGACGCTGCCCGCCAAAAACACCACTTGCCAGCGCGACCGTCCCGGGCAAGTTGGCATGATGAGCGAGCCTGCCCCCGGAACCTTCCACACCATCCCCGCCGCCACGCTGGTCATCTATCGCCACGCTGCCGATGGCGGCGCGCCGGAGCTGCTGATGGTCCAGCGCGCCAAGGAAATGCGCTTCGCCGGCGGCATGGCCGTGTTCCCCGGCGGCCGCATCGATCCGGCCGATCGCGAACTCGCCGCGATCGTCGCGACTGACCTCGCCGACGATCCCGATCCCGAACAGGGCGCCGCCCGCATCGCCGCCGTGCGCGAGACGCTGGAAGAAACCGGCCTGCTGCTCGGCATCGCCCAGCCGGTCACCGCCGACGACGCCCGCGCCGCGCGCATCCTGCTGGCACAGGAAGGCGCGCTGGCGCCAGTGCTGGCGCACTTCGGCTGGACGCTGGCGCTGGACCGGATCGAACCTTTCGCCCGCTGGTGCCCCCGCCGCGAAGGCGCGTTCGACACCCGCTTCTTCCTGGCAGACCTCGGCAGCGGCCAGGTCGAACTGGCGGTGGACGCCACCGAGAACACCCGCCTGTTCTGGGCCAGCGCCGCCAACGCACTGGCAATGGCCGACAGCGGCGAGATCGGCGTGATCTTCCCCACCCGCCGGAACCTCGAACGGCTGGCCCATTGCGGCAGCTTCGCCGACACCGTCGCCCACGCCCGCGAGTTCCCGGTGCGGCTGGTCTATTCGTTCCTCGCCGAGATCGACGGCGACCAGCACCTGTGCATCCCCGAGGGCCACGGCTACCCCGTGACCCACGAGTCGATGAAAACGGTCAGGCGGGGTTTATAGGCGCCTTCGACGCCGCTCCGCCGCGCGCGCCATACAGCGCCAGCAGCAGCGCCAGCACGAACGCCGCGGCCATGCTCAGGATCAGCACCGAATAGCTGCCCGTAACCCGCACGATCATGCCCGGCACGATCAGCCCCACCGCCATCAACGGCAGCGTCACCGGCGCCATCAGGCCGATGGCGCGGCTGAAGCTGGCGCGGCCGAACTCGTCGGCATAAGCCTTGCTGATCGCCGGCACCGCGCCCGCGCCCATGAAGCCGATCAGGCCGATGATCGCGGCCAACCCGGTGTACGAAGGCTGGGTCAGCAGCAGCAGCCACAGCCCGATGTCGCACGCCGCCATCACCGCCAGCGTGCGGGCGCCGCCGATGCGATCGGCCAGCGTGCCCATCATCACCATGCCGGCCATGCCGACCAGCGACATGATCGAGGCCAGCCCGGCGGCATGAAGCGGTTCGATCCCCCAGCTCTTGGCCATCGATACCAGGTGCAGGCCCAGCAGGATCGAACTGGTATTCGGCATCCCCACCGCCAGCGACAGCGCCCAGAAGCGCGGGCGCGAAATGATCTGCCGCATCGACAGCGCTTCCTCGCCAGCCGGGGCCGACGGGGTATCGGTGGCAACCGCCGGCTGGCCCGCCACCGGCGGCCAGTCGATCAGGAAGAACGAGGCCGGCAGCAGCGTCACCAGCGGGATCACCGCCAGGATCAGGAACGTGGACTGCAGGCCCATCTTCTGGATCATCCATTCCGACAGGATCGGCATCACCGCCACCATGATCGGCAGGTGGCACAGGCCGATCGCCAGGCCGCGATTGCGGTTGAACCAGCGCGTGATCAGCGTCGGCGCCAGGATCGACCCGGTGATCGCCATCGTCGCGCCCAGCAGCAGCGCGTTGACCAGCATGTAGATCAGGTAGCTGTGCGTGAACGCCAGGATCAGCCAGGACAGCGCCAGCATGATCGCCGCCGAGGCAAGGATGCCGCGCAGCGAACGCTTCACCGCCATCGAGCCGATCTGCGGCGCGAACACCGACGAGGCAACCATGATCGCCAGCATCCCGGCGGACACCGCCTCGGTGGAAACGCCCAGATGCTCCTTCATGTGCGGCAGCAGCACGCCCGGCGTGCCCATGACGCAGCCGACCCCGATGTTGAAGGTCAGCGAGGCGATCAGCGCCATCGCTATCGATTTGGGATGATTGGGCGCGTCGCTCTCCGCAGCCATCGAACCATGCGCCATCAATCTGCTCTCCCCGTCCTGCGGTCCGGACGCGCCTTTGCGCGCTGTCGGCCTGTTCAGCGGTTGTTGCAGGAAGCAGCGCGCTTGACCAGCCTTGGAAGTGACCATCCGGTCGCTTCCCCGCCGATTTTCGCAGCCGCGATCAGGATCGCGCCGCCCGCCCCTCAGCGCCCGGCCGCGAGCGACACCGAACCGGGGGCGTGGCGCTGCGAGAGATGCTCGACGATCGGGCCATAGAGCGGCTGCTCGAACTCGATCCCGGCCTTGCCGCCGGCGATCCAGCGGACGATGCCGAAGATGCCTTCCATGCCGTCGGGCTTCACGATCACCCGGTTGCCCACCGACAGGCACAGCGCCCGCATCGTCACGCAGCAGCCGTGCGCCGAGATGTCGTGGATCGCCCCTTCGTCGCGAATGCCGCTCAGCGTGCGGCAACGCGCGTGCATCACCACGTTGCTGCGGGCTTCCTTGCGCGGGAGGGGCGATTCGGACATACGGCATTTATCGCAAGGCGGTGGTTAAGCCCCAGTTAGCGCTGACAAAATTTTTCATGTCCCGCCCGCAAACTGGTTAACGGGCAGAACAAGCCCGCCTTACGCGCACGGGCAGTCGTTGCCAGCATCGGCCGGTTCGGCTTAACCATCCTCGCCACCTTGCCGGTATGGCAAGCACCCCGGACAGGGAAAGGAACGGTGCCATGCGCGAAAACCACGACAAGCCCATGCAATTGTTCTATTTTCCCACCCCCAACGGCAAGAAAGTCTCGATCGCCTGCGCGGAGATGGGGCTGGCCCCTGAAATCGTGCCCATCAACATCCTGAAGGGCGAGCAGCACCAGCCGTGGTTTCTGGCCATCTGCCCCAACGGCCGCATCCCCGCGCTGCGCGACCACGCCGAAGACGGCACGCCAGTAGAAATTTTCGAATCGGGCGCCATCCTGCAATACCTCGGCCGCAAGTCGGGCCGGCTCTATCCCGCCGACGAGCCGCAACGCGCCCGCGTCGATTCGTGGCTGATGTGGCAGATGGCCGGCCTCGGCCCGATGGCCGGCCAGCTCTCGTACTTCCTGCGCGTCAGCAACATCCCGGACCGCAAGCCCGAGGACTATTCCTACCCGATCCACCGCTACCGCCGCGAGGTGCGCCGCCTCTACCAGGTCATGGAAGACCGCCTGGCCGCGCACGACTGGCTGTGCGACGCCTATTCCATCGCCGACATCGCCTGCTGGACCTGGGTCGAGCAATACCGCGCCCAGATCGAGAACTTCGCCGAATACCCCGGCGTCGCCCGCTGGCACGCCCGCATCGCCCAGCGCCCCGCCGTCATCGCCGGCTGCTCCATCTGGCACCCGGCCAGCGATGAAGGCTGGTCCTCACGCGGCAACGCCGCCCAGATCGCGGAGGTAGCCCGATCAGACCCCTGAGCCGTGCCCCTCGCACGCCACGCCCCCAGACCCGTCCGCCCCGCTCCCCAAACCCGTCCGTCCTGAGCTTGTCGAAGGACCGTCCTTCCTTACTCACATCCTGTTGACCACAGGAATCCACCTTATCTACCGGATCACTTGCGATATAAACTAGCGAAAAATCAATCTCTCGGAACAAACCTCTCAAAAAACACGATCATCCATGACACAAATAAACTTCCAAGAAATATTACCCCTTCAGACAGAGCATATCTATATATTTCCTGCCTTGCAGGCACGGACATACCATTTTCAAACACAAGGCTTACAGTGTTAACAACCGTAAATATCGCAAAAATGGCTGTCGATATTAAGATATAATGCCTCATACCTGCACCCCATCGGCGATCACAGGGCCGTGCAAAAGGTTCAGCCCACCTCCAGCGCCTGCGCCTTGCGGACAATCTCCGCCACCACCTCGCGCTGCGGCCGCCCGTCGCTGGCCATCGCCAGATTCGGCACCTCGATGCCGATCGTCATATCCGCCGGCAGCGCCGCCACGAAATCGCGCAACGGCAGTTCCCCGTCGCCCGGCGCCCGCCGCGCCACCATCGCCTGCTGCATGTAGTCCATCTCATCATTCATCGGCACGTCGCTGATCTGGCAATGGCCGATCATCGCCGGATCAAGCGCGGCGATCTGTTCGGTCTGCCCGCCGCCGCGATAGAAATGCATCGAATCGATCAGCACCGTTCCGCCCACCGCCTTCGCCGCCGCCACGCCCTGTGCCAGCGTGCCGATCGTCCAGCCGCGCACGAACTCGATCGAGAACGCCATGCCCCGCGCCGCCGCCATTGCGCGCAACGCCGCCATCTGCTCCAGCACATAACCCTCGGCATAGTCCATCGACACCGCGTTGATCCGCCGCGCGCCCAGTTCGGCCATCAGGTCCATCTGCGCCGCGCTGGCCGCCGCCGGTGCATCGTCGCGCACGCGGATGCCTTCGCCGATGGCGATGAACACCCCGGTATCGGCCAGCGCCGCCTTCAGTTCCCGCCGCAAGGCCGGATCTTCCGCCAGCGACCACGATGCATGGCCATAGGGGTTGTTAAACGGCATCTGCATCAGGCCCATCGACACGTTCGAGCAGCCCAGCTCCGCCGCCAGCCGCACATGGTCCACCGGGTTCATCCCCAGCACGGTCAGCAGCTCGATCCCGAAACGCGTGTGTGTCATGCCCTGTCTCCCACCGGAAATTCAGCCTGCCATTTCGCGGCGTTTGCGCGAAACGCCGCCGCGATGGCTTGCGGCAATCGGCGGGCGAAGGCACAATCGAGCGGCATGGATACGACCGCCCATCCCCTGATCGAACGCCTCGGCCTTGTCCCTCATCCCGAAGGCGGCTGGTATCGCGAAACCTGGCGCGACGGTGCCCTGCCGCGCGCGCAGGGCACCGCCATCCACTACCTGCTCGAAGCCGGCCAGCGCTCGCACTGGCACTGGGTCGATGCCGCCGAGCTGTGGCTGTGGCACGCCGGCAGCCCGCTGTGGCTGGGCCATGCCGCGCTGGATACCGGCCCCGTCATCGACATCACCCTCGGCGGCGATGTGCTGGCCGGGCAGCAGCCGCAGGCGGTGATCCCCGCCGGCCACTGGCAGTCAGCCGAAGCCCGCGAGGGCTGGGCGCTGGTTTCGTGCGTGGTCGTCCCCGGCTTCACCTTCGAGGGCTTCGAACTCGCCGCGCGCGGCTGGGCGCCGGGGCAGGCTGCCGGCTGATGGACCCGGTCGCCACGCTGACACTGAACCCCGCGATCGACGGCGCGTGCGAGACCGAAAAGGTCGTCCCCACGCACAAGGTCCGCACCTCGGCCGAAGTCTATCACCCCGGCGGCGGCGGCATCAACGTCGCCCGCGTGCTGGCCCGGCTGGGGGAACGGGTGGAGGCGGTGTACTGCGCCGGCGGCGCCACCGGCGCGCTGCTGGACGAACTGCTGGTCGAGCGCGGCATCGACCGCCACCGCGTCCCCATCGCCGATCACACCCGGATGAGCCTGGCGGTCTACGAACGCTCCAGCGGCAAGGAATTCCGCTTCGTCCCCGAAGGCCCGCTTCTGGCCGAATCCGAATGGCAGGCCGCGCTGGCCGCTACCGTCGCCACCGGCTCGCCCTGGGTGGTCGCCTCGGGATCGCTGCCGCGCGGCGTGCCCGAGGATTTCTACGCCCGCCTCGGCGCCGCGCTGGGCCAGACCCGCAAGCTGGTGCTGGATACCTCGGGGCCTGCGCTCACCGCCGCGCTGGCGGCGGGCGGCCTGTTCCTGGTCAAGCCCAGCCAGGGCGAGTTCGAGGCGTTCGTCGGGAAAAAGCTCCACGGCTGGCGCGAGATCGGCGCGGCGGCGCTGGAACTGGTCCGGGCGGGCAAGGCCGCGCACATCGCCGTCACCCTCGGCCACAACGGCGCGGTGCTGGCACATGATGGCGGGGTCGAACGGCTCGACGCGCTCGACGTCGAGGTGCGCAGCGCCACCGGCGCCGGCGACAGCTTCGTCGCCGGCATGGTCCACGGCTTCCTGCGTGGCGCGGACGCCGCCGGCGCGTTCCGCTGGGGCATGGCGGCGGGCACGGCCGCCGTGCTCAGCCCCGGCACCGACCTCTGCCACCCGCCCGACGTGCGGGCGATGTGGGAACGGCTCGGCTCAGCGTAGGCGCTGTTTCGCGGTCACCTGCCACTGGCCGGACAACTGCTGCCACACCGTCACGTCCCAGCGCGAACGGTCGCTCAGCCGCAGCGTCAGGCGATAGTTCATGCCCGCCACCACCTGCCGGCTCGCCGCCTCGATCCGCGCCACGCGGGCATGGCGGCGCTGCAGCCCGACCAGCGCCGCATCGGCCGCGGCGCGCACTTCGGGGTCCGTGGCCGCCACCACGCTCCACCCGCCGACGATCGGCACGCCTGCCACCGGCGCCACCGGCGCCACCGCCAGCAGCAATCCCGCCATCCATGCACTCATCGATCGCTCCTTTGACAGCCCCCGGTCCCAGGCATAGCATCCCGCAAACCGGGAGACACCGATGCCACCCACCGCCGTGCCCGATCTCGTGTTCCTTCCCGACGTCATCACCCCCGCTGAAGAGCAGGCGCTGCTGGCCGCGTTCGCGACGATGAAGGTCGTCGTCCCCCCTTATGATGCGGGCAACGATCGCGCCAGCGTGTCGTTCGGCTGGAAATATGATTACACCGGCGACACCTTCCGCCCCTGCCCGCCGATCCCCGACAGCATGGCCCCGTTGTGCCGCGCGGTCTCGGCCGCCACCGGCATTGCCACGCCGCTGTTCGCCGAGGCGCTGGTCAACCGCTATGGCCCCGGCGCCATCATCCAGCCGCATTTCGACAAGCCGCTGTGGGCGCATGTCATCGGCGTGTCGCTCAGCTGTGACACGGTGATGCGATTCGACCGGCCCGACGATCCCGCCGCCGTCGCCGAAGTGCCGCTGCCGCGCCGCTCGCTCTACGTCCTGCAAGGCGCCGCGCTGCACCAGTGGCGCCACGCGCTGCCGCCCACCCCCGGCACGCGCTGGTCGGTCACGCTGCGCACCTTCAACGCGGCCGGCCAGGCGCTGCGCGACGCGGCCGCGTGATACGGGGCCGGCATGGCCACGAAATGAAATTGCCCGTCTCGATTCTATTCCGAGTCAACCGCGAAACATCGGATTCCTGCGGCCTTCCCCGCAAATTTTTTTTCACAGATTCACTTTGACTCTTGCGCAGACGGCCAGTGCCCGGATTTGCGCGCGTCGCTGCGCCGCAACATGGCGCGCAGGCGCCGGAACGAGTCATTCTCACGATGAATGATCGGTTAACCCACTTGCGCCTGACTCGGGCTTTGGCACTATGGGTTGTGGCAGCACATGCCGGGGGGCCTCTAGACCTAGTTTCTCACCCTGCACGCCGATTCGGCGGACGGGGGCGGATTCGCCGGGTCGGGATGGTCTTCAAGGCAAGCCCGGGAATCTGGCGCCAGTGGAACAAACAGGGGATAAGTTTTTCCCTGTTCGTGCCCCGGCGTGCTACATTGGGGGCTTGCCCCTGAGTCGAACACAAGTGGAACGGCCGGCTTGCCGGCGCATTGGTTTTATCGAGGGGCGAAAGCGTGGATTTCAGCAGCAGGGATGAAGGCGCAATGGCCGCCGGCCGTATCGACGTGAACGAAACGACCGCGGATCATGCCGCGCCGCCCCCGCCTCAGGAGACGGGCCAGCGCCCGGCAGTGAAGATGGACGAAAAATCGAATCGCGATGAAGCCGGCCTGATCGCCGAAATGGCCGGCAGCGTGGCTGCGGCCGCCGCCGAAGCCGTCCGGGCCAAGGACGATTCGAAAGCGGTGCACGCGCGCCGTTTCAATGTCGTGACCGACCCCGCGCGCGATGTGCTGCTCACCGATTTCGGCAAGGACACGCTGGACGATCGCTATCTGCTGCCCGGCGAAACCTACCAGGACCTGTTCGCCCGCGTCGCCGATGCCTATGCCGACAACCAGGCCCACGCCCAGCGCCTTTATGACTACATCTCGAAGCTGTGGTTCATGCCCGCCACCCCGGTCCTGTCGAACGGCGGCACCGGGCGCGGCCTGCCGATCTCGTGCTACCTGAACTCGGTCGATGACAGCCTCGAAGGCATCGTCGGCACCTGGAACGAGAACGTCTGGCTCGCCTCGCGCGGCGGCGGCATCGGCACTTACTGGGGCAACGTGCGCGGCATCGGCGAAAGCGTCGGCCTCAACGGCAAGACCAGCGGCATCATCCCGTTCGTCCGCGTGATGGACAGCCTCACCCTCGCCATCAGCCAGGGCAGCCTGCGGCGCGGTTCGGCCGCCTGCTACCTCGACATCACCCACCCGGAGATCGAGGAGTTCCTCGAAATCCGCAAGCCGTCGGGCGATTTCAACCGCAAGGCGCTGAACCTCCACCACGGCGTGCTCGTCACCGACGAATTCATGCGCGCGGTGGCCGAGGGCGCGGACTTCGACCTCAAGAGCCCGAAGGACGGCTCGGTGCGCGGCACCGTCAACGCCCGCAGCCTGTTCCAGAAGCTGGTCGAGACCCGCCTCGCCACCGGTGAACCCTACATCGTCTTCAACGACACCGTGAACCGCATGATGCCCCAGCATCACCGCGACCTGGGGCTGAAGGTCTACACCTCGAACCTCTGCTCGGAAATCACCCTGCCCACCGGGCGCGACCACCTCGGCAACGATCGCACCGCGGTGTGCTGCCTGTCGTCGCTGAATCTCGAAACCTGGGACGAGTGGCACGACGACCGCATGTTCGTCGAGGACGTCATGCGCTTCCTCGACAACGTGCTGCAGGACTATATCGATCGCGCGCCTGACGAGATGGCCCGTGCCAAGTACTCCGCCGCGCGCGAACGCTCGGTCGGCATGGGCGTGATGGGCTTCCACTCGTTCCTGCAGATGAAGGGCATCGCCTTCGAGAGCGCGATGGCCAAGGCGTGGAACCTCAAGATGTTCAAGCACGTCGCCGCCAAGGCCGACGAGGCCAGCCTGCTGCTCGCCCAGGAACGCGGCCCCTGCCCCGACGCGGCCGACATGGGCGTGATGCAGCGCTTCAGCTGCAAGATGGCGATCGCCCCCACCGCGTCGATCAGCATCATCTGCGGCGGCACCAGCGCCTGCATCGAGCCGATCCCCGCCAACATCTACACCCACAAGACGCTGTCGGGCAGCTTCGTGGTCAAGAACCCCTACCTCGAGAAACTGCTGGCCTCGAAAAGCAAGGATTCGACCAACGTCTGGAACTCGATCCTCGAACGCGGCGGCTCGATCCAGCACCTCGATTTCCTCAGCCCCGAGGAAAAGGCCGTCTACAAGACCAGCTTCGAGATCGACCAGCGCTGGCTGCTCGAATTCGCCGCCGATCGCACCCCCTATATCGACCAGGCCCAGTCGCTGAACCTCTACATCCCCGCCGACGTCGACAAGTGGGACCTGATGATGCTCCACTTCCAGGCCTGGGAACGCGGCATCAAGAGCCTGTACTACCTGCGCTCGAAGTCCATCCAGCGCGCCGGTTTCGCCGGCGGGGTCGAAGCCGACAACACCAGCGACGCCCCCGTGTTCGAACTGGCCACCCAGACCGACTACGAGGAATGCCTGGCCTGCCAGTAAGCGGAAATGGACCGGCAACCCCACTCACGGCAAAAGCCCCGGCAGTCATCCCGCCGGGGCCTCGCCGTCCGCTTCGCGGCAGGATCAGTAGGTGGTCGCCGTCCGTGCGGCGGTGGCGCGGGCGCCATCCTTCAGCCACACCCGGTTGTCCTCGATGCGGTCGACGTCCTCGAACGACAGCGTGTGGTGCTGGCCGTCACTGCTGTCGCTGCGGGTCAGCCTGATCGTGTCGCCGTCGGTCGAATCGACCGTGCCGATATGATTGCCGGCGCTGTCGGCAACTTCCATGTGTTCGCGGATGCGCAGCTTCTCGAACATGTTCGTCACTCCTCGGGGTTGATCTCCCCCGCAACGGCCCGCCTGCCGCGCCTGTTCCGCCCGCCCCACGGCAGTCCCTTCACCCCATCGCGCCACCGCCCCACCGCCACGCCTGCCCGTGCCCGGCGCACGCCCGCCTGCATTCCCGGAGTCTGAATACCCATGCGCAAATGGCACCGCTGGCTCAGCGTCTTCTTCGGCCTGTTCATGATCGTCATGGCCGTCACCGGCCTCACCATCCA
>JAGWVC010000079.1 GCA_018971065.1 Sphingomonadales bacterium | reverse complement strand
GCCGCCAGCCCCCGCGCCAAGGGTTATGGCGTGCTGTTGGCGGTGGATGAAAAGACCTACAACCCCGAGGGCATGTTCGGGAAGAACCTGCGCATGGGCAACGACCATCCCGTGGTCTGGTGGCACTGCCAGGGCAAGGGGCGCGTGCTTTATTCGGCGCTGGGCCATCGCGCCGAGGCGTTTGCCGAACCCCAGAACGTCACGCTGCTGACCAATGCGATCGGCTGGGCGGCGCGCCGGACCGGCAGTGAATGTGCGGGGGAGGCAAAGTGATGGCACCGATCCGTTATGGCATGATCGGCGGCGGGCAGGGCGCGTTCATCGGCGGCGTGCATCGCACCGCCGCCGCGATTGCCGGCAACTGGCGGCTGGTGGCCGGCGCGCTGTCGTCCACGCCGGAGAAGGCGCGGGCATCGGGGCTGGAGATCGGCCTGCCGGCAGACCGGAGCTATGGTTCGTGGGCGGAAATGCTGGCGCGCGAAGCCGCGTTGCCGGCGGATGAGCGGATCGAGGCGGTGGCGATCGTCACCCCCAACCATGCCCATGCCGCACCCGCGATCGCCGCGCTGGAAGCGGGGTTCGACGTCATCATCGACAAGCCGCTGGCGGACAGCGTGGACGCGGCGCGGGCGATTGCCGATGCGGTGGCGCGCACCGGGCGGAAGATTGCCGTCACGCACACCTACACCGGCTATCCGCTGGTCAAGCAGGCGCGCGAACTGATAGCCTCGGGCAAGCTGGGCAAGGTGCGCCGCGTCGCGGTGAAATATACGCAGGACTGGCTGAGCCGCGCCGCTGACCTGGAGAACAACAAGCAGGCGGCCTGGCGCGTCGATCCGGCGCAATCGGGCGATGCCGGCGCGTTCGGCGACATCGGCACCCATGCCGCCAACCTGGCGGAGTTCATTACCGGCGAACGCATCACCCGCATCTGCGCCGAGCTGACCATGCTGGACGGCCGCCGCATCGACGACGACGGCGCGGCGCTGTTCCACTTGTCCGGCGGGGGCAGGGGCACGCTGACGGCATCGCAGGTGCTAGTGGGCGACATCAACGACCTGGCGATCGACGTATGGTGCGACGAGGCCGGGCTGCACTGGCGACAGGAAGAGCCGAACACCATGCGCATCGGCTATCGCGACCGGCCGACCGAGATCTGGCACGCGGGCGCGAACCGGGCCTACCTCGATCCCGGCGTCCTGGCGATCCAGCGCACGCCGGGCGGACACCCGGAAGGCTATCTGGAAGCGTTCGCCAACATCTATCGCGCGTTCGGCGAGCGGTTGCGCGGGGCGCCGGTTCCGGCCGGAGAGCCGGGCTTTGCCACCATCGCCGACGCCCTGCGCGGCATGGAATTCCTGCGCGCCAGCCTTGAATCCAGCCGCCGTGGCGCGGTGTGGGTCGATCTGCAGGAGACGAAGTGATGAAGGGTCCCGCTATTTTCCTGGCCCAGTTCGCGGGTGACGCGGCGCCGTTCAACTCGCTCGACGCGATCACGAAATACATGGGCGGGCTGGGTTACAGGGGTGTGCAGATTCCCACCTGGGACAGCCGCCTGTTCGATTTGAAGCTGGCGGCGGACAGCCAGGACTATGTCGATGAGGTGAAGGGCGTGTGCGCCGCCAACGGCGTGGAAGTGACCGAGCTTTCGACGCATTTGCAGGGCCAGCTTGTCGCCACGCACCCGGCTTACGACACGCTGTACGAGGGGTTTGCCCCGCCGCAAGTGCATGGCAACGTTGCCGCGCGCACCGAATGGGCGGTGGACCAGCTCAAGCTGGCCGCCCGCGCCAGCCGCCGCTTCGGCTGCACCGCGCACGCGACGTTCTCGGGCGCGCTGCTGTGGCACACGGTCTATCCGTGGCCGCAGCGTCCCGCCGGGCTGGTCGAGGAAGGCTTTGCCGAACTGGCGCGGCGCTGGACGCCGATCCTGGACGTGTTCGACGAGAACGGGGTGGACGCCGCCTATGAACTGCATCCCGGCGAGGACCTGCACGACGGCGTGACGTTCGAGCGGTTTCTGGACGCGGTGGGCAACCACCCGCGCGCCAATATCCTCTATGATCCCAGCCATTTCGTGCTGCAACAGCTTGATTATCTGGCCTTCATCGACATCTATCACGACCGCATCAAGTGCTTCCACGTCAAGGATGCCGAGTTCCGCCCGAACGGGCGCAGCGGGGTCTATGGCGGCTATCAGGGCTGGGCGGAGCGGCCGGGACGGTTCCGCTCGCTGGGCGATGGCCAGATCGATTTCACCGGCATCTTCACCAAGCTGGTTCACCACGGGTACGCCGGGTGGGCGGTGCTGGAGTGGGAGTGCGCCTACAAGCACCCCGAGCAGGGCGCGGCCGAGGGCGCGCCGTTCATCGCCCGCCACATGATCCGCAAGGCCGACAAGGCGTTCGACGACTTCGCGGGGACCGGCGCCGACATGGACCTGATCCGCAAGGTGCTGGGGCTGGCCTGAACCGGGTCGCAAGGGGGAGAGCAGCGATGACGATTGCAAGGCCGGCCAATCACCGGGCCATATTCTGGATCAGCGTGCTGGCGCTGTTCACCGCTGCCGTGGCCAACGCCATTCGCGGCGGTGCCTCGGAAGCGATGAAGGCCGAACTGTTCGATCCGGTCGATGCCGCGCATTCGGGCGAGCTGATCGCATCGGCGCTGGGCAACGCCTTCCTGGGCTTTGCGCTGAGCCTGCTGGTGATCAGTCCGCTGCTGGACCGGATCGGCGCGAAGCGGATCGTGCTGTTCGCCGCCGCCTGCTTCGTCGCCGGGCCGGCGCTGATCCTGCTGGCGCCGTCGGGCGGAAGCTTCGCCGCGGTTCACGGCCTGCTGACCGCCGGGATGATCGCCACCGGCTTCGGCTGGGGCGCCACCGAAGGGTCGATCAACGCCCTGACCACGACGATCTATGCCGAGGACAAGACCGGCAAGCTGAACGTGCTGCACGCGTGGTGGCCGGCGGGGATGATCGTCGGCGGGTTGTTGTGCGTGGGGCTGTTCGGCGCGGGGCTGGGCTGGCGCACGCTGATCGCGCTGATCATGCTGCCCGGTCTGGTGCTGGGGTTGTGGGCGATGCGGCATGAATTTCCGCAGACCGAAAGCACGGTGGCGGGCGTGCCGTTCGGCGAAATGCTGGCCGAGCCGTTCCGCCACATCGGCTTCTGGATTTTCCCCGCGATCATGTTCCTGACCGCGTCCACCGAACTGGCGCCGGGCGCCTGGGTGCAGGTGGCGCTGACCGAGACGGTGGGGATGCAGGGCGTGCTGCTGAACGTCTATGTCGCGGCGATCATGTTCGCCATGCGGCACTTTGCCGGGCCGCTGGAACACCGCTTTTCCGACATGGGGCTGCTGTGGATGAGCACGGTGCCGGCGGGAATCGGGTTGTACCTGCTGGCCACTGCCAACTCGCCGGTTACCGGGCTGGTGGCCGCAACGCTGTGGGCTTTCGGGGTGTGCTTCATGTGGCCGACGATGCTGGCCGCGATTGCCCGGCGCTATCCGCGCAGCGGCTCGTGGGGGATCGGCATTGTCAACTTCTCGGGCGCGCTGGCGATCTGGCTGGTGCTGCCGCAGATCGGCAAGATCTATGACAACGCCAAGATCGCCAAGGCCGGCGGGCAGGCCGCGTTCGCCGCGTTGCAGCCCGGTACGCCCGCCATGCACGCGGTGCTGGCCCACGCCGCCGAAGTCTCGTTCAAGACCATCTCGGTGATCCCGGTGGTGCTGTTCGTGGTGTTCGGCGCGGTGCGGCTGGCCGAGCGCAGGAAAGGCTGAATTCGATGAAGATCGGCATGAACATGCTGCTGTGGACCGGACACGTGACCGACGCGCACGTGCCGACGATGGCGGCGATCAAGGCAACCGGGTTCGACGGGGTGGAAGTGCCGGTGTTCGACGCCGGCGATGTCGGCCACTATCGCTGGCTGGGCGCGGTGCTGGACGATCTGGGGCTGGAGCGCACGTTCGTGGCGCTGATCCCCGACGAAGCGCACAGCCCGATCTCGCCCGACGCCGCGCACCGCGAGGCGGGGTTCGATCACCTGCGCCGGGTGGTCGATTGCGCGCATGCGCTGGGCGGCACGGTGATGGCCGGGCCGTGGTTCCAGCCGCTGGGCGTGTTCAGCGGCAATCCGCCGACGGGCGATGAGCTGGAGCATTGCGCCGAAGTCCACCGCCGGGTGCTGCCGCTGCTGCGTGACGCGGGGATCACCGCCGGGCTGGAGCCGCTGAACCGGTTCGAGGCCCATCTGCTGAACACCTGCGAGCAGGCGATCGCCTATGCCGAGCGGGTGGGAGAGGGCGGTATAGGCATCCTCTACGACACCTTCCACGCGAACATCGAGGAGAAGGACCCGCTGGCGGCGCTGCACGCGCTGCACGCCTCGGGCCATCTGGCGCATGTCCACATCTCCGAGAACGATCGCGGCACGCCGGGCAAGGGCCATGCGAAGATCCGCGAGACGATCCGGGCGCTGCGCGCGCTGGATTACGACGGCTGGCTGACGATCGAGGCGTTCGGGCGCGGCCTGCCCGAACTGGCCGCCGCGACGCGGGTGTGGCGCGACTTTTTCGCCAACCCCGAAGAGGTTTACACCGAAGGGTTCGACTACATTCGCAACTGCTGGGAGCAGGCATGATGACCGACGCATTCTCGATGGACCGGCGTGCGCTGATGGGGCGCGTCGCGCTGCTGCTGGGCGCCAGCGCGCTGCCGGCCGATGCCTTTGCCGCAGGCGGCAAGGCGGCGGCGAAGAAGTTCCTGGCCGCGCCGCAGTTCGCGACACTCAGCGCCATCGCCGATACCGTGATCCCGGCCACCGACACGCCCGGCGCGGTCGGCGTCGGCGTGCCGCGGCTGATCGACGGCATGTTGGTGAACTGGGCCTCGGCGCAATCGCGCGAGCAGATCGTCGGCGTGATCGCGCAGGTCGACAAGCTGGCGCTCGATGCCGACAAGCAGGGCTTCGCGAAGCTGACCCCGGCGCGCCGCAAGGAACTGCTGGTGCCGTTCGACAAGGCCGCGCTGAAGCCCGGTCCGAAGCCGACCGAAAAGCTGAACGCGCTGATGGCGATGATGGCCGGCCCGCCGGTGATGAACCCGGCCTGGGTGAAGCTCAAGGACCTGGTGATCACGCTGTATTACAGCAGCGAAATCGCGATGACCAAGGAGATCATCTACGAACACGTGCCCGGAAAGTGGGTGCCTTCGCTGAAGATCACCCCCGGGATGCGCCCCTCTGCCGGCAACGGCGGCCCCTTCTGATTTTTGTGGTCGCATCGCTGCCAGCGGAAAACCGGTAACCACTTTTCCGTTTTCCGCGCGATGCTTCCGACCGGAGAATACGACATGTTTGATGCTATCGTGATCGGCTCGGGGATGAGCGGCGGCATTGCCGCGAAGGAACTGTGCGAGGCCGGCCTGAAAGTGCTGGTGCTGGAACGCGGCAACGATGTCGATCCTGGCAAGGATTACACCGACATGGTGATGCCGTGGGAGTTTCCCAACGCCATGCGCGTGCCCGAGGAGGAGGTGGCGCGCGACTATGCGGTGCAGAGCCAGTGCTATGCACACAGCGAAGCGACCAAGCACTTCTTCGTGAAGGACAGCGACCACCCCTACACCACGCCCGCCGACAAGGACTTCGCGTGGATTCGCGGCTATCACACCGGCGGCCGCTCGATCATGTGGGGGCGGCAGAGCTATCGGCTGTGCGACCTCGACTTCGAGGCGAACGCCAAGGACGGGCACGGGGTGGACTGGCCGATCCGCTATGCCGACATCGCCCCGTGGTACGACAAGATGGAACGCTTCGTCGGCGTGGCGGGGGATCGTGACGGGCTGGCGCAATTGCCGGATGGCGAGAACTACCTGCCCGGGTTCGAGATGAACGACGCCGAGAAGCAGTTCAAGGCGGCGGTGGAAGGCAAGTGGGGCAGCCGCAAGGTGATCATCGGCCGCACCGCCAACCTGTCGGTGGCAAAGCCCTGGCACGAGGAGCTGGGCCGGTCGAGCTGCAACAACCGTTCGATCTGCGAGCGCGGGTGCAGCTTCGGCGCGATGCATTCAAGCCTGACCAACTCGCTGCCCGCCGCGCGGCGCACCAATAACCTGACGCTGGTGACCGACGCCATCGTTCATTCGATCATCACCGACCCCAAGACCGGCAAGGCCACCGGGGTGCGGGTGATCGACCGCAAGACCAAGGTGGGTCGCACCTATGAGGCGCGGCTGGTGTTCCTCAATGCTTCGGCGATCAACTCGGCCTATATCCTGCTGAATTCGGGCAGTGAGCGCAATCCGAACGGCCTCGCCAACGGCTCGGACCAGGTGGGCCGCAACCTGATGGACCACATGTATGCGCTGTCCACCGCGGGCATGTTCCCGGGGCCGAAGGACAGCACCTACAAGGGCCGCCGCCCCACCGGCATCTATATCCCGCGTTATCGCAACTTTGCCGAGGACGGCGACGGCTATGTGCGCGGCTATGGCTTCCAGGGCGGGGTGTCGCGGATGGGCAGTCGGCCGCGCGCGCAATCGCCGGGCCTGGGCGTGGAGATGAAGGAAGCCGCGCACCACATCGGGCCGTGGATGGCGTTCATCTCGGGCTTCGGCGAAATGCTGCCCAACCCCGAGAACCGGGTGGTGCTGGGCAAGGGCAGGGACAAGTGGGGCATGGCTATCCCCGACATCGCCTGCCAGCAGGGGCCGAACGAGGCGAAAATGGCCAAGCAGATCCTGGCCGATGGCCGCGCGATGCTGGAAGCGGCGGGCGCGTTCGTGGTCAACCAGGCCACCGAACCGGGGCCTCCGGGCTTGGGCATTCACGAGATGGGCACCGTGCGCATGGGGCGCGATCCGAAGACCTCGGTGCTGAACGGCTGGAACCAGGCGCACGAAGTGCCCAACCTGTTCTGCACCGATGGCGGGGCGATGGCCTCGTCGGGCTGCGTCAACCCGTCGCTGACCTACATGGCGCTGACCGCGCGCGCGGCCGACCATGCCGTGAAGCTGATGAAGGAAGGAACGCTGTGATGAACCGATTCCGCACTCTTGCCCTGGCCGGCGCGGCGCTGCTGGGCGCGCTTTCCGGTACGGCTTCGGCCCGCCCGGTTACCGATTGCCCGCTGCGCGATGCGCCGTTCACGGTGGACTCGCCGCTGATCGACGTGTTGCTGAGCCCGGCGGCGCGGGCCGTGGTCGAGAAGGCCTCCGGACGCTCGTTCGACAAGGGGCCGGCCCGCTTCGTCGGCACCACCCCGCCGACCTTTTCGGCAATCCTGACGATCCGCAAGGCCGGCATGTTCACCGGGATGAAGGACGATGCGCTGCCGGCGATTGACGCGGCGCTGCGCAAGCTGCCGGTGACGGCGGCCGACAAGGTGGCGCGCTGTGCCCGCTACGATAACGACGTGCCGCAGTTTGCGCTGCCAGCGGGCAAGCCGCACCTGCTGCTGTTCGAGAAGATCAACGGCTTCAAGGATGAGCCGTCGGTCAACGCTGCGCACGCCGCGTTCCTGGCAATGGCCGAGCGCAACGGCTGGGCGATCGTCTCGACCGAGAAAGGCGGCGCGTTCAACCCCGCCACGCTGGCGAAGTTCGACGCGGTGATCTGGAACAACATCAGTGGCGACGTGCTGACCCTGGCGCAGCGTCGTGCGTTGCAGGCCTATCTGGCGCATGGCGGCGGCTTCGTGGCGATCCACGGGTCGGCGGGCGATCCGTCGTACTTCTGGGACTGGTATGCCGACAGCCTGATCGGCGCGCGGTTCCTGGCGCATCCGATGAGCCCGCAGTTCCAGGAAGCGCGCATCGCGGTGGACAAGGCGCATCCGCTGGCGGGCACGCTGCCGGCCGAATGGCGGATGACCGACGAATGGTATTCGTTCACCACCAACCCGCGCAAGGTGGGCGCAAAGGTACTGCTGACGCTGGACGAAAGCACCTACAGCCCGGTGGGGCCGATGGGCGTGGACCTGCGCATGGGCGATCACCCGCTGGCGTGGACCAACTGCGTCGGCGGCGGCCGCATGTTCTATTCGGCGATCGGCCACCGCACCGAAACCTACAGCCAGCCGCAGAACGTGGCGATGCTGGAAGGCGCGATCCGCTGGGCGGCAACCGACCGAAAGGCTTGCGCCGCGAAGCGCTAGCGGGCAGGCGCCCGGGCGTCATGACCGTCAATGCAGGCACGATCGGCAAGGATGCGCCGGCGCCCCGGGTTCGCGCCGGGCGTCCCACGGCGGCGCGGGCGGCCGAGATCGAGGGACTGGTTCGCGCCGCCGCGCGCCGGCTGTTCCTGGAACCGGGGTTCGAGGCGACGAACATGGACATGGTGGCGCGCGCGGCGGGCGTGTCCAAGGGCACGCTTTATGCGCGCCATGCCGGCAAGGATGCGCTGCTGCTGGCGGTGATCGAGGATCTGCTGCAGCAGTTGCACCTGCGGGCCAGCGCGAACGACCATTCGCTGCCCGAGGAACTGGGCGCACGCCTGCACGAATATGCCCGCCGGCTGGTGGCGGTGATGGCGTGGGCCGAATACCGCCAGTTGATGCAGTTGACCCAGTCGGTTGCCAGCACCCGTCCCGACCTGTCGTGGTGCTGGCAGGAAGCGGCGCTGGCCCGCTATGTCGACACGCTGGCGGCGGATATGGCATCGCGCGGCGGGCCGGACGCGCCGTGGCAGCATCTGGCCAGCCTGCTGATCCACTCGGTTGGCGGCTGGTATCGGTCGGAAACGGCATCGGGCAGGTTCAGCGAGGCCCGGTTCGAGGCCTATTGCACGGTGGTTGTCGATGCCATTCTCGCGCTTACTGCGGGCGCTGCTCGTAGAAGCGTTCCAGGGTGAGCGCCGCCGCGCCGCGCAAGTACATCGCGCTGTCGTATTCCTTGAACTCCACCTCGACCCGGCCGCGCAGGGTGGGCCAGGTGTCGCGCAGCAGCGCGGCGTCGAACGTCGGCCTTACGGCATCGGCATAGCCCCGGCTGGGCACCAGGATGACGATCCGTTCGGGATCGTCGATGTTGACGAGGTTGGCGACGGCCGTGCCCAGGATGCCCCCCGCCTGCCGGAACAGCGGCACGGCGGCCGGCGACGGCACGCCTTGCGGCAACGCCGCCTGCTCGAAGCGTTCGTACAGTTCCAGCGCGGCCATGTAGTCGCTGGTGTTCAGCTCGATGAGCTGGCCGAGGATCGCGCTGATCGAGACGTAAGCCTCGACGCAGCCGCTGGCACCGCAACGGCAGGCCCGCCCGCCTGCGGCAAAGACCTTGCTGTGGCCGATTTCGGGTTCGATGCCGTGGCGTCCGCTGTGCAGCAGCCCGTCGCGATAGACCGCCGAGGACACGCCGAGGTCGATCATCAGCAGCACGAAATTCTCGCTGGCGGCATGGTTGCCGTACCAGTGCTCGCAACTGGCCAGCAGGCTGTGGGCATTGTCGATCGATGCGGGCAGGCCCAGCTCGGCCTCGACGATCGCCCGGACATCGACCGGGCCGGATGCGAACGTCTCGAAATAGTGGACCACGCCGGTCTGCCGTTCGACCACGGCGGGCAGGCCCAGCGCCACGTTCAGGATCTTCGCGCGATCGATGCCCGAAGCGGCCAGCGCCTGCGCCAGGTGTCGGCAGATTTCGCGCGCCAGGTCTTCCACCCGCGCGGTGCGTTGCAGCGTGACCAGCGTCGAATGGACAATGCCGCCGCGCAGATCGACGATGGCGATGCGCAGGCCTTCGGATGGCACGATCACCGCGCAGAGCGTGAAGTGCGAATCGACGCTGAGCCGCAGGTTGACGCGCGGCCGGCCGATTCCGGAGGCGCGCGGCTTCTCCTCGACGACGACGCCGCGTTCGACCAGGTCGCCGGTGATCGCGCTGATCGTCGCGGCGTTCAGGCCGGTGGCGACGGACAGCATGGTCCGGCTGACCGGTTCGCGCCGGTGCAGTTCGCGCAGCACCTGATGGCGGTTGTAGTGACTGTCGCCGATACGCATTGAATTTGCTGGTTCCCTGCACCCGGCCGTGGCCGGATGCGCTGTGTTTATCAAGCGGGGGGATAGCGGCTCCACTGCCCCGGCGTCACCCCGCAAATCGGTGGTTGCGGGCAGGTTGTGGTGCATTTCCCACAGTGGCGCCATGATTTTTTGGTGATGCAAAAAAACTATTGACGACTTTGGCCTGACCAGTCAGCAGGGCGGTGAAGGCCATAAATCCAATCAAGGGGGGATGCCACCATGACTTCCAGCACATCACGCCTGCGCCACCTGTTCGCCGGAGCCGCCATTCTGGCGCTCGTGCCCGGCGCCGCTTACGCGCAGGATGCCAAGCCGTCGAAGGACAAGGACGATTTCGATATCGTCGTCACCGGCACGCTGATCCGCGGCCAGCAGGTCACCGGTTCGCAGACCGTGACCGTCGCCGCGCAGCAGATCGAACAGCTTGGCGCGGGCACCACCCAGGAAGTGCTGGCCTCGATTCCGCAGTTCGGCAGCTTTAACCAGATTCCGGTTGCCGACCCGCGATCGAACGCGCTGATCTCGTTCGGGCGCGTCAACCTGCGCAGCATTCCGGGGTTCAACAAGGGTTCCGGCTCGATCACGCTGACGCTGGTGGACGGTCACCGCGTGGCCGGGGTTGGCGTTTTTGAAGACAGCGTCGATCCGGACTCGGTTCCTTCCGCGATCCTCGAACGCCTCGATGTGGTGACCGATGGCGGTTCGTCGCTTTATGGCGCGGACGCCATCGCCGGCGTGGCCAACTTCATCACCAAGAAGCAGTTCGATGGCATCAAGCTCGACGGCACCCTCGGGCTGGGCAACGAACTGACCAGCTACAAGCAGTACAACGGCTCGATCACCGCCGGCAAGAACTGGTCGAACGGCGGCGCCTACATCTCGTTCGGGTATGACGCGAACAGCAACGTCACCAACGGCGACACCACGTGGGCGCGTTCGGGGCTGTGGTCGGGCTCGACTTTCCTGCCGCAGGGCACCCAGTGCCTTTCGCCGGTGGGAACGTCGGTGACCAAGGCCTACATCCCGGGCTATGGCTGGATCGCCAATCCCGCCATTCCGGGCACCGGCACGACGGCGAGCGGGACCAAGTGCGACGACTTCCTGGCGCAGTCCTATTTTCCCAAGCAGCGCCGCTACAATGTGTTCGCCTCGGTCTATCAGCAGATTTCGGACAACATCGATTTCCGCATGACGGGTAGCTATACCGACAAGCGGGTCACCTTTTCGGCCTATCCGATCGGCATGACGACCACGGCGCAGGCTTTCCCTGCCAGCGCCGCGCCGATGACGTTCCTGACGCTGGACGCCGGCACCGCCTTCTCGTTCGGCGCGAATTCCGCCTATCGGCAGCGACTGTCGTATAACGCCTACTCGGTGTTCAACATCTCGCCCGAATTCACGATCACGCTGAACAAGTGGCAGGTCCACGCTTCGGCCAATTATGGCGAATCGTCGAACCACTTCCGCAATCCCGGCGTGAACCAGACGCTGGCGCAGGCTGACATCAATGCGGGCGTGTTCACGCCTGCCACCGTGAGCAGCCTCAGCGCGACCGAGTTGAACAACATCCTCAACTGGGAAGACGCCACCGACACCAAGCACCGGGAATTCGATGCCCGCGTCTATGCTGATGGCCCGCTGTTCGCCTTGCCGGGCGGGGACGCAAAGCTGGCGGTTGGTGCCGAATATCAGAACAACCGGGCTTCGAACCGTTTCAACACCGGCGCGATCGACTCGGTGAACTCGACCGCCTATCGAACCGCTTCGCAGCACGCCACGTCGATCTTCGGCGAAGTGTCGCTGCCGGTGTTCTCGATGCTCGATCTGTCGGCATCGGTGCGCTACGATCACTACAGCAACTTCGGCGGCACCACCAATCCCACGCTGGCGGCCAAGTTCAAGCCCTTCGAATGGCTGTCGATCTATGGCCACTGGGGCAAGTCGTTCAACGCGCCCACGGCGCTGGATTCACTCGCGGTCACCTCGGCGCAATATATCGCCGGGGGCGGGTTGCAGTGCTCGGTCGCCTCGCCTTGCGTCGATTACCGGCCGGGCGTCGCCAGCGCGACTGCCGGTGGCGTGGTCCTGCTGACCGGCTCGTCCAACAACCTCCTGCCGCAGACCGCGACCGAATGGACGCTGGGCTTCGACGCCAAGCCGACCAGCCGGCTGAACTTCGGGGTCGAATACTACAACATCCATCTGCGCAACCTACTGGGTTCGATCAATCCGGCCAATCCGCAGGTCTTCACCGTTTCCAACCCGGCCAATTACGCGTTCGGCAATGGCAACACCACGATTGCCACCAGCAACCCGCTGTATCAGGCCATCGTCACTGCCGCGAACGGCTCGACGGCCATTGCGCAGATCAACGCCAACGGGAAGGGGCTGGGTGAAATCGTCGATTTCCGCGTCAGCAACGTCAACGACATCTTCGCCTCGGGCCTCGATTTCCATGCCAGGTTGCAGGTGCCGACCGCCAACGCGGGCGATTTCACCATCAGCCTGAATGGCAACAAGGCGCTGGAAACCAAATCGACCAAGGGCCCGGCCGTCGATTACCTCCAGGACGGCCTGGTCGGCAGCGGTCCGACGTTCAACGCCTCGGCCTCGCTGGGCTGGTCGCTCAAGAACTGGTCGACCAACGTGACGGTGAATTATTCCGGCGCCTACAACTCGCTGGATTACGCCAACGCTGCCGTGAAGGTCAGCGCCTTCACGGTCGCCAACCTGTTCGTCGGCTACAAGTTCGGCGGAGAGGGGCTGCTGTCGAAATCGTCGCTGCGGCTGATCGTCGATAACGTGTTCAACCGGACGCCGCAGATCGTCCAGGAAAATTCGCCCGGGCCGCTTTCGTACAAGGGGTGGACGCTGGGCCGTGTCATCAAGCTGGGGGCGACCCTCCAGTATTGATCGATCGGGTTCAGGCATAAAACAGGGAAGGGGCGTCACCGGGTTGCTTCGCGGCAACCGGGTGGCGCCCCTCTTTATCAGGGAATGGAAGCGAACATGCGGGCACGGCGGCTGAAGATCATGGGAACGGGCATGGCGATGGCGGCGATGGCCGGCCTTGCCGTCTCGCTTCAGGCGCAAGCGCCGCAAGCGCCCGCCGGCCATGCTTACGCGCCTGAAACCGACGCGCTGTTCGCGCAGCCTTACGTGGACAAGGACGAATGGCGCGATGCCCCGGTGCGCCACCGCTATGTCCACGGCGGCTTCACGGGCACCGACACGAAGTTCTCGTTCTATTTCCCGCCGAAGAGCGCCTATCACGGCCGCTTCTACCAGCATTTCACCCCCGCGCCCGACAGCGAGAACCTGGGCCAGCAAGGGCTGCCGGGCGAGGAGAACAAGGTGGCGTTCGCCTTGTCCAGCGGCGGCTATTTCGTCGAGACCAACGGCGGCGGTCCGGCGGTTTCCGGCTTCGGCTCGAAGGACCCGACGGTGGGGGCGTTCCGTGCCAACGCGGCGGCGGCGGCCTATTCGCGGGTGCTGGCGCTGAAGATGTACGGCGGCAGGCGCCCGTATGGCTATATCTATGGCGGCAGCGGCGGCGCCTATCGCACCACCGGCGCGTTCGAGAACACGCGCGGGGTGTGGGACGGCGCGGTGCCGTATGTGCTGGGCACCAGCATGGCGATCCCCAACTCGTTCAGCGTGCGGATGCACGCGATGCGGCTGCTGGACGGCAAGTTCGACCAGATCGTCGATGCGGTGGAGCCGGGCGGCAGTGGCGATCCGTACCAGGGGCTGACCCCGGAGCAGGCGGATGCGCTGCGCGAGGTGACGGCGATGGGCTTCCCGCCGCAAAGCTGGTTCGGCTGGCGGACGATGGGCATCCACGGTTTCGCCGCGCTCTATGGCGGGGTGGTGATGGCCGATCCCGGCTATTTCACCGATTTCTGGACCAAGCCGGGCTATCTGGGGTTCGATCATCCCGAAAGCTTTGCGGGCTACCGGATGCAGCACGCCACCACCGTGGCGGCGCCGATCACCGCGCTGGAGGCGGCGAAATCGGGGCTGAACACCCGGCTGGTCGCGGGCAAGGTGCAGCAGGGCAATGTCGATGATTCCTACGCGGCACTGCAGGGCAAGGCGGGCCAGCAGGTCGTCGCCTTCCGGCTGGCCGCCGCGCCGCCGACGGGCGTGCAGTTCCTGGGCGGCGACCTCATCGTCCAGTCCGGCGCCGCCAAGGGTGAGCGGCTGATGGTGATGCGCATAGCCGGCGATGTGGCGGTGCTGGGCATCACCAATCCCGCCGTGGCGGCCAAGCTGGCGCCGGGAGATGCGGTGCAGCTCGACAACTCCAACTTCCTTGCCGCGCAGACCTACCATCGCCATCAGGTGCCGGGGCCGGAATTCAAGGTTTGGGACCGGTTTCGCGGCGCGGACGGCAAGCCGCTCTATCCGCAGCGGCCGATGCTGCTGGGTCCGGCGTTCACCCAGGCGACCGCCGGTTCGGTGCCGTCGGGAAATTTCGACGGCAAGATGATCCTGGTGGAATCGCTGTGGGACCGTGAGGCCTATCCGTGGTCGGCCGACTGGTATCGGGCGCGCGTGGCCCAGCACTTCGGCGCGCAGGCCGATGCGCACTTCCGGCTGTGGTATACCGATCATGCCCTGCACGGCGATTCGACGAAGCAGGAGGATGCCACCCGCACCGTGTCCTATCTGGGCGTGTTGCATCAGGCGCTGCGCGACGTGGCGGCCTGGGTGGAAACGGGCAAGGCGCCGCCGGCGTCCACCGCCTATGAGGTTCGCGACGGGCAGGTGGTGGTTCCCGCGACGGCGGGCGCGCGCCACGGCATCCAGCCGGTGGTGACGCTGGCGGCGAACGGCGGACCGCGCGCGGTGGTGAAGCCGGGCGCGGCGGTGTCGCTGGTCGGCACGATCACCGCGCCGCCGGGCACGGGATCGATCATTGCCGCGCAATGGGATTTCGGCGATGCGGCACAGGCGGGCGGCTTTGCCGAGGCGGGCCGGATCGCGCGCGGAAAGGCGGCGGTCACCGTGCGCGTTACTCACCGTTTTGAGCGCCCCGGCACCTATTTCGTCACGCTGCGCGGGGTTTCGCAGCGGCAGGGCGATGCCGCCACGCCGTTCGCCCGCATCCAGAACCTGGGCCGCGCCCGGGTGGTGGTGATGCCGTAGGCCGGGTGCTGCTCACGCGAAGGCTTCGTGCCCTTTCAGCGTGGTCCGGTGCAGCACCCGGCCCGAGGCATCGTCGTAGGGGTGCGAGCGGTGCAGCAGGCCGGGGTTGTTGAAGATCACCAGATCGCCCTGCTGCCACTGGTGCCGATAAGTGAACGGCGGCGACGTACACCAGTCGAGCAGTTCCTCGATCAGCGCGGTGCCGGCTTCGGGCGTCATGCCGACGATGCCCTGCGCGGTCGATCCGATGACCAGCGAGGTGCGCCCGTCCCGCTGGTGCCAGACCAGCGGATGTTCGGTGGGCGGAAACACCCGGTGCCAGCGGGCCAGATCCTCGTCTGACGGATCGGGACGGAACTTGCGGCCGACCGCTTCCAGGCAATGGACGATGCGCTTGCCTGCGATGCGCTGCTTCAGCGCCGGCGGCATCGCTTCCCACGCCGCGTAGAGGTTGGCGAATTCGGTGTCGCCGCCGGTGCGCGGCGGGCATTCGCACTTCAGCAGTGTGGCCTTGCCGGGGGTGTCATAGACGGTGCCGTCCATGTGCCAGTAATCGTTGCCCTTGACGTAATCGAGCTGGGTCTTGTCATCCTTGTCCAGCGCGATGCGATAGATGCCCTTGTCGCTGGCCGCGGACCTGTCGGCGGTGACTGACAGGGCGTGCTTCTCGCCCATCGCGGCGGTGAGCGCGGCGAACGTCTCGTCCGGCATGGCGATCTGCGGGAAGATCAGCACGTTATAGCGGTTGAGCGCGGCCAGCAGTTGCGCGGGCACGCCGGGTTCCAGCACCCGGTCAGCCGCGATGGCGACCCGCGCGCCCAGGCTGGGGGTGATTGGTTCGATTGCCAGTTCCATCGTGTCCGTCCGTGCCGACCGCATTACTGAACATATGTTTAGTATCGAAATGCGTGCTGTCAACGCGGGCAGTCGGGGGTGGGTGCGTCGCGCCGGTCAGGCCACGCCGCGCGCCACCGGATCGCGCGCGACCGGATCGGGATCGGCCACAACCCGGCACGGCGAATCGAAGATCATGTTCAGGCGCTTGCCGCGTTCATAGCGGGGCCAGGGCAGGCCGGGCTGCGACGGATCGCCGTGCCGCGCGAAATTCAGCCACGCCGTCATCAGCCGCTCGGAAAGCGCGTCCACGTCCGCGCCGGCGCCGACGAAGGCGGCGGGGACCTTGGTGCCGAACACCAGCGGCACTTCGGTGCCGTGGGGGCTGCGCAGCAGGCGGTCGATCACGCGCGGTTCCCAGTCGATGCGGTAGGCATAGACCGGCGCCGCGTTCTGGTCGGCCTTGCGATCGGCCTGGATGATCGAATCGCTGCGGAACATGCGGTCGGTCATCATCGACGACACCCAGTAGCTGGCGTCATCATGCGGATAAGCCGCCTTGTAGGCGGCGAAGGCGGCCGGACCCTTGTCACCCATCGCGGCGGTGAAGCGCTGCCGGGCGCTGTCCTCGTTCATCGCGCCGAGTTCGGGGTCGCCGGCCATGAACAGCGTCGCCTCGTCCTTGGCCGAGCCGATCATCAGCGGGATATGGCGCGAAAGCTCGGTAGCGGCGGGGTCGAACGGATGCGTGGGGATCGAGCGGCCATCGGCCACCGGGGCAAGCCCGCGCGCGATCATCCCTGCTTGATCCGACGCCGGGGGCCTGGCGGCAGAGGCGGCGCGGATTACCGCCTTGTAGTCGAGCGACTGGAGCTTGTGGACGTCCGCCTTGCCGACGCCCAGTGTCGCCAGTGTCTGTTCGGCGATGCTGGTCGCGGCTTCGGGGGTGGACAGGCGAACGATCGGCCCGCTCATCTCGATCGCCTTGTGGAACAGGCCCTTTGCCGGGGTCATCCCCAGCAGCGTGCCCACCTTGGCGCCGCCGCCGCTCTGGCCGAAGATGGTGACGTTATGCGGATCGCCGCCGAACGCCTCGATGTTGTCGCGCACCCATTGCAGCGCCAGCACGATGTCGAGCATCCCCGCCGTACCGGAATCGGCGAAATCGGGGTGCATCGACGCGAGGTAGAGGAAGCCCATCGCGTTGAGGCGGTGGTTGAGCGAGACGTAGACAATGTCGCCCCGCCCGGCGAGCAGGCTGCCGTCGGTCATCGCATCGAAGCCCGAGCCCATCGCGAAGCCGCCGCCGTGCAGCCAGACCATGACCGGGCGCTTGCGGCGGCGCGAGGCTTCGGGCGTCAGCACGTTGAGGAACAGGCAGTCCTCGCTCTCGGGTATCTTCGCGTTGGTCAACCCGGCCACCGCCATCATCACCGGCAACCCGCGCGCGCCGGGCTTGGGCATGGCCATCACGCCGGGGATGGTGATCATGCCCTGCGGAGTCTTGGCGCCCAGCGTGTTGCAATCGCGCACGCCCTGCCACGGCTGCGGCGCGCGGGGCGGCTGGAAGCGGTGCAGCCCGGTGTCCTGCCCATAGCGGATGCCGAAGAACCGCGACACGCCGCCCTGGCGCAGGCCGCGCACGGTGCCCGAGGTGGTGGCGACCGGGGCGGTCGGAACCGCGCTATCAGCCGCGTGGAGCGTGCCGGGCAGGGCAAGCCCGGCGGTGCCGGCAAGGCTGGCGGCAAGCATGGTGCGGCGGGTCAGTTCGGGCATGGCGGTGTCCTCAGCGGCGGGGGGCGATGGCGGGCAGGTGGTGCGCGGCGCGCACCGACGGCTTGAGTGCGACGACGTAGAAGCCGCTGGCATTGCAGGCGACCCAGATCTGGCCGCTCTCGGGCCGGTAGCGGACGTGCGACATGCACGGGTCGCCCGGCTTGAAATAGGCGATCTCGGTGGGGTTCTCGGGCTTGCGCAAGTCGGCGATGCGCAGGCCGGCGTACATGAAGGTGAACAGGCCCAGCCGGGTGTCGGCGGAATTGTCGACATCCTGGAAGTGCGTGCTGGCCACGCCCGAACGGCCGACCAGCCCGCCGGTGGCGGCCTCGATCGCGTTGCGCGGCGGGCAGTTT
>JAGWVC010000078.1 GCA_018971065.1 Sphingomonadales bacterium | reverse complement strand
TGCGGCCGATGGGGGACTGGTCGATCTCGATCACCTTGTCGCAGGCTTCGAGGCCGGTGATGCGATCATGCGGGCCGGCGATGACGCGGGCGCCGTTGAGGGTGCGGGCGGCGCCGGCGTGGAGGGTGTCCAGCGTCAAGGACGACTTGCCCGAGCCGGAAACGCCGGTGACGCAGACGAACATGCCGAGCGGGAAGCGGGCGGTGACGTTCTGCAGGTTGTTGGCGTGGGCGTTCTCGACGGTGATGGCGAGGCCGTTGCCCTTGCGGCGGGTTTTGGGGACTTCGATGCGGCGGGCGCCGGTCAGGTATTGTCCGGTGAGGCTGGCTTCGCTGGCGAGGATGTCGGCGAGGGTGCCCTGGGCGACGATCTCACCACCGTGGACGCCGGCGCCGGGGCCGAGATCAACGATGTGATCCGCCGTGCGGATGGCGTCCTCGTCATGCTCGACGACGATGACGGTGTTGCCGAGATCGCGCAGGCGGCGGAGCGTGGCCAGCAGCAGGTCGTTGTCGCGCTGGTGGAGGCCGATGCTGGGCTCGTCGAGCACGTAAAGGACGCCGGAAAGACCCGAGCCGATCTGGCTGGCGAGGCGGATGCGTTGCGATTCACCGCCGGACAAGGTGCCGGAGGTGCGATCGAGGTTGAGGTAATCAAGCCCGACGTTGTCGAGGAAGCCGAGGCGTTCGACGATTTCCTTGAGGATGGCCTTGGCGATCTGGTTCTGCTGGGCGGTGAGTTTTTCGGGCAGGGTGGAGAAAAACGCGAGCGCGTCCGACACGGAGCGGCGGGTGGACATCGAGATGTCCTCGCCGGCGATTTTCACGCTGAGCGCTTCGGGCTTGAGGCGGGCGCCGTGGCAGGTCTCGCAGGGTTGCGCGGTCTGGAACTTGCCGAGTTCCTCACGCATCCAGGCAGATTCGGTTTGCAACATGCGGCGGTTGAGATTGCCGATGACGCCTTCGAACGCCTTGTCCACGGTGTAGCTCTTGCGGCCATCGATGAAGGTGAGCGGGACTTTCTTGCCGGCGGTGCCGTAGAGGATGACGATGCAGACTTCGGGCGGGAGCTGGTCCCACGGGGTTTCGAGGCTGAAGCCGAAGTGTTTGGCGAGGGAGCCGAGCACCTGCATGTAGTACGGGCTGGGCGGGTTGGATTTGGCCCAGGGGACAACGGCGCCCTGCTTGAGCGAAAGCGCTTCGTTGGGGACGACCAGTTGCGGGTCGAACAGCAGCTTTTCGCCGAGGCCGTCGCACGCGGGGCACGCGCCTTGCGGGGCGTTGAAGGAGAACAGGCGGGGTTCGACAGCCTCAAGGGTGAAACCCGAGACCGGGCAGGCGAACTTTTCGCTGAAGACGATGCGGTTGGGCGGGAGGCCGGTGTTCTTCATGGCGCCTGCCTTCGTGCCTGCGCCCTGCCCACCCCCGGCCCCTCCCGCAAGCGGGAGGGGAGTTTCGTTGTGCAGTTCGGCAAGCGTCGTGTCAGCCAGGTCGATGTAGGCGAGGCCTTCGGCGAGTTTGAGGGCTTGTTCGAAGGAGTCGGCGAGGCGGGTCTGGATGCCGTCCCTTACCGCGATGCGATCGACGACGACTTCGATGTCGTGCTTGAACTTCTTGTCGAGCGCGGGGGCATCGTCGATCTCGTAGAGTTCACCGTCGATGCGGACGCGGGTGTAGCCGGCGCGCTGCCATTCGGCGAGTTCCTTGCGGTATTCGCCCTTGCGGCCGCGCACGACCGGGGCAAGCAGGTAGGCGCGGGTGCCTTCGGGCAGCGCCATGACGCGATCGACCATCTGCGTGACGGTCTGCGCGGTGATGGGGAGCCCGGTGGCGGGCGAGTAGGGCACGCCGACGCGCGCCCACAAGAGGCGCATGTAGTCGTAGATTTCGGTGACGGTGGCGACCGTCGAGCGCGGGTTGCGGCTGGTGGTCTTCTGTTCGATGGAGATGGCCGGGGAGAGGCCGTCGATGTGCTCAACATCGGGCTTCTGCATCATCTCCAGGAACTGGCGGGCGTAAGCGCTGAGGCTTTCGACGTAGCGGCGCTGGCCTTCGGCGTAGATGGTGTCGAACGCGAGGCTGGATTTGCCCGAGCCGGACAGGCCGGTGATGACGATCAGTTGATCGCGCGGCAGCTCAACGTCGAAGCCCTTGAGGTTGTGTTCACGGGCGCCCCGAATCGAGATTTTGGGCACGGCGATGTGGGTGAGACTCATGGCTGCCCGTGTTCCAGATTTGTTCGATCAGGGCAAGACCGGAAACGGGCCTATTGCAGCGCCGGGCAGCCGTGGAGCGCGGGGGCGGAGAGGATTGGGCGCTTCAGTCGAAGTTGAAATGTTCCATCGCGCCGCCGATCGAATAGGGGGCGAACAGGCCGCCGAATTCGGGGTAGACCGGCAGGTGCTTGAAGCCGGCGTGGGCTTCCATCGAATCCCAGTGGGCCAGGATCATGAACTTCTCCGGGTTTTCGACGCCACGCCCGATCTTCACCGAGTTGACGCCGGGGACCGAGAGCAGGATTTCGCTGACGCGGCCCTTGAGGACCGTTTCGAATTCGGCTTCGAGGCCGGGGCGGCATTGCAGTTCGGCGCGTTCGAGCAGCATTGGGGTCTCCGGGGTTGGGTTTGGCGATGGCATGGTGTGGCGCGAAGAGAAGGGCAGCCCTTCGACAAGCTCAGGGCGGACGGTGAATGGCGAGAGCTTGGCCTGACTGATGAAGGGTAGTTGGTAAGGGCTTGGGCGAGGCGTGGCAATTCGCCGTGGCGCTATCGTGTGGGGGCGGCTAATCGTCGGGCATGATCGCAGATGTCGAACCGTTTCACGCCATCACCATCGGGCGGCTGGCGCACAAGTTGGCGGCCGAAGGGCGCAGCATCGTGCATATGGAGTATGGCCAGCCGTCCACCCCGGCGCCGTCGAAGGCGATTGCGGTGGCGCAGCATGTGCTGGCGAGCGACCCGATGGGGTATTGGGAGAGCGATCCGCTGAAGGCGCGGATTGCGCGGCATTATGCCGAGACGCAGGGGGTGGCGATTGCACCCGGGCAGGTGACGCTGACGTGCGGGGCGTCGCCGGCGCTGGTGCTGGCATGTTCGTGCCTGTTCGCGCCGGGGGCGCGGGTGGCGGTGGCGCGGCCGGGGTATGTGGCCTATCGCAACACGCTGCGGGCGATGTACCTGGAGCCGGTGGAAATTGCCTGCGGGCCGGCGGAGCGGTTCCAGTTGACCGCGGCGGCGGTGGCGGCGCTGGACCCGGCGCCGGACGGGCTGATCGTGGCGAGCCCGGCCAATCCGACGGGGACGATCATCGCGCCCGGGGAACTGGCGGCGATTGCCGAAGTGTGCCGGGCGCGGGGCATTCGGGTGGTTTCGGACGAGATCTACCACGGGCTGGGGTTCGATGCCGAGACGCATTCGATGCTGCGGTACTTGCCGGAAGCGTTGGTGGTGAATTCGTTCTCGAAGTATTTCTCGATGGCACCGTGGCGGCTGGGGTGGCTGGTCACGCCCCCTGCCCTGATCGATGCCGCCTATGCGCGGATGGGCAACCTGTTCCTGACCCCGCCGAGCCTGGCGCAACATGCCGGACTGGCCGCGTTCGATTGCCTGGACGAGCTGGAGGGGCACGTTGCCACCTATCGCGCCAACCGCGACCTGATGCTGGCGGCGCTGCCCGACATGGGGTTGCAGCGGATCGCGCCGCCGGACGGGGCGTTCTATATCTGGGCGGACATTGGCCACCTGACCGACGATTCGATGGCGTTCTGCCGGCGGCTGGTCGAGGATACCGGGGTGGCCACGGCGCCGGGGATCGATTTCGATCCGGTGGCGGGCGGGCGGTTCATCCGGTTTTCGTTCGCGGTTTCGACCGCCGAAGTGCGCGAGGCGATCGCGCGGCTGGTGCCGTGGTTTGCGGCACGCGAGGCGGAAGCGCGCGCGGCCGCAGAATAATGGATTAGAAGATAAAGTATTGAGTACCGGATTATTAACCGGATGCTCCGTATAGTTCGCGGGAAATTGCGGAGGCGGGGCAATGTCTTTCGAAGCGGATCAATCGGGCCGGATCGGCCAGCCGGGTTACTGGATGTGGTTCGGCGTCACCATGATCGGCACGGTGCTGTTGCTGGTTGGCGGGGTGATGCAACTGTTCCGGGGTAGCTGGGGATCGGGAATCCTGTGCATCTTGGCGGTGCTGCCGCTTTCCATCTGGTTCCGGGTGATCGAGATGCGGCGCTGCCGCGACATCGGCTGGCCGGCGGCGCTGCCGTGGATCATGCTGGGGATGCAGTTCCTGAGCGGGTTCATGATGCGGCCGAGCCAGATGGTGACGGGCGCGGGGGCGATGCCCGGCGCGGGTATGCTGGCGGCGCCGGCGCTGCTGGGGCTGGCGGACTTCGTGCTGATGATCGTGCTGGGCTGCATTGCCGGCAAGGCCGACGACTGGTCGGTGTTCGACGACGATTTCGACCCGGCCGGGCTGCCGCAGGCGCCGCGCGCGCATCCGGACGATTTGGCGGCGACTGCCCCGCAGGCCAAGGCCTATCGCATGCCGCGCGCGATCGATGAGCCGTTGCTGGAAGCAAGGCCCGTGGCGCCGCCGCGCGTGATGCGGCCGGTGCCGGGACTGCGGCCCGCCGGTGGGTTCGGCCGCAAGCTGGTGTAGGGGTTCAGGCCAGTTCGAGGAAGAACGGATCGACGGTGCGATCGAGCTTGCGGGCGAACCAGGCGCCGCTGGCGACGACTTCGGGCCAGTCGGCCGCGCGCAGGACGTCGGGGCTGGAGGCGGCGCCCCAGCGGATGTAGCGGCGGTTGCCGGCAAGCCGCGCGCCGTAGTCGTGTGCGACGATCGTCTGGATCAGGTGCTCGTCCGAGCACAGCGAGCCGGCGAGGAGGCCGGTGCCTGCGGCGCGATCGATTCCCGCCAGCGCCGATTCGCAGGCATCGCGGGGCAATGACCACCACTGCGAGCCCTTGTGCCACGGCCCCCAGGGGTGATCGCGGCGGGCAGGAAGCAGCGCCGACGCCCGGCGCAGCGCGCGGACGGCGTACCAGGTGAGCGGCCTGGCCGGATCGGGGCGCAGCCAGCGCGAATCGAGGCGGATGCGCTCCATGCGTTCGGCCTGTTCGCCGGGACGCGCCTCGATGCAGCAGGAATCGCCGGCTTCGGCAACGATGCGATCACGCGGGACGACCGGCCAGTCCTGCCCCGACAGCAGGTGAGCAAGGTAGAAGCCATCGGCCAGCGCGGCACGCAGCAGCAGGCGCGTGGCGAGAAGCTGGCTGGCGTGGCCCCAGCGGACGCGGACCGGATTGGGGATGACCGTGACTTCGCGGCGGGAGACGATGACGCCGGTGCCGCCGGCGCGCCACAGGGCGCTGCCGGCATCGACGTGGACATAGGCCCGATCGGGGCCGCCGGGAGGGCAGAGCCGATCGACCAGCGCCTGAAGGTGTACCGGGTCCTGATGGGCCTGGATAAGATAGGCGAAGCGCATCGAAATTCCTTGTCCAACCTTTGGCCTGATCCAGCCGTCGGGCGTCGGATTGCAGGAAACGCTAGAGGACATCTGTTTATATCGGGTAAGCCGGTAGCCCTACCGGATCTTAGAGATTCGCCGGGGGTTGATCGGGCGCAATGGGTGGTCGCGGATTTGCGGCCAAGGCGTCGGGACGACCGGCTGTTCAGGGAGAATCGCATGACCGCGCGCGTACAGGCTTACCATCGTCCGTCCGATTGCGTGGGCGATCCGCATGAGCGCAGCGCGGTGGCGGACCTGTTCGCGCATGTGTTCGCCGGGCGCGATGATCCGCATTTCGATGCCAATCACGACGGCATGGCGATTGCCGCGCGCAGCCCCGCGCTGGCGGCGGAATTGGCGAAACTGGGCGGCGTGGTGGTGGGCCAGTTGGGCTGGAGCCAGCGCACGCAGTTGCGCGAACTGGCGGCGCAGGCGGTGAACGCGACGTTGGGCAGCCGCTATTCGTTCGAAAGCCGCCGGGCGGTGGGCGAGAACGCCGGGCTGAGCGAGTTGCAGATGGAGGCGCTGGCCAGCGGCGAGTGCCCGACGGAGCTGTTTTCGGCCGAGCAGAAGCTGGTGGTGGACTATGCCCGCGCGGTGGCGAAGGGGCATGTCTCGGACGCGCTGTTCAGGCGGATGGTGGAGCATTTCGGCGAGGCGGAGACGGTGGAGGCGACCGGGGTGATCGCGTTCTTCGGGTTCTGGGCGATGTTCCTGAATGCGACGCGGCCTTAGGCCGGGTCACTTTTCGAGAGGAGTTTGCGCGGCGGGCGGATTGACGGAGCAGCCGTCTTGCCCGGTGGGACGCGCCGGGTTCAAGAAAAGAGCAGTCGTTGACCTTCGGTCGCCTTCGGCTCGACAAGCTCAGGATGGACGGAACGCTGGTCCGCGATAGCGCCGCTCACCCGCAGGCGATACACTCCGGATCGCGAGTGATGCGGATGGTGCGCAAGCTGGGGGCGAGGCCGTCGAGCAGGTGCAGCCTGCCCCACTGCGGATCGCCGAGGGCGGCGGTGCCGGCGACGAGGACGCGGATGGCGGTCATCGCGGCGAAGGCGCCGACGGTGCCGACCATCGCGCCCAGCACGCCATCGGCCGCGCAAGTGTCGCAATCAGCCGCGTCGAAGGCGTCGCCGACGAAGCAGCGGTAGCAGGGCTGGTCGGGCAGGTGGCCGGCGAAGTTGGCGACCTGGCCCTGGAAGCGGCCGACCGCGGCGCTGGTGAGCGGTATGCCGAGCCCGACGCAGGCATCGGAGACGGCAAGCCGGGTCGCGAAGTTGTCACAGCCGTCGAGGACAAGGCTGGCGCCCTCGAGGAGGCGCGCGGCATTGCTGCCCCCGATCCTTTCGACATGCGCGCGCACTTCGAGGGCACCGTCGAAGCGGCGCACCCAGTCGGCGGCGGCTGCGGCCTTGGTGCGGCCGAGATCGGATTCGGCGAACACGGTCTGGCGCTGGAGATTGCTGGCCTCGACCCGGTCGTCGTCGATCAGGGTGAGCGTGCCGACGCCGGCGGCGGCGAGGTATTGCAGCGCGGGCGAGCCGATGCCGCCGCAGCCGACGAGGGCGACGTGGGCCTTTGCCAGCGCCACCTGCCCTGCCCCGCCGAGTTCGGGCAGGACGATGTGGCGGGCGAAGCGGGCAAGGCGTTCGGGTGGAAGGATCATGATGCCCCGCCCTATTTCAGAACTTCACCTGCGTGAACAGGCCAAGCTCGCTGTAGGTGCCATTGCCGGTGCAGGCGGCGGGGGTGGCGGCGGCGTAGAACGCCGGGCTGGCGGTGGTGGCGCAGCCGATCGTGCCGTTCTGGGTGGCGAGCGCGCCGCCGGTGACGACCTCGTGCTTCCAGACCAGCGCGAGATCGACGATTTTCGCCGGTTCCCACTGCAACCCGAGGTTCCACGCGGAATCGCGCAGCGCGGGGAGGTTGACGCGGCTGGGTTGCACATCGTCGTGCCGGGCGAAGGCCAACCAGCGTGGGGCGATGGCGACATTGCCGAACAGCGACCAGCCGAGCGCGCTGTCGCGCGAGCGGGCGAACAGCGCCGGATCGACCGCGACGTTGTTCCAGTCCCGCGCGTGGAACAGCTCGCCGCCGAAGCCGAAGCGGCTGTCCTTGTAGCCGGCGGCGATGTCGAGGCGGCGGGCGGTGCGGAAGGTGGGGGTGCCGTTGACGGCGGCGCCGCGCTTGCCGGTGTAGCCGCCGATGGCGCCCCACAGGCCGTTGTATTGCGCGGAAACGCGGGCTTCGAGATCGACCGCCTTCGTGACCTTGAGGTTGCGGTAGCCGGCGCCATCGACCAGCGAGACCGCGTAGCTGACATGATTGCCGGCAAGATCGCCCGAGACATGGATGCCCCAATCGGCGGTGGTGCCGTAGCCGACGCGGTCAAGCAGCATCGATTCGACGTAGCGGGTGCCGACCATGCCTTCGACGAACGGCACCCACGGCAGCGGCGCGGCGCCGACGCGGATGACGAGCGCGGGATCGAATTTTGCCTGGAGGTAGGCGTTCTTGACGAACAGCCCCTTGCCCACCGGGGTGGTGGCGGACGTGGAGAAGGCATTGCCGGTGCTGGTGGAGCCGGCGACGGTGCTGGCATCGGCGACGATGGCGGCCGAGAACGTGCCGTCGAAGCGGTGCGAGACTTCGAGATAGGCGCGCTTGAGGTTGAGGCCGGTGCCGGTGGCGGGGTTGGCGGCGCCGGCGGTGTGCTGGCTGATTGTGGAGGCGTTGAGGTAGAGGCGGCCGCCGATGGTGGTATCGGCGGCCCAGTGCAGGGGCTTGAGCGCGGTTTCGGTTCTTGCTGCGGCGGCGGTGGCGGTTTGGGCGGTGGCCAGGGCATTTTCGGCGCTGGCGCCGGTTTGGCGAACAACGGCCAGGGTGGTGTCGGCCTGAGCGGCGCGGGCCTGATCCTGGGCATCGAGGCGGGCTTGCAGGGCATCGAGCCGGGCTTGCAGCGCGGCCAGTTGTGCCTGCGTGGTGCGCAGTTGATCGGCCAGCGCGGCGGCGCTGTCGGGGTTCCGTGCCAGCGCCGGTTGCCCGGTGGCCAGCAGCAATGCCGCCGCCATGATGGCGCGGCAGTTTGAAATATGCATCCCTCGCTCGCTCCGCGTGGAGTAGAGTCGGGCCTATCCCGTACAGCGGGGCCCCATGCCAGAGCGCACCGGCAAATACCAGCGCACCGGGCATGGGGTTTAATGATCAGAACGAGACGCGGACGGTACCGCCGAAGGTGCGCGGATCGCCGAGGTTGCCGACGACGAGGCCGACGCTGTTGGGGGCGATCTGGAGTTGTTCGAGGTAGCCGACGTTGAAGGCGTTGCGCACCCAGACCGACACATCGACCCTGGCGCCCGAAGCGCCCGGTTCGGTGCGCCAGCCGAGGCGGAAGTTGGTGAGCGTGTAGCCGGCGATGTCGGTGGAGGCCGACGGGGTGGCGTTCGACGAGAACGACGAGCGGGTGTTGCCGTCGCCGCCGAGGTAGATCTGCCCTTCGCGGCCGAACGCGGCAACCGGGAGGTTGGCTTCGGCGCCATAGGACACCGAGACCTTCGATACGCCGGGCAGGCGCTGGCCGGAGATGTCGCATGACACCGGGCTGACGTTGATGGCCAGCGCGGTGGGAATGGCGCAGTTGGTACCGCTGAACGTGGCGCCGCCGGTGAGTTCGAGCGGCGGCGGGGCGTTGGTGAAATCGCGGTAGGTGGCATCGGTATACGCGAAGTTCAGGTAGGCGTTGAAGCGTTCCGAGGGGCGCACCGAACTGTCGAACTCGATGCCCTGCGAACGCACCTTCGGCACGTTGGCAACATAGCCGCGCAAGGTGCTGAGCGACGCGGCGTTGTTGGCGCTGAACACCGCCTGGTAGTTGGAGATATCGGTGCGGAACGCGGCGAGGTTGAGGGTGACCTTGCGGTCCCACCACTGCGACTTCAGCCCGAGTTCGTAGTGATGGACGCCTTCGGGCGCGACGGTGGCGTATTGCAGCAGCGGCAGGCCGCTGACGGCATCGGCGGGGACGCCGTTGAGGTTGATGCCACCGGTCTGGAACGACTTCGAATACGTCGCATAGGCGTGGACATCGCGGGTGATGTCGTAGCTGAGCGTGAGGTCGTAGCTGACGTTCCACGAGGAGAAAGCGGGTGCGTAGCTTTCGGGGAGCAGCACGCCGAGCTGGGCCTTCTGCGTGGCGGTGCCGGTGGCGATCATCCCGGCGGTGAGCAGGTTGCCGGCCTTGTCGGTGACGACGGCGTCGTAGGAGCCGCTTTTCCTGTCGTAGTTGACGCGGGCGCCGGGCTGGATGGTGAGGCCCGGCAGCGGCCGCCAGCTTGCCTGGCCATAGACCGACCACGACGTGTTGCGCAGGCGGATGGTGTTGGTGGAGGTCAGCCCGTCGATCACGCCGAGGTTGTAGGCGTTGCTGGCCGAGGCGTTGGGCGAGAGCAGCCATTTCGTGGCGGCAGGGCCCTGGACCTGCAGGCCGTCGGTATCGATCTTCTGGGTGTAGTAGAAGGTGCCGACCTGGAAATCGAGATTCTGGCTGTGCTGGTTGTAGCGCAGTTCCTGGGTGAACTGGCGCTGCTTCGACGGGTTCTGGCTTTTCGTGGTGATCGGCAGCGCGGTGAAGTCGCGGTCGTTCGACGGGTCCCAGTCCCAGAAGCGCCAGGCGGTGATCGAGGTGAGCGTGCCGGCGCCAAGATTCAGCCTGGCGCGCAGCGAGGCGCCGCCGATCGACTGTTTCGCGCGCAGTTCCGCATCGACGTCGCTGAGGCGGTTGTAGGGGTTCTGGCTGGCCGGGTTGGCGGTGTAGGCGGTGCCGGTGGCGACCTGGTAGATGGCGGGGTACTGGCGGTTCAGCGCCTTTTGCGTGGGCACATAGGCGACGTAGACGGTGGCGCAGCATTCGGTGTTCTGGTGGCTGTAGTCACCGGCCAGGTTCACTTCGAGGTTGCTGGAGGCCTTCCACAGCAACTGGGCGCGCAGGCCGATGTTGTTGAGATTGTTGTCGTCGTGCCCGGTGGTCAGGTTGTGGACAGTGCCGTCGCGGCGAGTGCCCGAGAAGGCGATGCGCGCGGCGAGGTTGTCCGACAGCGGGCCGGAGACCGCGCCCTTGAGCTGGAGGTAATCGAAGTTGCCGTAGGTGGCCTCGGCGCGGACTTCGGGGGTGAAGGTGGGCTGGCGCGAGGTGATGTTCATGGCGCCGGCGGTGGTGTTCTTCCCGTAGAGCGTACCCTGCGGACCGCGCAGCACCTCGATCTGGGCGACATCGAGGAAGTCGAACGTGGAGGAGGCGACGCGCGAGTAGTAGACGTCATCCACGTAGATGCCGACGCCCTGGTCGATGCCGTCGTTGGTGAGGCCGAGCGGCGAGCCGAAGCCGCGCACATTGACCGAGGTGTTGCGCGGGTTCGACGAAGCGAACTGGAGCGTGGGGGTGAGCTGCTGGAGGCGGCCGACGTTGAAGGCGCCAGCGTTGTCGATGTGATCGCCGCCGACCACCGAGATGGCGAGCGGCACGGCCTGCGAGCTTTCGGTGCGGTGGCGCGCGGTGACGATGATCTCGTTGCCGGGGTCGCTGGCGCCGGTGCCAGCGGAGGTGCCGGTGACGGTGCCGGTGACGTTCTGCTGGGGATCGGCGGCGGTGTCGGCGGCGAGAGCGGGGTGGCTGAAGGCGAACGCGAGCGCGAGCGGCGCGGCGCCGGCGCGCAGGAAGGTGCGGAAGGTCATCGTGGGTCCTGTTGCTGGGTGTCACGATGCCTCCGGTGGTCCGGTCGGCGGTGTGGGTTGGGAAAAGTTCGTGGAGTGGAAAGCGAATTCAGTTTGGCCGCAGCCGCTTCTTCTCGGTGACGTCGATCTGGACGACGCGGCCGTCGTGGATGGTCAGCGTGACGCTGCCGAAGCGCAGGCCGGCCAGTGCCTCGCGCACGCTGGCGAGGCTTTCGTCGAGCAGTCGGGCGGCGTCGGGTGACGGCGGATCGGCCGATGGTGGTGGCGTGGACATGAAACGGTCCCTTGTGTGATCGGGTGGAAGCCGGCGCATAAACTCAATTCATTCGATAGACATTATGGAAAAACTTTAGCCCCTGCTGGAATTGCTTTGTTCGATGCCTGAAGAATGCCCGTGCGCGGCCAGTGAACCGGATGAGGCCCCGCACCCATGCGCCACGCACGGAACCTCATCCGATCCTGCCTGATCCTGCCTGGTTCCCGGCAGGTCGCGCCGGGCGGCTTATAGTTCAACTGGTTTGGTAGACAAATGGCTTTCGCGGCCGGCTGCGACCAGCCGCCCCGGGAATTCGACCAGCCGAAATCGATGCTCAGCCCGCGGCCAGCGCGTGGGACGGCGGGGCGAAGGCGGCTGCCTGGCCGATGCGGTTGCCGGCGGTATCGTGGACGTTCCAGACGGTGGCGCGGGCGATGGGAAAGCGGCGGCCCAGCGCGGAAATGCGGATGCCGGCGTAATCGTCGATGAAGCCCTGCGCGGTGACGCGGGCCAGCAGGCGATCACGTTCGGCGCGCAGGCCGGGTTCGGCGGAAAGCCGCGAGGGCATCCGGCGCAGCGCGTCGAGCGTGGTTTCGAAGGCGGCGAGCGCAAGGCGGTTGCCGAGGAAGAACAGCGGATCGGGCTGGATGCCGTGCGCGAGGATGACCAGCGGGGCGTGCCAGACGGCGGCGACGGGATCGGCGTGGGGTTCCAGCAGAGGGTGTCCGGTGAGGCGGGCGTGGCTGGTGACGACGGCGGCGATGCGGTCACGATCGGCCAGCAGGACGGCGGGGATGGAATCGGGTAGGGTATCGGACATGGTTCGGGTTTGCCGACCGGGGCGGCGTGGTCAAGTTCCCGTGGTGGCACAAGGCGGGCGTTCAGGTGACTTGCCCTGCCCTGCCCGGCGGATAGAACGGCGGGCATGGTTGCCCTGCTTCTTGCCCTGGTGCTGGTCCAGCTTGCCGGAATCGGCGCGCGGGACCAGTTGTTGCTGGCGCAACTTGTCGCGCGCAACGGGCAGAAGCTGTCGCTGCTGGTGACGGCGGCCAGCACCGGCGCGCTGGCCTGCCTGGTGGCCGGGCTGCTGGCGCGCGAATCGGCGCCCGAGTTCAACCATCAACTGCGGCTGCTGGTGGCGGCGATCGCGCTGGCATGGGGCGGGCTTGAATCGATCGTAATCGGGCCGCCGAAGCGGGCGAAGGAGCCAACGCATTCGCTGGGCGCGGCGGCGGCGGTGTTCCTGTGGCACCAGTTGACCGATTCGGCGCGGATGCTGGTGTTCGCGATGGCACTGGCGACATCGACGCGGTTCGCGGTGCTGGGCGCGGCGTTCGGCGGGGCGGTGGCGCTGGCGATCGGCTGGTTGGGTGGCGAATGGCTGATCGAGAACCGGCGGGGGCTGCGGACGGCGCGGGCGCTGTGCGGGGCGGCGATGCTGGTGGGATCGGCCTGGGCGGCGTTCCTGGCGGTGGGTGACGCCGATCGGGTCTGGCGATGGTTCAGTGCCTATTAGGTCAGGGCACGGATCAGGCGCGCGTGGTTTCTTGACGAACGTGCCGCGTGAGGCCAGCAGGGGGGCATGAGCCTGCCCCCGGTAACCCTGATCGATAACGCTGCCGATTCAGATATTGCCGCTTGGCTGGGCGGGCGGTTGCGCGCGGCGCTGGCCGCGGCACCGGGGCGGGTGACGGTGACGATTCCGGGCGGATCGACGCCGTTTCCGATCCTGGGCGAGCTGGTGCGGGACCGGTCGATCGAATGGGATCGGCTGGAATTCTGGCCGGGCGATGACCGGCTGGTGGCAGAGGACCATCCCGCGTCGAACGTGGGGCGGATGCGGCCGTTGCTGGAACCGGCCGGCGCGATGGTGACGGCGCTGGGCGAGGCGGCGGCGCCCCCCCGGTTTGCGTTGGCGTGGCTGGGAATGGGCGAGGACGGGCACATTGCCTCGCTGTTTCCGAACACCGATCCGCGCGCCGACGATCCCCTGCCCGTGCGCCGGATCACGCCCGATCCCTTGCCGCCGGAAGCGCCGTTCGACCGGGTTTCGCTGACGATGCCGGCGCTGCTGGCCAGCAGGGAACTGCTGTTCGTGATGCGCGGCGCGGCGAAGCGGGCGCTGTTCGAGGCCGCGCTGCGCGGGGAAAACGACCTGCCGGTGGCGCGGCTGCTGGCGGCGCGGCGGCAGCCGGTAACCGTGTTTGCCTGATTCGGGGAATACACTTAGCAAAATGCCTGAAACGGCCGCTAAGCGGTAATACGGAGCAGCGACAAACCGGGCTGCAAGCCCCCGGCAGGTAAATCCGTGGCCACAATCGAATCTTTGTCGGGCCGTCACCACTCATGCACAAGCGAATCGAAACCCAGCAGGTCGAACTCGGCATGTTCATCCACAAGATGGAGGGCAGTTGGTTCGACCATCCGTTCTGGCGGGCGAAGTTTCTGCTGAAAGACGTGAAACGGCTGGAAAAACTGCGGCGCAGCGCGGTGCCTTCGGTGATCATCGACCTGACGCGCGGGCGCGATGTCGGCGAGGCGGGGCCGGCGCCGGCGGCGATCACCGTGGCGCAGCCCGAGCCCGAGACGATCGATCCGGCACCGCCGTTGACGGCTGCCGAACGGCTGGCGAATCGGCCCCGCCATCGCGCGGCGGCGAAGATTCCGGAAAGCGCGATCCGCGATGTCGGCAACCTGCGTTCTGCCGCGCCGCAGAGCATGGCGCTTGAGTTCGGCCAGGCGCTATCGGTCCACGAGCGGTCGAAGAAGGCGGTGAGCCGCGCGTTCCTGAAGATCCGGCTGGGCAAGGGCTTCAAGGCATCGATGGTGGAGCCGGTGATCGAGGACATCTTCGCCTCGGTCGAGCGCAATGCCCATGCCTTCAACGGCCTGATGCAGTGCAAGCAGGACAACGAGCCGCTCTATCGCCACGCGCTGGCGACGAGCGCACTGATGATCTCGCTGGGCCGGCAGTTGCGGTTGCCGCAGGAGCAGGTGCGGCAGGCGGGCATGGCCGGGCTGATGCTGGACGTGGGCATGACCAAGCTGCCGTTCGACCTGGCGGCGATCGACCACGATTTCTCGCGCGTGCCGGCCGACATCTATGAATCGCATGTTGACCTGGGGTTGCAGCTTTGCGTCAACGCCGGGATTCCCGAGCCGGTGACGATTGCGGTGGGCGAGCATCATGAACGCATGGACGGCAAAGGCTATCCGGCCGCGCTGCGCCGCACCGACCTGAGCCTGCTGGGCCGGATGGCGGCGGTCTGCGATGCCTATGACGACATGACCAACGCGGCGGCGGGCAAGAGCCTGGACCCGGCTGCGGCGATCGCCCGGATGGGCACCGACGCCGGCGCGTTCGATCCCGAAGTGTTCGCCGCGTTCACCGACGCGATGGGCATCTATCCGGTGGGCGCGACGCTGCTGCTGCATTCGGGCCGCCTGGCAATGGTGGTGGACCAGAACGCCAACGACCCGACGACGCCGCGCGTGGTGGCGTTCTTCTCGGCGATTTCGGGGCACAAGATCGCGCCCGAGGTGATCGACCTGGCCGAATGCGAAAGCGACGCGATCGACCAGATCGCCACGCCCGAGGAATACGGCATTCCCGACTTCCTTGCGCTTCGTGAAAAGCTGTTCATCCACGCTTGCAGCGTTTGATTGCCCTGACCGCCCGGCGCGGGTAGCGTTCGGGCGATGCAGCGTTTCGTTCCCAAGCCGGTTCACCGGGCGGCCTTGCGGGTGGCGGACGGGTTGCGGCGCGGGTGGTGGCGGCTGCGCAAGCCGGTGGTGATGGGTTGCCGGGTGGTGGCGCGGGATGCGGACGGGCGGGTGCTGCTGATCCGCCAATCCTATGGCACCCCGCTGTGGGTGCTGCCGGCCGGCGGCATGAAGCGCGGCGAGGACCCGCTGGACACCGCCGCGCGCGAGCTGGCCGAGGAGACCGCCTGCGTGCTGGCCGAAGCGCGGTTTGCCGAGATCGTGATCGAGCCGCTGGCGGGGACGCTGAACCACGTCCATGTCGTGACCGGGCGGGCGCTGGGCATGGCGCGCGCCGACGGGCGCGAGGTGATCGCGGTGGGGTTCTTTGCGCCGGAGGCGCTGCCGGGGGATGTTCACCCGCGCGTGGCGGCAATGTTGCCGCGCTGGGTGGCGATGGGCGGCAACTGAGCGTTCAGCCGCCGGCGATGCGGGGGACGATCAGCACTTCGGCATCGGCGGACAGCGGCGCTGACCAGTCGTCGGCGGCGGTGCCGTTGACCGCGAGGAGGCCGCCTTCCTCGACCGCCAGAGCGAAGCCCGGCGCCCGCGCGTCGAGCGCGCGGACGAGCGCGAACAGGTTGGCCGCCGGAACGTCGAGTTCCACCGCGCCGCCGAAGTACCTGCTGTCGAACGGCGCGGTGGGGATGACTTTCGCCATTATGCAGTGATGGCCGCGTGGATTGCCTCCGGCCCCATCGGCAGTGCCATCATGCGGGTGCCGATGGCGCGGCTGACGGCGTTGGCGACGGCGGCGAGCGGCGGCACGATCGACGTTTCGCCGACGCCCTTGACCCCATAGGGATGCGCGGGGTTGGGCACTTCGACCATGATCGCCTCGATCATCGGCAGGTCGGAGCAGACCGGCATCCGGTAATCGAGGAAGCCGGGGTTTTCCATCGCGCCCTTGTCGTTGAAGACATAGCCTTCGTTGAGCGCCCAGCCGATGCCCTGCGCGGCGCCGCCCTGGAGCTGGCCTTCGACATAATCGGGGTGGATGGCGCGGCCGACATCCTGGATGGCGGTGTAGCGGGTGACCTTGGCGAAACCGGTTTCCTGATCCACCGCGATGTCGCAGATGTGGACGCCGAAGCCGGGTAGGTAGCCTTGCGCGTTGACTTGCGCCTCGGCCGAGACCGGGCCGGAGAACTGGTGGACGCGGCTGGCGATGGCCGACATTTCGAGCTTTTCGCCCTCACGCCCCGCGACGGTGCAGTGGACGGCGCCGTCGCGCCACGCGACAGAATCGCGTTCGACGCCCATCAGTTGCGCGCCACGGCTGAGCAGCGTGTCGATCACGGATTCGCAGGCCTGGATCACCGCCTTGCCGGTGGCGAAGGTGGTGCGGCTGCCGCCGGTGACCATCGAGTAGCCCAGCGAGCCGGTATCCGCGATGGCGACGCGCACGGAATCGTAGGGCACCTGCAGCGTTTCGGCGGCCATGATCGCCATCGACGCGCGGCTGCCGCCGATATCGGGGCTGCCGGTGGTGACGGCGACCGAGCCATCGGCCGCGACGGCAACGGCGACGGTGGAAGGGCCGCCGTAGTTGCCCCAGAACGCGCCCGCGAGGCCGCGCGCCTCCCCTTCGGCGACGGGGGAGTTCCAGTGCGGCGAGGCCTTGGCGGCAGCGAGGCATTCGACATAGCCGATGGCACCGTGCGGCAGGCGCGACGGGCTGGGATCGCCCGGTTTTACCGCGTTCTTCAGGCGGATTTCGATGGGGTCCATGCCCAGTTGCAGGGCGATGTCGTCAAGGCAGGATTCGACCGCAAAGGCCGATTGCGGCGCGCCGGGCGCGCGGTAGGCGTGGGTATCGGGGAAGTTCGAGACGACATCCCAGCCGACCGCTTTGGCATCGGCGATGTTGTAGGCGCCGAGCGCGGTGGCGCAGCCGCCGTGCAGGGTGTTGCCGGGATAGGCGCCCGACTGGTTCCAGAATTCGAGTTCGAGCGCCACCAGCGTGCCGTCCTTGCGGGCGCCGAGCCTGATGTCGAACACGCCGCCGGGTGCCGGGCCGGTGGCCTGGAACACGTCCTCGCGCCGCATCGACAGGCGGACCGGGCGGCCCGACTTGCGGCTGAGCAGCATGGCGACGGGTTCGAGATAGACCGTGGTCTTGCCGCCGAAGCCGCCGCCGATTTCGAGCGGGGTGACGCGCAAGCTGGAGATGGGCAGTTGCAGGATGCCGGCGGTGAGGTTGCGGACATCGAAGTGGCCCTGCGACGAACACCAGATCTGGCCCTGGCCGTCGCTGTTCCAGGTGGCGACGCAGGCCTGCGGTTCGATATAACCCTGATGCACCGGCTGGGTGACGTAGCGGCCGTGCGCGACGACATCCGCCGTGGCCATTGCGGCGGCGGCATCGCCTTTTGCCATCGTGAAGGTGGCGGGGATGTTCGACGGCGTGGCGGGCTTCGGATCGAGCCCTTCGGTGATCATGCCGTCGTGGAGGATGGGCGCGCCGGGAGCGATGGCGTCCGCCACGCTGATGACGTGGGGGAGCACTTCGTATTGCACGTCGATCAGCGCCAGCGCCTCACGCGCGATGGCCTCGCTGGTGGCGGCGACGGCGGCGACGGCGTGGCCGACATAGAGCACCTTGTGCAGCGCCATGCAGTTTTCGGCGATGTCACGCCGATCCCCGCTGGTTTCACCGCCCTTGAAGGTGACCGATTCCTGCCCCGGAAAATCGCGCGCGGTGACCACCGCCTTGACCCCGGGCAGCGCGAGGACGCGGCTGGTGTCGATGCCGGTGATGCGGGCGTGGGCATGCGGGCTGCGCAGCACCGCGCCGTGCAGCATGTTGGGGGCGATGTGATCGGTGCCGTAGATCGCCTTGCCGGTGACCTTGTCGATGCCGTCGGGGCGGACGGG
>JAGWVC010000077.1 GCA_018971065.1 Sphingomonadales bacterium | reverse complement strand
ACGCGATCGAGATAGGCCAGCATGTCCGGGCTGACGCTGCCGTTATCGACGATCAGCAATTCGATCGGGCGGTAGCGCGTGCGGGTAAGCACGCCGTGAATGCATTCGCGGATCAGCGCGAGATTGTCGCGCGTGGGCACGATCACGCTGACCAGCGGCGGTTCGGCGGGCAGCGGCCAGGCGACCGACACGGTATCGGCCACGCCTTCGCGCAGATCGGCACCGGTGCCGGCCAGGTGTCGGGCCAGCACCGCCATGCGCGCAGGCCGGGGGCTGGTGACCAGCGCATCGCGCACATGCGCCTGGACTTGCGGGACGTGGACCGGAACCTCGCCCCGCGCGGCCAGCTTCAGCAGCACCGCGTAGGCGGCCGCGCCGTCACTGTCCGCCGGCAGCGGCAGCGCCGCCCCAAGGCTTGCTGCGGCGATCGCGCAGGCGGGCGAGACATAGTCCTGCGCCAGCACCAGGTCATGGTTCCACCGGGGCTTGAACCAGGGCCGGGAACGGACCCCGCGCGGGCTGATCTGATCATGATCGCCATAGAACGCCGTGGCTTCGGGATTGGCGGCAATCGCGGCAGCCCATGCCGCCAGCGCGTCGGGAGGCAGCCGGGTGCCGCTGGCGATCGGCACGATCCACTCGCCCCGCGACGCGGCAAGGCCCGCTTCCAGCGCGGCGGCAAAGTTGTCAGTACGGGTGGGCGACAACACGACGCGGGGCAGGTTGGCGATCGGAAGCGGCGGCGCGTCGCGGCCGTGCACCACCACCAGTTCCCACGATGGCCAGTCCAGCGCTTCCAGCGAGGCCAGGGTGCGGGCGCTGTCCCCGCCGGCGCAATGCAGCACGACGGTGAAGGCCGGCGCGCCCGCCGGCGCGGTCAGTGCGGCGCGTTCGACGCGTTCGACGGTGCGAATCCAGGTGCGATAGGCGCCGGGCATCTGCTCGGCGGCGATGCGCAGCCGGTTGCGGGCGCGCACGCGCCGACCGGTGATCCGCCAGTACAGCGCGGCAAGCGCGTCGCGCGGACGCCCGGCAAGCGTGCTCAGGAATGCCCGCGCAAAGTTCATTCCGGCGGAATGCCCAGGAATTCATGCCACAGCGCCTGCTGGCGGCCGGCATAATCGCGCGCGGCAAGCTGGGCGGCCGCGCCGGCAGCCATGTCGGCCAGCGTGGACTGACGGGCCACCGCGCTTTCCAGCACATCGCCCCACAGCGCGGGATCGGACGGCGCGGAAAGGGCATTGCCGGCAATCATCGTCGCGGGCACCCAGTCTTCCGGGTAGATGCCGACCGCGCCGACCAGCGCGTGCTCCAGCAGCTTGTTGATCGAACGGGCGCGATCGAAGCGGTCGGGCATCAGCGGATAGAGCGCGAGGTGGAAACGATGGCGCGACAGCCAGCGGCGATATTCGGGCCAGGTCTTGGGCTCGATCCGGCGCGCGCGCGAATGCGCCTCCAGCGCGGGATGAACCGGCCGCGCGCTGAAATAGGTGAACTGGGCATGGCCATGCCGGTCCAGCAGGCCTGCCAGCAGCGGGGCGATTGCCTCCAGCCCGGCCTGGTGCGAACCCGATCCGAGGTGGACAATGCGCAGCGGCGCCCCGTGCGCCAGCGGCTGGAAGTGCGCGGTATCGGCAAAGGCGGCCGGCCAGAACGGGTCGATGCGGCGGATGTCGAGCTTCAGCTTGCAACCACGGTTCTCGGCCGGATCGCCCAGCCGTTCGGCCAGAGCGCGCGAAGGGGCGACGACAAGATCGGCACGAGCCAGCAAGGGACGGTGGAATTCCCGCTCGAACCGGGCGAAACCGTCGCGATAGGATTCGGGCAACCACGGGCTGGCCATGCCGGCGGCGACATCGTCATCGATCAGGTAGGCCAGCCGCCCCGGCCAGTGCAGTGCCTCGCGCATGACGCGCGGCTTGTCGCGCCGGATCAGCACCATCGCGTCGCCGTGGACGAAGCAATTGGCGCCCCGCGCCTGAACCGGGGCGCGGCGCCACCACTTCGCCAGTTGCGCGGTCATGGCGTTGACGAAGTAGAGGTGCGTGGTCGGCAGCCGGGCCGGCTCGGCAAGCAGGCGTCCAAACGGCATCAGGCGACATCCCGCCGGCTGCCGGCGCTGCGCGCGCGGGCGGCGGCAACGTGGGCAATGGCTTCCTCGGCCTGCCAGTATTCGCCGCTGGCAGGATCGACATAGCGGCAGCAGGCGATCAGCGCGGCATGGACCAACGCCTCGAACGGCGCGCGCCCACGCCGCACCGGGGTGGGCAGTTCGTCCGCGGTCAGCCCCCAGCCCGCATAGAACGGCATTCCGAAGCAGCGCACCGGCTTGTGGCGAAGCAGTGCCTCGAAACCCATCAGCGAGGTGACGGTGTAGACCGCGCGCGCCTCTTCCAGCAGGCGGGCGGCATGGCAATCGCTGCCCAGCACCATGATGCGCGCGGCCTGCGGCCCGGCAAGATCGAGCCAGCCGCCCTTGCCGCGCGTGAACACGTCGGGGTGGACCTTGACCACGACATCGCAATCGGGGTTTTCGGTCAGCGCGGCATAAAGCATGGCGCGAAAGCTGGCGACGTCGGCAAGGCCAAGGCCCACGGAAAGATCGCCGAAGGTCTGGTCCACCACCAGCACGAAGCGCGCCGGCAACTCGCCGGCGTATTCCTCGGCATGGTTGTATTTGGAAACGCGGCCATCGCGCCACAACGCGGCCAGCGCGCGGGCGCGGGTGGCCTGGCCCCCGTCCACTCCGGCGGCAATGGTCGATTCGAAATCGCACGGCGTGGTCGCGTCGTAGTAGACGCCGGTGCGATCGGCGATCAGCGAGATCGGCGGATCGTTGCGGCCCACCGAGCGCAGGAAACCGTCTTCCAGCAGCAGGCATGGACGATTCAGCAGGCGCGCCAGCCGTTGCGCGCGACGGCCCGAACGCTTGCGGCCCCACCCGACAATCGCCCGTGGTTCGATTTCGACGAAGCGATCGAGGTGGGGAATCGCGGCGATCCGGCGATTGGCGGGAATCACCATGCGCGACACCGTCGATTGTCTCTGCCGGGGGCACCGGACCGGTATTCAGGAATCCGCCGCATTGCCCCCGCCTTTAATCGCAATTCGCCCGAAAGGAAAAGATTTCTGGAACAGCAACAGGCTTCGACGGAAACAGGAGTCGCGCGGCAAGGTTCCGGATGCAGCGGCGTCAGTCTCAATCGCGCGGTTCGCAGTTGGCCTGGCGGACAAAGCGGCCGGCTTCGTCACCCGGATCGGGGCGTGTCCGCCAGCAACCGGATCGCCGAATTGCGCACCAGGATACGCGTGGCCGATTCGCTGGCCAGACCGCCCCGCACCAGGCAGCGATCGTGCAGCACGCGCTGGAAGGCATCGTACAACGATGGGTCGGGCGCCTGCGGGGCCTGCCAGAAATCATCCAGCCGGCCGTCATGGGTGATTCCCGGCAGCGCATAGACCGCCTTGCCCAGCGCCATCACCGGGATGCCGCGCGCCAATGCGAACGTGGCCGAAGTGGAATTGACCACGACGACGCCAAGCGATTCTTCGGCGAGCTGCTGGAGATCACCGCCGTTGAGGTGGATCAGCCGATCGCCGAGGCCCAGCTTGCGCGCGCGGGAGGCAACGTAAGGCCCCCACCCGAAGAAGCGCGAATCGAGCGGATGCGCCTTGACCACCAGGCAGGCATCGGCCGGGGCGTGCGCGGCGAAGCTGGCCAGCACATAGTCCGCCGCCTGCTGCATGCTGGTGAACGGCGAATGGATGCGGATCTGGTAGTCCGAGCTCAACTGCAGGGGGAACAGGAAGAACTTCCGTCCCTCAATCCGCTTCAGCGCCACCGCCGCCTTGCGCCGGGTGATGCCGCGACCGAAGTACTTGAAGGTCCAGCCGAACCCTTCGATGATGATCGAGCCGGGGCGATGCGAGCGGTAGAACGGGAAGCGCAACCGCACCGCCGCCCAGACCGAGCGGTTGAAATAACGCCAGGTGTCGCGCACGCGGCGGCGCAGGCTGGCGACGATCGGCGTCTGGCGGGGCGGCAATGCCAGGCCGCGCGCCGCCGCGCGCAACGCTTCGGGATCGCGCGGCAGGCTGGAATGGCCGTTGACCCCGTCGCGCTCCAGCGTCAGCCAGTTGGGGCGGATATAGCCTTCCTCGAAGACGTGGACACGAATGCCGCGCAGGCGCGCCATCTGGTGCCCGGCCATGTGCATCGGCCGGCAATCGCCGAACAGCACCAGGTCGGTCACGCCATGATCGCGCAGATAGGCGTCGATCCACAGTGTCCAGTTCGCGGCACGACCGCGATAGCTGGTGGCGGGGCCGCGCCAGTCGTGCTCGTCACCGCCGTTGAAATTGATGCGCAGCACCCGCGATCCCGCGCTCTCCAGCTCGGCACCAAGCTGGCGGAAGAACGGCCCCGGCGGCCCCTGAAGAAACAGGAAGGTGCGTCCGACCGCGTTGGCACGCGCCGAAGCGCCGGTGGCGGACGGACGGGCCCCTTCCGCAGCGCGCAGGCGGGTGCCGGCTTCCGGGTGGCCGACGTTTGCGGGATTGGTCGCCATGCTAGCCCGCCAGCCTTGTCACTTGCCGGGAATCCGGCACGGACGCGAGTTCGGCGGATCGGGACGCCATGTTGGCATTTCGGCCATCAATCATGCAGTTGCCCCGTTCCGGCAGCATTCAACTTGCCTCTCCGGATACACACGGCAACGCATGAAAGCACGCACTTTCGCAATCGCGCGTGGCGATTAGTCCAATGCCGCGGCTGCGGCGCAAACAGAGATCGATTTCCGATCCTGTTTTTCTTGACATAATTTCATTACGTAAAAACCTGTCACAGCGTTCTTGCACGCTATTCTGGCCGCGCAAATGCAGAACAGCGACATCACCTATCGCCTGTACGACTATGGCCGCCCGCGCGAACTGCACCTCGATGAAGGCACTGCGGGGCGCACGGCACGCCTTACCCCGAATCGCCGCACCGGCACGTCGCCGCCGATGCAACCACGACGCTGGTGGACGGCCCGCATTTCCGGCTGGACCGCGTGGCCGGGCCAGTGACGGAAACCCTGCGCCAGCGCTATGCGACAGGCCCGCTGCTGGCGATCCCGCTGGCGCCTGCGCCCGCGCCGCGCGTGTCGCCGACATCACCATCGCACCCGGCGCCGCCAGCCTGCTCGCCCAGCCGATCGATGCCCGATGAATGCCGCGCCTCCGTTGTGCAATGCAGCACATTTGCTGGAAAAATGCGATCAGGCGTGTATCGGCATCGATCACCGCTATCGTCTCGACGGGAAATTTTGTTTAGCAAACCACTGGATTTATTTTATAATGATATTTCAGGACGGCAGGCTGCATACCTGTCCTTTTGCAATTGCCGGATTTGTGCAATCTTGTTGCATAGAAGGGTGGCAAGACGCACGGCGCAAAACAGGGGTCCGTCAGGATTCCGGAAACAGGGTGGAACGGTCTTGAACCTCATTCTTGCTACGGCCAACGGCATCGACCGCGCAGGCATACTGGATCGGGGTCGCGAAGTGATCCGGCTGGAAGCCGAAGCGCTGGAGGCGCTGGCCGAGTCGCTGGACGATACGTTCGTCGCCGCGTGCGAAGCATTGCTGACCGCAGGGCGACGTGTCGTCGTCACCGGCATGGGCAAATCCGGCCATATCGCCCGCAAGGTTGCCGCAACGCTGGCGGCCACCGGCACCCCGGCGCTGTTCCTGCACCCGGCCGAGGCCGCGCACGGCGACCTGGGCATGGTCACGCCGGGCGACGTGCTGCTGGTGCTGTCCAATTCGGGCAACACCGTCGAACTGCGCGCGGTGCTGGAATATGCGCGCAAGCTGGGCACGCGAATCATCGGCGTGGTGGCACGGCGCGAATCGCTGGTGAACGATTTCGCCGACATCGTGCTGTGCCTGCCCCGCATCCGCGAGGCCTGCGCCGCCAACATGGCGCCCACCACGTCAACCACGCTGCAACTGGCGCTGGGCGACGCGCTGGCGATGGCCGTGATGGACATGCGCGGCGTTTCCAAGACGCAGATGCGCGCGCTGCATCCCGCCGGCACGATCGGGCTGCGACTCACCCCCATCGCCGAACTGATGCACCGCAAGGAAGAACTGCCGCTGATCACCTCGCAAACCGGGATGCCCGATGCGATCTCGGTGATCACCTCGTGCCGGTTCGGCCTGGCCGGGGTGGTGGACGACCGGGGGGCGCTGGTCGGGGTCATCACCGATGGCGACCTGCGCCGCAATTTCGACAAGCTGCAAACCGCCGTCGCCAGCGAGGTGATGACCCGCGCGCCGAAGTCGATCCCGTCCGACATGCTGGCCGGCGATGCACTGCTGTTCCTCAGCGACAACAAGATCACCGCCGCCTTCGTGGTCAACCGGCTCGATGCGCTGCACCCTGCCAAGCCGGTCGGCATCGTCCACATTCATGACCTGCTGAAGCACGGCCTCGGCTGAAGGCGGGATTGCTTACCATGAGCGCGCCGACATTCGGCATTGTCATCCCCGCGCGCTACCCCTCGTCGCGCTATCCGGGCAAGCCGCTGGCGCTGCTGACCGGCGCCGGGGGCGAAGCGAAACCGCTGATCCGGCGCGCATGGGAGGCCGCCTGCGCCGTCCCGGGCGCCGCCGGGGTGTGGGTGGCCACCGACGATGACCGCATCGCCACCGCCGTGCGCGGCTTCGGCGGGCAGGTGGTGATGACATCGGACACCTGCCGCAACGGCACCGAACGCTGCGCCGAGGCACTGGCCGGGCTGCCTGCCGGTCTCGACATCGTCGTCAACCTGCAGGGCGACGCCCCGCTGACCCCGTCGTTCATCGTCACCGATCTCGTCGCCGCGCTGGCGGCCGATCCCGGCGCGGCAATGGCCACCGCCGGGCTGCGCTGCTCGGCCAGCACGTATGACCATCTCGTCGCCGATCAGGCCCAGGGCCGCGTCGGCGGGACCACCGTGGTGGTCAACCGGCTGGGCCATGCGCTCTATTTCTCGAAGCGCGTCATCCCTTATGTCCCCACCGGCCTCGCGAACGGGCATGAGGCGGTGCGCCTGCATCTGGGGCTCTATGCCTATCGCCCCGACGCGCTGCGCGCCTATGCCGCCGCCGAACCCTCGCCGCTGGAGGATCTCGAAGGGCTGGAACAGTTGCGCTTCCTGGAAGGCGAAGCGCCGGTTCGGGTGGTGTCGTTCGATCCGGTCGGGTGGGACTGCATCGAGCTGAACAACCCCGGCGACGTGCCGGCAATCGAAGCCGTGCTGAAGGCGCGCGGGATCGCCTGACCCCGCCCGCCGCTCAGGCGGCCCGCGTCCCCCGGCGATAACCCTCGGGGTCCTCGACCTTGATACGCTCCATCTCGGCCGCAACCTGCTGCTGGTGCACGTCCTCGGCCAGCCTCGCGTGCGACAGGTCGATGTCGGGCGCCATCGGCCCTTCGGTGCGGATGCCCTTCAGCCCCACCTTGATGAATTCCATCGGGCGCCGCAGCCCCTCGCTGGCGGCCGAACCCTCGAACCCGCAGTGGACCATGCAGTTCGAGCACTTCTCGTACTTGCCGACGCCGTACTGATCCCAGTCGGTGCCTTCCATCAGCTCGGCAAAGCTCTGCACATAGCCTTCGCCGACGAGGTAGCAGGGCTTCTGCCAGCCGAACACCGAGTAGAGCGGCATCGACCACGGCGTGCATTCATACGAGCGGTTGCCGGCCAGGAAGTCCAGGAACAGCGGGCTGTTGGTGAACTTCCACGCCTTGCCGCCCCGGCCGCGCCGCAGCACGTCGCGGAACAGGTTCTTGGTGCGCTCCCGGTTCAGGAAATGCTCCTGGTCGGCGGCGCGCTCATAGGCATAGCCGGGCGAGATCGTGGTCTCGACATCGAGGCTGGCCATCAGGTCGAGGAACCTGGCCAGCCGCTCGGGATTCGCGTCGTTGAACACGGTGCAGTTGATCTGGACGCGGAAGCCGCGCGCCTTGGCCATGTGGATCGCTTCCAGCGCGACATCGTAGACGCCTTCCTGATCCACCGCCTTGTCATGCATCGCCTTGTCGCCATCGAGGTGGATCGACCAGGTGAAGAACGAATGCGGCTTGTAGTCGTCGATCTTCTTTTTCATCAGCAGCGCGTTGGTGCACAGGATGACGAACTTCTTCTTGGCCAGATAGCCCGCGACGATCTGCGGCATGTCCTTGTGCAGCAGCGGTTCACCCCCGGCGATCGACACGGCGGGCGCGCCGCATTCGTCGATCGCGTCCATGCACTGCTGGACCGACAGGCGGCGATTGAGGATCGCGTCGGGATAATCGATCTTGCCGCAGCCCTTGCACGCCAGATTGCAGCGCAGCAGGGGTTCCAGCATGAGGACCAGCGGATACTTGCCGCCCTTGATGTGGTTGACGATCGCATGTCCGCCAATGCGCAGCGCGGTCGAAATCGGAATGGACATTGAATGCTCCCCGAAACGCCGGCGTTTGCCGCTCGGCGCGGATAATGACATGCGCCTTAATCCATTTCCGCTGACAACGCCACAACGCAGCATTCATTGCACGGTCAGCGGCAAGTGCCTATCTGCGTTGGCAAACGTGAAAGGCCTGCGATGAAGCGTGTTCTTGTTCTTGCCGCCCTGATGATGCCCGTGCCTGCCTTCGCGCAGGCGGCCGATCCGGCGCTGGAGACGATCCAGACGCTGGACAACGGCCTGCTGGCGACAATGCGCGCCGGCGGCGGCGCCGGGCAGGCCGGGCGCGCGCGGCTGATCGCGCCGGTGATCGACCGCACCTTCGACATCCCGCTGATGACCCGGCTTTCGGTCGGTCCGGCGTGGAATTCGTTCTCCGCCGGCGACCAGCAGAGCCTGGTCTCGGCGTTCCGCGCGCTGACCGTGGCGCAATATGCCAAGAACTTCGACAGCTTCGGCGGTGAGCGATTCACGGTGCTGCCGCAGGTCGATACCCGCGGCATCGACAAGCTGGTGCGCACCACGCTGGGCAAGGCCGGCGACACGCCCGAGGCGCTGAACTATCGCCTGCGCCAGTCGGGCGGGCAGTGGAAGATCATCGACATCTACTATCGCAACGCGATCAGCCAGTTGGCCACACGCCGGTCGGATTTCGCCTCGGTGGTGGCCAGCGGCGGCGCCCCGGCGCTGATCCAGCACCTCAACCGGCTGGCCACGAATCCGAAGTAAGCCGATTCGCCCTCATGCACCGTTATGTCGCCCTGTTCGGCTCGATCAACGTCGGTTCCAACCGCGTGACGATGGCTGATCTGCGCCACGCTTTCGCACGCGAAGGGTTCGACAATGTCGAAACCGTCGTCGCCAGCGGCAATGTCCTGTTCGATTTCGACGATCGCCCCAGCGACGGCCTCGAAGACCTGTTCGCGCACATGATGGCCGATCGCTTCGACATCCGCAGCTTCGTTGCGGTGCGCACCGCCGCCGAGCTGGCCGCGCTGCTGGCCGGCAACCCTTATGCCGATGGCGACGAAGCGAAAGTCCACGCGCTGCTGCTGTCGGGTGAACCCGATCCGGCCGCGCTGGCCCGGCTGATCGCCGACCATGCCCCGCGCGGGCCGGAACGCATTTCGGCCGGGCCGCGCGCGCTCTATATCGATTATGTCGATGGCGTCGCCGGATCGCGCCTGTCCAACGCCTTCATCGAGCGCCGCCTGAACTGCAGCGGCACCGCACGCAATATCCGTTCGCTGCAGCGCATTCTGGCAAAAATGGTTTGATCGCCCTTGCCCCAAGCGTTTAGGTATACTAAACACATCTTGTGGAAATTCGTTACTCCAAAGCAGCCGCCAAGGCGCTTCGGCGATGTGACAAACGCACCTTGATTCGCGATAAGATCGAGCTGCTGGCGACCGATCCCTTCGCCATGACCGGCAATGTCACCCGGCTTGTCGGACGCGACGAATACCGCTTGCGGGTCCAGAACTGGCGCGTGCTGTTTCGGTTTTGTGATGGCGCAATTGAAATCGATGACGTCCAGCCGCGTGGTTCGGCATATGACGATGCATAGAAGGATCGGGCCATGACCATGCAACTGATCGAAATTGACGGAAAGCAGCTCGCGGTTCTGCCGTTGCAGGAATATCGCCGCCTGGTCGATGCGGCTGAAGATCAGGACGATCTGGCTGCTGCCGTTGCCGCCGAAAAGCGTCGCGACGCCGGTGAAGAATTCCTGCCTTCCGCAATGGTCAACCGCCTGATTGATGGTGAGAACGCCTTGCGCGTCTGGCGTGAACATCGCAACTTCAGCCTCACCGCGCTGGCGGAAGCGGCCGGCATCAACAAGGCGAGTCTTTCGCTGCTCGAAAATGGCAAATCGTTCGGTCGTCCTGCAACCTGGCGTGCCTTGGCCGATGTGCTGCGCGTGACGGTCGACGAAATCCTGCCTCTGGACTAGAAGCCCGAACATGTCCCGCCAGCAAGCCACCCCCGAAACCCGCTCCGTCCGCCTGCTCAAGGTCGGCGAACAGGTCCGCCATGTCCTGTCCGAACTGCTGATGCGGCAGGAAGTCCACGACGACGTGCTGACCTCGCACGCCGTTTCGGTCACCGAAGTGCGCATGTCGCCCGATCTGCGTCACGCGGTGGTCTATGTGAAACCGCTGCTCGGCTCTGACGAGGAACTGGTGCTGAAGGCCCTGCGCACGCACACCGCCTTCTTCCAGAAGGAAGTCGCCGGCCGGCTCAAGCTGAAATACGCCGCGAAGATCCGTTTCCAGCCCGACGAGAGCTTCGACGAGGCGAGCCGTATCGATGCGCTGCTGTCCGACCCGCGCGTGCGCCGCGACATCGATGCCGGATAAGGCGATCTGTTCAAAAATCGCCCAGATTTCCTGAACGAAATCTGCACAGGCCATTCAGCACCGTCTCACCGCCAGCCTGCCATTCTGCCCCGGCCCCGGCGACCGGGCCGGCAGAAAGGATGGCGCCATGAAATCCGCGCTGAAACTGATCGCGTTCACCCACGTCGATCCCGATGACGGCATCGCCGCGCTGCTGGAACTGGCGCTGGCCGCGCTGGATGAAAGCGGCTCGCATCTGGCGGCCGCTTATGTCGATCTGGCACTGGTCAGCCATGCGGCCATCCGCGAGGAGCGCCGCGCGCGCGAATTTGCCGGTATCGGGGCGTTTCAATAAACGCCGGCAACGGGCGCTTCAGCCTTGGCCGGCGTTGGGGCCGCCAAGGTCAAAGCGCCCGCGCAGCAACCGCCAGGGGGGCCTGGCGGCCTCCGTGCGACCCTACAGCTTGCAGGTCCTGATCCCGAACAGCGTGTAGGCGGGGCAATAGCCGATCAACCCGGTGACCAGCGGCACCACGCCAATCCAGCCCCAGGGCGTCAGCTTTCCGGTATAGGCCAGCGCGATCAGCACCAGACCGACGATGACCCGCAGCACGCGGTCGATGGTTCCTTCATTGCGCATGTCCAAATACTCCCTCCAAAAGGACAGCGCCATTTATGGTAGGGGAATCGGCGCCTGTCTGTGACTCAGGTCACAAAGCCCAGCCGCTCTGCGTGCAGCACGCGAATATGACCGCGCGCCAGTTCCACCAGCCCTTCGCGCGCCAGGATGCTCAGGTGCCGGCTCACCACCTCGCGCACGCTGCCGATCTCGGTCGCCAAAGCCTCATGTGTCACCGCCACGCCGCCGCTTTCGTCCATCAGCCGCAGCAGCGCCCGCGCCAGCCGCGCCTCGATCCCCACCAGCGCCACGTCCTCGACCAGCCGTTCCAGCTCGGCAAAGCGTTGCGCCACGGTGGCGAACAGCCAGGTGCGGAAATCGCCATCCTCGGCCAGCAGGCGCCGGAATTCGGGCGGCGGCGTCACCGAAACCTCCACCGCCGTCTCCGCCTCCGCCTCCGCCGAATAGCGGGTGCCGTTCACCAGGCAGCCGAATGTCTGCAGGCAGATCTGCCCCGGCCCGACCCGATAGAGCACGATCTCGCGCCCGTTCTCGCCGGTCAGCCGCACTTTCACCGAGCCTTCGTGAACGGTGACGAACCCGGCACAGGCATCCCCGGCGCGATAGAGGATGGAACCGGCGGGAACGCGAGTCATGTGATTGCCTATCCCCCTGGTGTCGCACCGTTCGGCAAAGCAGACCCGGTCCTGAAACGGATTTCCATCGTCTGGATCAATTTTGACGCAATTGTCCAGGATGGCGCGTACCCGTGCGTCAGATCGGATCGAACTCCAGATAGAGCGCCCCCATCGCGCGCAGGATGTAGGTTGGCAGGTAATAGTAGCGGTGATCGCCCGCCGCCCCGTGATGCGCCTCGGACAGGCGGATGTTGCCCATCCGCGCCAGCAGCCGCTCGATCGAGATCGCCACTTCCCGCCGGGCCAGCGGCGCGCCGATACAGGTGTGCGCCCCGCGCCCGAACGCCAGGTGTTCCTTGATCTTCTTGCGGTCCATGTCGAATTCGTGCGGATTCTCGAAACGGCGCGGGTCGCGGTTGGCCGCCATGTGCGACAGCAGGATCGTGGTGCCCGCCTTGATCTCCACCCCGCCCACCGTGGTGGTCCTGATGCACAGCCGCGCGCCGCTTTTCACCGATCCGTCGAAGCGCAGCAGTTCTTCCAGGAAATCGTTGATCCGCGCCGGATCGTCGCGCAACTGCTGCTGGATGTCGGGCCGCGTCGCAATCACCCGGAAGCCGTTCGACAGCAGCCGGTTGGTGGTGTCCTGCCCGGCGCCGAACAGGAAGGCGCCGAGCGAGGTGATATCGACCAGCGAGGGCGTCGTGCCGTCAGGGAACCGGGCCAGCGCGATCTCGGTCAGGATCTGGTCCCGCCCCGAAGGATCGCGGCGGTTCATGCCCAGCAATTCGCGCACATGCCGGATGCCGGGCTTGACATAAAGCCGCCGCTTGGCCAGCAGCATGAAAATCCGCTTGCCCACCTTGGCGAACCCGCTGTTCGCCATGTCCTCCGGTTCGGCATTCATCTCGGCCGGGATCGCGTCCTTCAGCCATTCGACAAACGTCAGCCGGTCGGCAGCGGGAACCCCCAGCAGGTCGGCGATGACCAGCGTCGCGTAAGGTCCGCCATACTGGCTGACCAGTTCCACCCTGCCGTCGCGCGCGAAGCCGTCGATCATCGCGTCCGCCGTGCCGCGCAGCGATTCTTCCAGCGCCTTCAGCCGGCCCGGCGTGAACAGCGGCTGCAGGATCGAGCGCAGATCGAGATGGCGCTTGCCATCCTCGGTCACCACCTGGTCGGAATAGGCGATCTTGCCGCGCGCGCGGTCAACCTGCCCGGCAATATCGTCGCCCTCCGGCGTGAACGGCAGGCCCGGAATCGGCCCGTTGACCGCGTTGACGCTGGAGAAATGCTCCGAATCGAGCATGACCGCGATGGTCTCGTCATAGCCGGTGACGGCCATGACCCCGGGACGCGGCAACGGCGTGACCGGCCCCTTGTTGCGCAGGAATTCGAAATAGGAATGCGGATCGTCGACCAGCCCGGTGTCGGTGTAGAAATCGGCGGTTTCGTAATCGAGCATTCCCGGTCCCCAGAAGCCGAGTCCGATCGGAAGGCCGGACATCGACTTATGATATAGACCGGATCAAAACGCGACGCCATGCCCACGCTGCCCGGCACCCCGGGCAACCGTCAGACGTCGAGATTCGCCACGTTCAGCGCGTTCTCCTGGATGAAATCGCGGCGCGGTTCGACAACATCGCCCATCAGCCGGGTGAAGATCTCGTCGGTCACGTCGGCGTCTTCCACCTTCACCTGCAGCAGCACGCGGTTGTCCGGGTCCAGCGTGGTCTCCCACAACTGGTCGGCGTTCATTTCGCCCAGACCCTTGTAGCGCGCGATCGACAGGCCCTTGCGCCCGCCCGCCAGCACCGTTTCCAGCAATTGCGACGGCCGCGAGATCGCCCCGTCCAGCACCACCGCCGCGCGCGCCGGCTGGGCATCACCCGCCGCCTCGTCGTCCACCGGCTCCGCCTCGGGCTCGACCGCCACCTCAGTGCCGGTCTTCACCAGCCGCGCGTTGCCCGAATAGACATCGGCATGTTCGCCCGCCAGCCGCGCCAGCTTGCGCGCCTCGGCCGAAACCAGGAAGCTCGCCTCGATCAGGTGATGGTCGATCACCCCGCGCCACAGCCGCTCGATCGTCAGCCCGCCGTCGTCGTTCATCGACGCGGTCCACTTCGCCTCCGGATCGCCGCGGTTCAGCCAGTCCGCCGTCCTGCCCAGCGCCGCCTTGCGCGCGTCGGCCGACAACCCATGCTCCAGCGCCCCGGCCAGCGCCAGCGCCTCGATCACCCCGGCATCGTACTTGCGCGGCACGAACGCCATCAGCTTGCGGAGCTGCTGGGCGTGCCTGACCAGCCCTTCCAGTTCCACCCCGCCGCGTGCCCCGCCCGCCGTCTCCAGCACCCGGCCGGCGATCCCGGCCTCCACTAGATAGCGGTCCAGCGCGTCGGCATCCTTCAGGTACACCTCGCTGCGGCCCTTGCTCACCTTGTACAGCGGCGGCTGCGCGATGAACAAATGCCCGCCCCGGATGATCTCGGGCATCTGCCGGTGGAAGAACGTCAGCAACAGCGTGCGGATATGCGCGCCGTCGACGTCGGCGTCGGTCATGATGACGATCTTGTGATAGCGCAGCTTGCCCAGATTGAACTCGTCGCGAATGCCGGTGCCCATCGCCTGGATCAGCGTGCCCACTTCCTTCGAGCCGATGATCCGGTCGAACCGCGCGCGCTCCACGTTCAGGATCTTGCCCTTCAGCGGCAGGATCGCCTGGATATGGCGATCGCGCCCCTGCTTGGCCGAACCGCCGGCCGAATCACCCTCGACCAGGAACAGTTCGCACTTGCTGGGATCGCGCTCCTGGCAATCGGCCAGCTTGCCGGGCAGCGAGGCAATGTCCATCGCCCCCTTGCGCCGGGTCAGCTCGCGCGCGCGGCGCGCCGCCTCACGCGCAGCGGCGGCATCGATCACCTTCTGGATCACCGCCTTGGCATTGGCGGGGTTTTCCTCCAGCCACTCGGTCATCTTGTCGGCCATCAGGCTTTCCAGCGGCTGGCGCACCTCGGAGCTGACCAGCTTGTCCTTCGTCTGCGAAGAGAACTTCGGATCGGGCAGCTTCACCGAGACGATCGCGGTCAACCCCTCGCGCATGTCCTCGCCCGAAAGCGACACCTTCTCCTTCTTCAGCATCCCGCTCTTCTCGGCATAGCCGTTCAGCGTGCGGGTCAGCGCCGCGCGGAACGCCGCCAGGTGGGTGCCGCCATCGCGCTGCGGGATGTTGTTGGTGAAACACAGCACGTTTTCGTAGTACGAATCGTTCCACTCCAGCGCGACATCGATACCGATGCCATCGCGGTTTGCGCTGATCGCCACCGGATCGGGCACCAGCGCCTGCTTGTTGCGATCGAGGTACTTCACGAACGCGGCAATGCCGCCCTCATAGTACAGGTCGTGTTCCTTGACCTCCTCGTGGCGCTTGTCCCGCAGCAGGATGCGCACGCCCGAATTCAGGAATGCCAGCTCGCGATAGCGATGCTCCAGCTTCTCGAAGTCGAACTCGGTGACGTTCTTGAAGGTGTCGTGCGAGGCCTGGAAGGTGACGCGGGTGCCCTTCTTGGGTTCACCAGAATTTTTGGCAGGCGCAGGCCCCACCACACGCAGCGATTCCACCGCGTCGCCGTGGGCGAACTTCATCCAGTGCTCCTCGCCGTCGCGCCAGATCGTCAGTTCCAGCCATTCGCTGAGCGCGTTCACCACCGAGACTCCGACGCCGTGCAACCCGCCCGAAACCTTGTAGGCGTTGTCGTCACTGGTGTTCTCGAACTTCCCGCCCGCGTGAAGCTGGGTCATGATCACTTCGGCGGCGGAAACGCCTTCCTCGGCGTGAATGCCGGTAGGAATGCCGCGACCGTTGTCCTCCACCGACACCGAACCGTCGGGGTTCAGCTCGATCAGCACCAGGTCGCAATGCCCGGCCAGCGCCTCGTCGATGGCGTTGTCCGAAACCTCGAACACCATGTGGTGCAGGCCCGAACCGTCGTCGGTGTCGCCGATGTACATGCCGGGGCGCTTGCGCACCGCGTCGAGTCCCTTGAGGACTTTGATCGAATCGGCGCCGTAGGCGTTCTGGTTGGGGGTGTTTTCGGAAGTGTCGGCCATGCCCAGCATATAGGCATCAAAGCCCCGCGAAGGAACCCGTTTTACCCCCTTCCATCCACAGCCAAATCCTGTTGAACTGGCGCTGTCCCCGCCCTGGAAAGGTCAGCCGTGAAAACCATCGCCTTCGCCCTGCCGCTGCTCGCCATCGCCACGCCCGCGCTGGCTGCCGATCTCCGCCCCGATCAGCAGCAGTTCCGCGCGCTGTACAAGGAACTGGTGGAGACCAACACCACCGTCACCAACGGTTCCTGCACGCTGGCCGCCGAACGCATGGCCGCGCGGCTGAAGGCCGCCGGCCTGCCCGAAAGCCAGATCACGCTGTTCGCGGTGCCCGAACATCCGAAGGACGGCGGCCTCGTCGCGGTGCTGCCGGGGCGTGACCCGAAGGCGAAGGCGGTGCTGATGCTGGCCCACATCGATGTGGTCGAGGCAAAGCGTGAGGACTGGACCCGCGATCCGTTCACCCTGATTGAGGAAGGCGGCTATTTCTACGCGCGCGGCACCAGCGACGACAAGGCAATGGCCGCCGTGTTCACCGACACGATGGCCCGTTTCGCGGCGTCGAAGGCAAAGCCGCGCCGCACCCTGAAGCTGGCGCTGACCTGCGGCGAGGAAACCTCGGGCGCATTCAACGGCGCCGACTGGCTGGCGAAGAACCGCCGGCAGTTGATCGACGCCGAATTCGCGCTGAACGAGGGCGGCGGCGGCCTGACCGACGGCAAGGGCCTGGTCGATGGCGGCAAGCTGACCGTGCAGGAACTGCAAGTCGGCGAAAAGGCCTACGTCGATTACACGCTCACCGCCACCAATCCCGGCGGCCATTCCAGCCAGCCGGTGAAGGACAACGCCATCGTCGCGCTGGCGCAGGCGCTGGAACGCGTCCACGCCTACGAATTCCCGCTGCGCTTCAGCGACACCACCCGCGCCTATTTCGCCAAGGCCGGCGCGCTGCGGCATGACGATACCGGCAAGGCGATGATCGCGCTGGCCGCCAACCCGGCCGACAAGGCCGCCGAAGCCGTGGTCAATCAGGACAAGATGCTGCACTCGCTGCTGCGCACCACGTGCGTGCCCACGCTGATTTCGGGCGGCCACGCGCTGAACGCCCTGCCCCAGCGCGCCACCGCCAACGTCAACTGCCGCATCTTCCCCGACCAGACCGCCGAGCAGACCCAGACGGCGCTGGTCGCCGCCATCGCCAACCCGGCGATCAGCGTCGAACCGCGCATCAAGGACAAGCCGATCGCGACGATGCCGCCGCTGGACCCCAAGGTCGTCGGCCCGATCGAACGGCTTTCGGCGAAGTATTTCCCGGGCGTGCCAGTCATCCCGTCGATGGCGACCGGCGCGTCGGACGCGGTCTATATCAGCGCGGTGGGCATCCCCACCTACGGCGTGCCGGGCATCTGGGGCAACCCCGATGGCGACGGCATCCACGGCCTCAACGAACGTATCGAGGTCCGGTCGCTGATGGTGGGAAGGGATTATCTCTACGACCTGATCCACGCCTACGTCGATTGAGGCCGATGATTTCAGGGAGAGAAGGGTATTAATATTCCGGCGTACTGGCCGGGCCGGCGCCGCCCGCCTCATGTAAGGTGCGGGAGCGCGCTGGCCCGGTCAGACGGTGCTCGCCACGGTCGGTTGCCCGATCAGGCGAGGGTAAGGGCGAAGATCAGCCCGCTGACGCCAAGCGCGGCGGCCAGAGCCATCAGGTTCTGGGTGATGCGTTCCATGTGCTTTCTCCTTCATGCAGGAAATCGGCCACCCTTCCCCGTTTGGCGGGGGCGGAAGCCGTCATCCATTTCGCACTTGCAACATAACCGAATCAGTAGATTTTGCACGTGCGAAGAGAACACCTACAGTTGCGCAATACGCAACTCAGCGTACGCCGGTGTCGATTCAGCGTGAAAATCGGCGGTCAGGCCGCTGCCGTGGTCAGCCCCAGATCGGGCAACCCGACCGATCGGCGCCCCTGAAAATCGGTGCGCACCACGATCAGTCCGCTCTTTTCCAGATGCTCCAGCAGGCGGCGGATGCGGCCGGGTGAGCGGGTGCCATAGGCAATCGCCAGCGTGTCGTCGTCGGGGCACGCCTCGCCATCGATTGCGGCGCGCGCAATTAGCAGGAACGGCGCCAGGCAATCATCGGGCGCGCCGGCGGCCAGCCCGGCCAGCGCCGCCCACTGCGTTTCCTCGGGATCGAAGATGCCGGCCACGGCAAAGGCAAAGCGGCGGCGAAACCGGGTGACATCGCCGATATGGCTGCCGATCCGCCGCATCCGGCAGCGCACGGTGAAATCCTGGAACAGCGAGGCGGCGGGCTGGAAGGTGGCATCCGGCTCCGCCGCCATTTCCGCCAGGATGTCCACCAGCGCGGCGCGCACTTCCTCGGGCGGCAGCGTCGGCGGGGCGGGCACGGCGGCCGCCTTGAACAGGTCGTCCTCACCCGAAGCGGTGTCTTCCGCCTCACCCGCCAGCGCGAAATCGGCAATGCGGTGCGCCAGCTCACCCGGTTCGGTGCGCGGCAGCGGCAGAGTGGGCGCGGCGCGTTCCTCGGCCTCGGGCGCGGCGTGCAGCAGCGCGTGCAGCTCATCCGCCCCCGCCGTCGGCAGCGGCATCAGCCCCTGCACCACGTTGCGCGCGCCGGTGCGCACCGCGCCGATCTTCACCGCCACCGCGCGGCGGCTGATCGCCGGCCCCAGCCCCAGGAAATGCCCGCGCTCCAGATCGCGGATCGCCTCGGCCTGCCGCCGCTCCATGCCCAGCAGGTCGGCGGCGCG
>JAGWVC010000168.1 GCA_018971065.1 Sphingomonadales bacterium | reverse complement strand
TCGATCCGCTGGGGCCGCTGCTCAAGAACCTCCCGATACTGGCGCTCGTGCTGGTCCATGGCGCCATCGCCGACAAGCGCTGATGACCCTGATCCTGGCCGTGAAATGGCTGCACATCCTCAGCAGCACGATCCTGTTCGGCTTCGGTGCGGGCACCGCGTGGTATCTGTGGAATGCGCATCTGACCCGCGATCCCGCGACGATCGCCGCGGTCGGTCGCATGGTCGTTCGCGCCGACTGGATCTTCACCGGCACCAGCGGCGTGGTCCAGCCGGTCACCGGCGTGACGTTGGCACGAATGTCCGGCTGGTCGCTCACCGAACACTGGCTGCTGCTGAGCTATGCGCTCTACGCGCTCGCCTTCATCTGCTGGGCGCCAGTGGTGGCATTGCAGATCCGCGCCCAGCGACTGGCACAGGCCGCTGCCGCGAGCGGCGGCCCATTGGGTGCGGACTACTTCCGCACCATGCGCCTGTGGTTCCTGCTCGGCTGGCCGGCTTTTCTCGGCCTGCTCGTGGTGTTCGCGCTGATGGTGTTCAAACCGGCGATTTGAGCCGGCTCAACGCGCGCCCAGGTCGCCCTTGCCGACGGTCCCGCTCGCCATCTCCAGCATCCGGTCGAGGCTCTTCTTCGCCTGCACGCGCAGGCCTTCCTCGATCTCGACGCGCGGCGTCAGGTCGCGCAGCGCCACGTAGAGCTTCTCCAGCGTGTTCAGCGCCATGTACGGGCAGACGTTGCAGTTGCAGTTGCCGTCCGCCCCCGGCGCGCCGATGAAGGTCTTGCCGGGCATGGCAAGCTGCATCTGGTGGATGATGTGCGGCTCGGTCGCCACGATCAGCGTGTCGGCCGGGGTGGCCTTGGCATAGTTCAGGATGCCGCTGGTGCTGCCCACGTAATCGGCATGGTCGACGATCGCCGGCGGGCATTCGGGGTGCGCGGCGATCGGCGCGCCGGGGTGCTTCGCCTTCAGCTTCAGCAACTCGGTCTCGCTGAACGCCTCGTGGACGATGCACACGCCGGGCCACAGCAGCATCTCGCGGTCGAACTTGCGGGCAAGGTATCCGCCGAGGTGGCGATCGGGACCGAAGATGATCTTCTGGTCGCGCGGGATCTGCTGGAGGATCGTCTCGGCGCTGGAACTGGTGACGATGATGTCGGACAGCGCCTTCACCTCGGTCGAGCAGTTGATGTAGGTCAGCGCGATGTGATCGGGGTGCGCCTTGCGGAACGCGGCGAACTTCTCGGGCGGGCACGAATCCTCAAGGCTGCACCCGGCGTTCACGTCGGGCAGGATCACGGTCTTTTCGGGCGCCAGGATCTTGGCGGTCTCGGCCATGAACTTCACGCCGCAGAACGCGATCACGTCGGCCTCGCTGGCGGCGGCCTTGCGGCTCAATTCCAGCGAATCGCCGATATAGTCGGCCAGGTCCTGGATTTCAGGGCGCTGGTAATAGTGCGCCAGGATCACCGCGTTCTTCTCCTTGCGCAGCCGGTCGATTTCGGCACGCAGGTCAAGTCCGGTCAGGCTGGCGTTCTGGACGGTCACTTCGGCATCTCCTTCAAGGTGCGCCCCATCTAGGGAGCGTTTGCGCAGGCCCCAAGGGAAAATCACATCTCCGCGACGATCCGCCCCACCACGCCGCCGCGCGCCAGCCGGTCCAGCCCTTCGGGAATGTCGTCGAACCCCACCGACGATGCCGCGATCTCCAGCAGGCCCGCCGCCATCAGGTCGATCACCGCCTGGGTATCGGCCTTCGTCCCCCCGCCCGATCCGCGCAGCGTCACGTTGCGGCCGATCAGCGCCATCGTCGAGATCGTCGCCTCGGTCCGCCCCAGTCCCACCTGCACCACCCGACCGTAGGGCTTCACCGCCAGAATCGCGCCCGCCGTGGTCTCGCCGAACCCGGCAAAATCGACGATCAGATCCAGCCCCAGCGCCGCCAGTTCGCGCACGTCGGCCACCACGCTCGTCATGCCTTGGGCCATCGCCGTGTCCCACGCTTCGCGGCGGGGTTCGGCGCCATGCACTTCGGCGCCCAGCAGCACCGCGATCCGCGCCGCGGTCATCCCCAGCCCGCCCAGCCCGACAATGCCCACCTTCTGCCCGGCCTTCAGTTCGCCCGCCCCCACCAGCGCGGCATGGCTGGTCTGCCCGGCATCGGTCGCCGCCGCGCCCTGCACATAGCTGACATTGTCCGGCAGCCGGATCAGGCAATGCGTGGGCAGCAGGCAATGCGTGGCATAGCCGCCGTCGCACTGCCGCCCCGGGCAGAACGCCACCGTGCCCGAAGCCACGACCCGTGTCCCCACGGTCCATCCACCCGCATCCGGCCCCACCGCGATTATGGCACCCGCCACTTCGTGCCCCAGCACGATCGGCGGCGGCACCGGCATGAACGGGGTCAGCGTCCCGTCCATCCGCCCGACATCGCTGTGGCACAGGCCCGAGCCCTTCACCGCCACCAGCACTTCGCCGGGGCCGGGGACAGGGGCCTCGCGCTCCACCAACTGCAACGGCAGATGCGCCCCGGTGAACAACCAGGCCTTCATTCGCTCCGGCCCGTCGTCACGACGATCTTGCCCACCTGCCGGTTGCCTTCCAGCCAGGCATGGGCATCGGCGATGTCGTCCAGCGCGAACACCCGGTCGATCACCGGCCGGAACACACCCGACGCCAGCCTTGATCCCACGTAATCGACCAGCCGCGCCCGCGAATCAGCTTCCTCCACCAGCAGGTTGGCGGCAAACCCGCGCAACGTCAGGTTGCCCCCGGTCAGCGGCAGCAGGCTCAACCCCACTTCATAGCCGCCCAACATGCCATCACGCCCTTCGGCGCCATTGCCCCGGCCAGCGCGGTCAGGCCCGGCCCGGCGACGGCATCGAACGCCACCTGCGCGCCGCGCCCACCGGTGATCGCGCGAATCCGCGTGGCAATGTCCTCCTCGTCGGACACGATGACATGCGCCGCCCCTGCCGCCCGCAGCGCCGCTTGCTTGTCGCGCCCGCGCGTTACCGCGATCGGCACCGCCCCGCACTCATTGGCAATGGCGATCGCCGCCAGCCCCACCGAGGATGAGGCGGCATTGATCACCACGGCATCGCCTGGCCCGATCTGCCCCACCTCGATCAGCGCATAGGCGGTGCCGTACTGCATCCAGCTTGCCGCCGCCTCGACCAGCGATTGCGTGGGCGCCACCGGCACCAGCATGTCCGCCGGATACAGGATGGTATCGGCGTAAGTGCCGTACCGCTCCATATCCAGCCCGAACAGCGTCGCCACCCGGTCACCCGGCTGCCAGCCGCTCACCCCCGGCCCCACCGCCTCGATCACGCCGGCGGCCTCGTACCCCAGCCGCGCCGGGAACGTCACCGGCATGAACTGCCCGGCGCGCGACATCGCCTCCACCCGGTTCAGCCCGAAGGCGTGGACAGCGATCCGCACCTCGCCCGGCCCCGGCGCGCCCCCATCGACGGCATCGACCCGCAACACCTCCGGCCCGCCGAAGCCGTGGAAGCGCACAACCCGCGCCATCACAGCTTGAAGCCGCCGCTGGCCTCGACGTTCTGTGCGGTTACCCAGCGGCCCAGCGGTCCGGCGAAGGCATAGACGATGTCGGCAATCTCCTCGGGCTGGCCGAACCGCCGCAGCGCGGTCGCGCCCGTCACCGCCGCCGCCTGCTCGGGGTGTTCGGTCACGTGCAGGTTGGTCTCGCCCGCCGTGAACCCCGGAGCCACCGAATTGACGGTAATCCCGCGCGGGCCAAGATCGGCCGCCAGCACGCGGGTGAACGCCTCCACCGCCGCCTTGGCCATCGTGTAGACGATGATGCCGGGATCGGTCAGCCGCGATCCGGCGGAGGACAGGTTCACCACCCGTCCGAAGTCGGCGATGCGGTCATGCAGCACCCGGGTCAGGAAGAACGCGGCGCGGCAGTTGTTGTCGAACACGGTGTCATAGAACGCCTCGTCGGCATCCAGGATCGTGCCGTAATCGCCGCCGCCGATGTTGTTGATC
>JAGWVC010000167.1 GCA_018971065.1 Sphingomonadales bacterium | reverse complement strand
ATGGCGCGGACGAAACTGCGGCGATCCTGCATCGGCACCATGCGCGTTCTCCTGCTTGAAGCGGGTCAGGCGGTCAGCAGGCGCCGCAGCAGCGGGCGATAACTGTTCAGCGGCGGCACCGCCCAATCGGCACGCTTGGCGGCGTCGTCGAACCGGCGCAGGCGCAGCGCGTCGGCAAAGTGCGGGTGCCGTTCGAACGCGGCCGTCTGTGCCGCGTCGAACGGCCCACCCTGAAGGCGCAGGCTCAATTCGGAGGCGGCGCTCAGCCGCTCGCGATAGCCGGGATCGATCGCGCAGAGATAGCGCTTGGCGGCAACGTGCAGGCGCACCGGCTCGGTCACCGCCGGGCCGAAATATGCGCTCAGGAACGCGGCGCCGGTGTCCTCGTGCCGCCCGTCGATGCCCTGCTGTTCCGCTGCATTGCCGGCATGGTCGATGAACTGGCCGACATCGTGCAGCAGCGCGGCGGCGATCAGCTCCGGCGTGCAACCGGCCTCGTCCGCCAGCCGGGCGCACTGCACGGCGTGGGCATACTGGGTGATCGCCTCGCCATAGTGCAGCGCGCCATGTTCGATGATGGGTGCCAGCACCCGGTCCAGTCGCGCGTCGTCCATCGGCATCGTGGTTCCTTCCAGCACACCGTCACTAGGCGGCCAGCGTGACCGATGCGCGACAGCGCGCCCGGCTTGCTGTAGGAACGGCATCGCCATGCCCTGGCGGGAGACCAGCGAATGCACGACCCGGACCGGACGCCCGATCATGACAAGGAACTGCGCAAGCTCCAGATCGGGCTGAGCCGCCTGCAGAAGCGGGTCATGGCCGACGGGCGCAAGGTGCTGATCATCGTCGAAGGGCGCGACGCGGCGGGCAAGGACGGGCTGATCAAGCACATCGTCGAACACATGAGCCCGCGCGACACGCGGGTGGTGGCGCTGGGCATCCCCACCGAGCGCGACCGCAAGGCCTGGTATTTCCAGCGCTGGTTCCGCCACCTTCCGGTTTCGGGCGAAATCGTGCTGTTCAACCGCAGTTGGTACAACCGCGCCGGGGTCGAGCGGGTGATGGGGTTCTGCACCGACGCCGAATACGAACAGTTCATGGAAACCGTGGTCATGGTCGAGCAGATGCTGGTCCATTCCGGGTTCACGATCCTCAAGTACTACCTCGACATCAGTCGCAAGGAACAGAAGCGCCGCCTGCGTGATCGCGATCGCGATCCGCTGAAGCAGTGGAAGATCAGCCCGATCGATCGCAAGGCGGGCAAGCTGTGGGACCAGTACTCCGAAGCGCGCAACGCCATGCTGGCGCGCACCCACAGCGTGTTCGCGCCGTGGGTGGTGGTGCGCGCCGATAACAAGCCGGCGGCGCGGCTGGCGGTCATCCGCGACATCCTGGCGCGCTGCGGATCGCGCGAACGGGGCGAGGATGAATTGCCCGATCCGGCCGTGGCCTTCCTGTACGACCGCGCGGCGCTGGATCAGGACTGGCTGGCGGAATAGCCGCCCGAGCCGCCGGGCGCGGGTACATCAGGCCGCGCGGCGCTGGTCCGCATTATCCATGAACGCGATCAGTTGGCGCAGCGGCATTGGCCGGCCGGTGTGCCAGCCTTGCACGGTGTCGCAGCCATAACTCGCCAGCATGTCGCGCACCTCGGCGGTTTCCACGCCTTCGCCCACCACCTTGTAGCCCAGCCCATGCGCCAGGTGGATGGTCGATTCGACCAGCAACTGGTCGCTGCGGCTTTCCGCCAGCCCGGTCACGAACGACTTGTCGATCTTGATCTCGCTGGCGGGCAGGCCCTTCAGATAGGCCAGCGTCGATTGCCCGGTGCCGTAATCGTCGATCGAGATGCGGATGCCCATCGCGGCCAGCTTTTCCAGCGCCGCCACCGCCTGCCCGGCATCGGCCAGCACCGCCGATTCGGTAATCTCCAGCGTCAGCCGGCCCGCCGCTTCGGGGTGCCGGCCGGTCACCCGCGCCACTGCCGCTACGAAGCCCGGCTGGCTGGGCGATTGCGCCGAGACGTTCACGGCCACGCCGATGTCGTGCCCTTGGCTCAGCCACTGCGCCATGTCCGACAGCGCGCGGTCCAGCACGAACAGCGTGAATTCGTCGATCCGGCCAATATCCTCCAGCAGCCCGATCAGCCGGTCGGGCGCGATCGCGCCGCGCTCGCGATGGCTCCAGCGCACCAGTGCTTCCACGGCCGAGATGCGTCCGGTGGCAAGGTCCAGCTTGGGCTGATAGGCCAGCCAGATCGAGCCGTCGGCCATCGCCCCGTCCAGCTCGGCCGCCAGCGCCAGCCGCCAGTCGCGTTCTTCGGCGGCGCTGGCGCTGTGGCGCAGCCAGCGCAACCCTTGCGCCTGCGCGGTCTCGGCGGATGCCTGCGCCGCCGCCAGCGCCTCGCCCACGTCACGCTCCACCGGCGCCCCGCCCAGCACCGGCAGCACCCGCACCGAACGCCCGTCGATCTCGAACGGCAGGTTGCACAAGGCCGCCATCGCGGTCGCATGTTCCTCGTGCGCCATCGCGTCGGGCACCGCCGCCAGCCAGGCCAGCGCGCCGGGTTCCACGCGGTGCAGCGTCGCCGTCACGCCCACGCCCAGGCGTTCGACCACGCGCAGCAGCAGCCGCCCGGTATCGACAGGCCCCAGCGCTGCCTGCAAGTCGGTAAAATTGCCGATGCGCAGCACGGTCACCACATCGCGACCGGGCATGGCCGGGCTTGCGCGCAGCGCCGCCGCATTGGGCAGATCGGTCTCGCCGTCATAGAGCCGTCCCACCCGCACCGCTTCCCACGCGCGCAGCAGCGTTGCCATGAAGCCCAGCGCCATCAAGCCGCCCAACGCCGGGCCGATGGCGACCGTGCCCAGCCGCGCCAGCTCCACGCCCAGCGGTGCCAGCAGCAGCGCCACGGCGCCGGCCGCCAGTCCCCGCCACGACGGCAGTCGCCGCCGCATCGCGGCATGCGCGGTCAGCAGCGCCAGCAATCCCAGCCCCAGCCACGGCCCGCGATCGACGGGGGCGCGGCCTTGCAGCATCGTTTCGGCGGCCAGCACCTGGATCAGGGCACCCGGCAGCACCGCGCGTTCCGCCGTCGCATAGCGGTCGCCGATCTCGATCGCGGTCGCGCCGATCAGCACCGATTTCCCGCGCAGGCTGCCTGCGGGCACCCGCCCGGCCAGCAGGTCCGTCATCGACAGTCGCGGCACGGAACCGGCGTTGATGCCGCGATCGATCGGCACCTGTCGGCCAACCGTTCCGCCTGCCCCCGCCAGCAGCGCCGCCACCGACGGGCGCGCCGTGCCATCGGTGACAACGCCCGATAACATGCTGCGCACCAGGCCGTCGTCATCCGGCGCGATTTCCACCGAACCCAGCATCGCCTGCTTGCGGAACGCCGCCAGCGGCAGGTTCTCGACCAGGCGGTCGCTGTTCAGTGACCGCGTCTGGCGGAACGTGGGCAGGATGACCGGCGCCGCGCTGCGGGCGATGGCAGCCGCCAGCGCGGCATCATCCGATGGCGTGGACGCCGCCGAGAAATCGACGTCGAAGGCGATCTGCGCGGCGCCGGCGCGGTTCAGCGCGTCGATCGCGCGGGCATGAAGTCTGCGCGGCCACGGCCAGCGGGCATATTCGTGCAACGAGGCGGCGTCGATCTCGGCCAGCACCACCCGCCCCGTGGCCGGATGCATCAACAGGCTGCCGCGCAAGGTCAGCAAGCCGTCGTCCAGGCCGCGCGCGGCTCCGGTCAGCGTCAACATGGCAGCCACCGCCAACGCCACCGCCGCGCACAACCGCACTGCCGCCGGACGCGGTGCCACGTCGCCCGCGCGCCTGGCCGATCCCGTGGCCTGCCGGACGGGATGAAGCAGCGTCAAGGCTTGGCGGCTATGATCGCTGCCCGCAGGTCGGCCAGGAATTTGGCGGAGTTGCCGTTGCTGGCGGAGTTGCCGTTGCTGGCGGAGTTGCCGTTGCTGGCGGAGTTGCCGTTGCTGGCGGAGTTGCCGTTGCTGGCGGAGTTGCCGTTGCTGGCGGAGTTGCCGTTGCTGGCGG
>JAGWVC010000076.1 GCA_018971065.1 Sphingomonadales bacterium | reverse complement strand
AAGCGCGGATCGACCGGCTCGAATCGCTCGATCAGATCCGGCAGCTTCCCGCGCGCTATGCGCTGACGCTCGACATGCGCGACATCGACGCGATGGTGAACCTGTTCGCGCCCGACGTGCGCGTGGGCCGCGATGCCACGGGGCGGCAGGCGTTGCGCGCCTACATGGATCGCACGCTGCGCTCGCCGTTCACCGGCACCTCGCACCACATCGGCGGCCACGTGATCGAATTCGACGATGCCGACCATGCCCATGGCGTCGTCTATTCGAAGAACGAGCACGAGACCCCGGTGCCGGGCGGCGCGGGCGAATGGGTAATCATGCAGATGATGTACGTGGACGACTATGTGCGCGGCCCCGGTCCCGACGGCCCGCGCTGGTACTTCGCGCGCCGGCTGCCGCTCTATTGGTACGCCACCGACCTCAACCAGCCGCCAATGGGCGAACGCAAGATGCGCTGGCCCGGCACCGAATGGGTGGAAGGCAACTTCCACAAGCTGTTCCCCAGCTTTGCCGAATACTGGGCGCGCGAGGGCGACCACGGCGGCCCGGTGCCCGAGCCGGCGCCGCTGGGCAAGTTCCTGGAAACGATGCGCCGGGGCGCCGCCGCGCCGAAGGTGAAGGTGCGCGCGGACTGAGCGCCAAGGGGCCGCCCGATCTGACGATCCGGCGGTGGGGCTCAGGACGGGATGTAGAGCTGCGCTGCCTTGCCGCCGTCCACCGGCAGCGCCACCCCGGTGATGTAGCTGGCGGCATCCGACAGCAGGAACACGATAGCCTCGGCCAGTTCCTCGGGCCGTCCGCCGCGCTGCATCGGGATCGCACCCTCGGTCCGTGCCGCGATCTCGGGCGCCTTGCTGGCGAAATCCAGCGTCGCGGCGGTGTTCACCTGGCCGGGAACCACGACGTTGACGCGGATGCCCTGGCTTGCGCCTTCCATCGCGGCGACCGCGCTGAACTGGATCAGCGCCGCCTTCGATGCCGAATAGCTCGAATAATTGGCCATCGCGCGAATGCCGGTGGTGGAAGCGATGTTGACGATCGCGCCGCCGCCCTGCGCCGCCATCACCTTCATCGCCGCCTTGGTGCCGATGAACACCGCCTCGGCGTTCACCGCGAAATCCTTGCGCCAGTGATCGAGCTTCAGCCTGCTGATCGGCGCATAATGCGTGGACATGGCGTTGTTGACGAGCATGTCGAGCCGGCCATGACGGGCGGCGACATCCTCGACCAGCGCGGTGAAGGCATCGAAGTCGGTCACGTCGAGCTGCACCGCCTCGACCGTGCCGCCTTCGCCGGCGATGGCGGCACGGGCACTTTCGAGCACGTCGGCGCGGCGGCCACAGATGATAACCCGCGCGCCGCGCCGCGCCAGCAACGCCGCCGTCGCCCGGCCGATCCCGTCGCTGCCGCCGGTGACCAGCGCAACCTTGCCCGAAAGATCCTGCGTCATGCCCTGAAACATCCTTCCCTGCCGCCCTCCACCCGCACTGGGAAGGAACGCAATTTGCGAATCAGTGCCTTCTCTGGTAATATATCGCGTAATTCAAGAGCAAATATTCTACGAATATATCGAACGGAACTGCCCGCCGATCAGGCATGAGGCAGGCCGTCGGCATGGCATTCTGCGCAGGAAGCCCCGGCAAGGCAATGGCTTCGCGTTTACCCGGATGATGCGGAAGGTCATCGATATATGCGTAATAAAAACGTCTTTCAAATCCGCAAAACTTGCCTTATCGTTGTCGTTGCCGTAAAAATGCGTCGAATCATCGGGAGAGCCAATCCGTGAACAAAGTCGCCCTCGTCACCGGGGCAAGCCGGGGAGCCGGACGTGGCATTGCCCGTGGCTTCGGCGAACTGGGCTATACCGTCTATGTCACCGGGCGCACCACCGCGCCGGGTGTGGCGCGCGGCTGGGACGGTTCGGTGCTGCCGGGCACGGTCGCCGAAACCGCGGCCGAGGTGACGGCGGCGGGCGGCACCGGCATCCCGGTGCTGTGCGACCATGCCGACGATGCCGCCGTGGCGGCACTGTTCGCGCGCATCGCGAACGAGCAGGGGCGGCTCGACGTGCTGATGAACAACGCCACCCACATCCATCCCCAACTGATCGAAAAACTGCCGTTCTGGGAAAAAGACCTCGACGCCGCCGGCATCCTCGATGTCGGCCTGCGCTCGGCCTATGTCGCCAGTTGGCACGCGGCGCGGATGATGGTGCCGCAGGGCAGCGGCACGATCGCGTTCGGTTCCTCGTTCGGCGGTTCGTGCTACATGCATGGCCCGGCTTATGGCGCGCAGAAGGCCGGGATCGACAAGTTCGCGCACGACATGGAGCATGACCTGCGCGGCACCGGGGTGATCGCGGTGTCGATCTGGATGGGCCCGCTTGTCACCGAACGCTCGCTGATCGCGCGCCAGACCAATCCCGAACAATACGAGGCGTTGATCGGCGCGGCGGAGAACCCCGAGTTCACCGCGCATATCGTCGATGCCATTGCCGCCGCGCCGAACCGCGACGACCTGTCCGGCCAGACGCTGATCGGCGCCGAGATCGCCGAGGCACTGGGGCTGACCGATCGCGGCATTGTCCGCCCTTCCTATCGCGGGCAGCTTGGCAGCCCGCGCCCGAAGAACCCAGCAGCGGTGTACTGATGGCCACGCAATTCCACCTCGCCGACCTGTTCGAAACCATCGCCGCGACCGTGCCCGAGCGCCCGGCGATCATCAGTGACGCCTTGACGCTGACCTATGCGCAGCTCGACGCGCGCACCACCGCGCTTGCCTCCGGGCTTGCCGCGCATGGCGTGAAGCGGGGCGACACGGTGGGGCTGTACATGCTCAACCGGCCCGAACACCTGGAGGCTTTCATCGCCGTCACCAAGCTGGGCGCGGTGCCGTTCAACGTCAACTTCCGCTATCGCGGCGATGAGCTCGCGTACCTGTTTGCCAATGCCGATGCCGTGGCGGTGATCCACGACGCGCAGTTCGCCGGGCCGGTGGGCGAACTGCGCGCGGCGCTGCCGACGCTGAAGGTGGCGGTAGCCGTGAACGACCGTTCGGACAGTGACTGCGCAGGCTCGCTCGATTATGCGCGCCTGCTCGAAACCGCGCCTGCCGGCCCCTGGCCGCGCGACGAAAGCAACATCCTGCTGACCTACACCGGCGGCACCACCGGCATGCCCAAGGGCGTGATGTGGCCGCACCGGGCGTTCTTCTTCGCCTGCGCGGGCGCTGGCGGCTACTTCAACCCGCATGGCCCCGCACGCGAGCCGGGCGACATCGCCGACCGCGCCGCCAACGGCTATCCCTTGCGGCTGTTTCCGGTGGCGCCGCTGATGCACGCCGCCGCGTTCTGGGCGGTGTGGTCGGCGATGCTCAACGGCCTCGCCATCGTCATCGACGACAGCGCCTCGTTCGATCCCGCGCACATCTGGGACATCGTCGCGCGCCACCGGGTGAACATGGTGCAGATCGTCGGCGACGCGATGGCGATCCCGCTGCGCGATGCCCTGCGCGACAATCCGGGGCGCTGGGACCTTTCGGCGGTGGTCAACTTCGGTTCGGGCGGGGCGGTGTTCTCACGCCACGTCAAGGATGACATCGCCGCGCTGCTACCGCCCAGCGCCACCATCACCGACGGCCTTGGCTCCTCCGAAACCGGCACTTCCGGCCAGGCCGAGGCCAGCGCCGACGGCATGATGCGCCTGCCCGGCAACGACCAGCAACGGGTCGTGGTCGATGGCCGCTTTGCCGTTGCCGGCGAAACCGGGTTCATCGCGCGCTGGGGCAACACCCCGGTTGGCTACTACGGCGATCCGGTGAAGTCGGCCGAAGTGTTCCAGACCATCGCCGGGCAGCTCTGGGCGGTGAGCGGCGACGCCGGGCGGCTTGACGAGGATGGCATGATCACCGTGTTCGGGCGCGGTTCCACCTGCATCAATTCGGGCGGCGAGAAAGTCTTCCCCGAGGAGGTCGAGGAGGCATTGCGCGCGCACCCGGCGATCATCGATGCGGTTGTCGCCGGCCAGCCCGATCCGCGCTGGGGCGAGCGCGTCATTGGCGTGGTGGCGCTGCGCGAGGGCGCGACCGAGCCGGCGTTCGATGCGGTGCGCGATTTCCTGCGCGAACGGCTGGCCGGCTACAAGCTGCCCAAGGCGCTCGTGTGGGTGGAGGCGGTGCGGCGTTCGCCCGCCGGCAAGCAGGATTACCGCTGGGCCAAGGGCTTGGTAAAGGACGCGCGATGACCGCACTTGACCCTCATTTCGTGGCGCTGACCGCGCCGGGCGCCCCGTTCGAGATCGGCGAGCGCGATGGCCTGCGCCAGTTCCTGCACGTGCCCGGCGACCTCGACGCGATGATCGAGACCGCGCGCGTGCACGGATCGAAGACTTTCCTGGTCGAGGAGGCCGACGACGGCAGCGACCGCCGGCTGAGCTATGACGAGGTGTTCGCGCTGCGCGACCGGCTGGTGCCGTTGCTCCAGATCCACCGGGGCGAGCGCGTGGCGATCTGCATGCGCAACCGCATCGAATGGATCGTCGGCTTTCTGGCGGTGATCAAGGCCGGCGGCATCGCCGCACTGCTCAACAGCCGGGGCTCGCCCACCGAACTGGTGGCGATGATCCACGAGGTGACGCCCGAACTGGTGCTGGCCGACGGCGAGCGCGCGCGGCTGATCCGCGAGGGCGGCTATACCGGCCGCATGTTCGATCTGACGCATCCGTTCGACGACGCCGAGATCGAACGGCGCGGCCATGTGCCGGCGATCGCGCCCGGGGCCGCCGCGCCCGACGATGCCTGCGCGATCCTGTTCACGTCGGGCACCACCGGGCGAGTCAAGGGCGCGGTGCTTTCGCACCGCAACCTGATCACCGGGCTGGTCGGCGTGCAGCTTTCGGGCATGCAGGTGCTCCACGCCACCGCCGCGCGCATGGGGATTCCGGTCGAGACAATGCTGCAACACATGCCGCAGCAGGCGGTGTTGCTGGTCTATCCGCTGTTCCACATTTCCGGGCTCGGCTCGGCGTTCCTTTCGCCGATGCTGGCGGGCTCGAAAGTGGTGGTGATGCGCCGCTGGAATGCCGGCAAGGCGCTCGACTACATCGCCGAAGAGCAGGTGACGATGTTCACCGGCGTGCCGACGATGCTGTGGGACGTGGCACAGACGGCGCGGCAGCGCGGCATCGACTTGTCCTCGTTGCGCAACATCGCCAGCGGCGGGCAGGCGCTGCCGGTCAACCTGTTCGACGAGATGCGCGCGCTGTGCCCGCACGCGATGATGGGCACCGGCTATGGCATGACCGAATGCTCGGGCGCGATCGCGCAGGCGGTGGGCGATGATTTCGTGCGCCAGCCCAGCGCGGCCGGGCGCGTGCTGCCGCTGGTGGACGTGCGCATCACCGCGCCCGACGGCCGCGAACTGCCGGTGGGCGAAGCCGGCGAGATCATGGTGCGCGGCGCGCAGGTCATGCTGGGCTACTGGAACCGACCCGAGGAAACCGCCGCGCTGCTTTCGCCCGATGGCTGGCTGCATACCGGCGATGTCGGACTGCTCGACGACGAGGGCTACGTGTTCATCGTCGATCGCAAGAAGGACATGGTGATCTCGGGCGGCGAGAACATCTATTGCGCCGAGGTCGAGCGCGTGCTGGGCGAGATGCCCGGGATCACCGAATGCGCGGCGTTCGGCATTCCTGACGAGCGGCTGGGCGAACTGCTGGTCTGCGTGGTGCGCGCCAGGGGCGCCGATGAACCCGGCGTGATCCATTGGGTGGCCGAGCGGCTCGCCAAGTACAAGGCGCCGGGACATGTGGCGTTTTTCGCCGAGACGCTGCCGCGCAATCATCTCGGCAAGGTCGACAAGGTCGCGCTGCGCGCGCGCTGGAATGAAATCTACAGGAAGGACTGAACGATGGGCATGCCCGCCGGAATCAAGATCATCGACTGCATGCTGGGCATTCCCGAGGCGGAGGACCGCTCGGAATGGTTCGCGCCGTTTCGCCCGCTGATCAAGGACGCGCAGACGCTGCAGCAGTTCTCGATGCCGGCGCAGTACATGTTCAAGGACGTGCCGCAGACCGGCCACGCCGACGACTACGTGGCGTGGACCGTCGCGCAGATGGACAAGCACGGCATCGACAAGGCGCTGGTCGGCTGGAACGACAACGACACCTCGCGCCGGGCGAAGGCGATGTTCCCCGATCGCTTCTTCTTCGACCTGCCGATCGACCCGAACCGGGGCATGGAGGAAGTGCGGCGGATCAAGCGCATCCACGCCGAGGTGGGCCTGTCCGCCGTCTCGTGCTTCCCGGCCGGGACGCTGCCGCAGGTGGCGATCAACCACAAGTACATGTTCCCGATCTACGCCTGTGCCGAGGAACTGGGCCTGCCGGTGCTGCTCAACGTGGGCATTCCCGGTCCGCGCATTCCGATGGAAACCCAGAAGGTCGAGTACCTCGACGAGGTGTGCTGGTTCTTCCCCGACCTCAAGATCGTCATGCGCCACGGTGCCGAACCGTGGGACGACCTCGCGGTCAAGCTGATGCTGAAGTGGCCGAACCTCTATTATTCGACCAGCGCCTTCGCGCCCAAGCACTACCCGAAGACGATCATCGACTATGCCAACACGCGCGGCGCCGACAAGGTGATCTACGCCGGCTATTTCCCGATGGGGCTGAGCCTCGACCGCATCATGGCCGACATGCAGAACGTGCCGCTGAAGGACGAGGTCTGGCCCAAGTTCCTGCGCGAGAACGCGGTGCGCGTGTTCAACCTGTAACACCCTCATGGGGCCGGGAAGTCTGCTCCATTTTCAGGACTTGCGGATCGGCGGAGACAACCCCCGCCTGCCGCGCGACATGACAGGAGAGTGCTCGTGACCGACGCTCAGAACGATCAGGCCAAGGCCACCGATGCCCGCACCGCGCCCGTCGCCGTGTGGCAGGTGCTGGAGAAGCTCAAAGGGCAGGACCTGCTCGACTGGCGGCTGGCGCCGATCGCCAACCGCGCGACGATCGAGGATCGCAACCTCGACATCGGCTTCCCGTTCGGCTGGTACCCGATCGAGCTTTCGGGCAAGCTGGCAGTGGGCGAAGTGCGGCCGCTGCGCTATTTCTCGCGCGATCTGGCGATGTGGCGCGGTGAGGACGGCCAGGTGCGCATCGTCGATGCCTATTGCAAGCACCTTGGCGCCCACATGGGCCACGGCGGCAGGGTTCACGGCAACCTGCTCGAATGCCCGTTCCACGCCTGGCGCTATGACGGCGACGAGGGCGTGGTGAAGGACATTCCCTACTCGAAGTCGATCCCGCCGCAAGTGAAGCGCAAGTGTACCCGCACGTATCCCGTCACCGAGGCCAACCGCTGGATCTGGATGTGGTACCACCCCGAAGGCGCCGCGCCGCTGTTCGAGGTCGCCCGCCTGCCCGAATGCGAGGACCCGGACTGGACCGACTTCGAGGTTCACGAATGGAACGTCTACGGCAACATCCAGAACATGGCCGAGAATGGCGTGGACGTGGCGCACTTCAAGTACATCCACGGCACCGCCAATGTGCCGCTGGGCGAACTGCGCTGGGGCGAATGGGGCCGTGGCGCCGATGTCGCCGCGAAGATGGGCACGCCGTGGGGCGAGGTCGATGGTCTGATTTCGTACGACACGATGGGGCCGGGGCAGAGCTGGACGCGGTTCAGCGGCATCTCGGAAACCATCCTCGTCGCCTGCATCACTCCGGTGGAGCTGGACCAGTGCCACACGCGCTTCTGCTTCACCCAGCCGCGTGCGCAGGCCGAGGGCGAGCGCGCCGGCGTGGCCCGGGCGATCATCCGCGACATCTGCAAGCAGTACGATCAGGACAAGGTGGTGTGGGACCGGCAGAAGTTCGAGCCCGAGCCGATCATCTGCGCCGGTGACGGCCCGATCGCCGAATTCCGAAAGTTCTATGCGCGTTACTATGTGCCCGGGCAGGGCAAGCCCGCACATCAGATGGAGGGCTGAACGATGGCGACCCGGCGTGAGGTGATGGCGGGCGGCGCGGCAGCGCTGGCCCTTTCGGCAGGGCCGCTGCGGGCGGCATCCGCCAGCGTGGGCGGCGACGTCCTTGATGCACATGACGCGATGGGGCTGGCGGCGCTGGTGCGCGCGCGCAAGGTCTCGGCGCGCGAACTGCTCGATGCCGCGATCGCCCGCGCCGAGGCGCTGAACCCGAAGTTCAACTTCATGGCGCAGCGGCTCTACGATCACGCCCACGCCGCCATCGCCGCCGGCCTGCCGCAAGGGCCGTTCACCGGCGTGCCATGGCTGCTCAAGGATCTCAACACCCACATCGCCGGCGAGCTGACCGAAGGTGGCAGCCGCTTCTACAAGGGCTATCGCGCCACCGTCACCTCGGAACTGGTGCGCCGCTATCAGGCCGCCGGCTTCGTCGTGTTCGGCAAGACCACGGTCCCCGAATTCGGGCTGACCGGCACCACCGAGAACAAGCTGACCGGAGACACCCGCAACCCGTGGAACCCCGCGCACATCGCCGGCGGCTCGTCGGGCGGCGCGGCGGCGGCGGTGGCGGCGGGCGTACTGCCGGCGGCCCACGCCACCGACGGCGGCGGCTCGATCCGCATTCCCGCGTCGTGCTGCGGCCTGTTCGGGCTGAAGCCCAGCCGTGGCCGGGTGCCGATGGGGCCGGGCCGCACCGAAGGCTGGGGCGGCTTGTCCACGCACCACGTCGTCAGCCGCAGCGTGCGCGACAGCGCCGCGATCCTCGATGCCACCTGGGGCACCGAGACTGGCTCGCGCTATGGCGCGCCCTGCCCCGATGGCAGCTTCCTGTCGAACGTGTCGCGCCATCCCGGTCGCCTGCGCATCGCGCTGATGCTCGACCCGCTGGCGCACAGTCCGGTCGATCCCGAATGCCTCGCCGCCGTTCGTGCTACCGCGAAACTGTGCGAAAGCCTGGGCCATCAGGTCGAGGAAGCCGCGCCCAAGATCGATGCCGCGGCGCTGGGCTTCGCCTCGTTCGCCACGATCGGCCCGGCCATCGCCGCCGACGTCGCTGACCGCGCGAAGGCCACCGGGATCGACCCGTCGCAGACGCTGGAGCCGATCACGCAGGGCTTCATCGAATACGGCAAGCACTTCACTGCGATGGACGGCGCGCGCGCCAACGTCATCTTCCAGAACGCCGCCAGCACGATGGCCGAATTCATGGCCCGCTACGACGTGATCCTGACGCCGACGGTCGCCGCCCCGCCGCTCGAACTCGGCCGCATCAACCTGACCCCCGATTGCAGCTTCGATGCCTGGGGCCAGCGCGCCGCGCAGTTCGCCGCGTTCACGCAGGTGGCCAACATGACCGGGCAGCCCGGCATGTCGGTGCCGCTGGCGATGTCGCGGGATGGCCTGCCGATCGGCGTGCAGTTCCTCGGTCGCTACGGGCAGGAAGACCTGCTGTTCCGCCTTGCCGGCCAGCTCGAACGGGCCGCGCCGTGGGCCGGCCGCCGCCCGCCACGCGCCTGACGCCGGTTCAATCCAGCTCGGGCGTCCAGGCCACGCCGTTGATGTGGCCGCCGCCGTCCACGAACAGCGTGTTGCCGGTCAGGTAGCGCGCGTCCTCGCTCGCCAGGAACACCGCCACCGGGGCGATGTCGGCTTCAGGGTCGCCCATCCGGCCCGTCGGGTTCGCCCGCTCGATGCGTTCGATCATGCCCGGCTGCTGCGCCATCACCCGCCGGGTGGAATCCGCCAGCGCCGCCGGGCAAATCAGGTTGCAACAGATGCCCCAGCCTGCCCATTCGCGCGCGGCGGTACGGGTGTAGGCGCGCAAGGCCTCCTTGGCGACGTTGTAGTCGGCACTGCCCATGTGCGCGTTCACGCCGTTGAGCGAAGCCATGTTGATCACGCGCCCCCACCCTTGCGCCCGCATATGCGGCAGCGCCGCTTCCATCGTCCATTTCGCGGCGAACAGCGCCACCCGCAGCGAGGCTTCGAACATCGCATCGTCCTTGCGCTCGATCCGGGCGATGCCCTGGCTGCGCCAGGCGTTGTTGACGACAATATCGACCGGCCCGGCCTGTGCCATCATCGCCGCCACCGACGCGCGCTCGGACACGTCCACCGCGACAAATCGCGCCTTGCCGCCCGCCGCCACGATCTCCTCCACGCAGGCGCCGCCGCTGTCGACGTCATACTCGGCAACGATTACGCTGGCGCCCTCGGCGGCAAAGCGGCGGGCGATGCCGCGCCCGATCCCCGCACCGGCCCCGGTAATCACCGCCGTGCGCCCCGCCAGCCTTCCTGCCATTTTCATCTCCATATATTTCCGCATATGGCGGTTATATAGTTGCAATTATTCCACGTTTGCGTATTAATATCGTAATTGAAAAACGCAATGCCGGTATGGAGAGCAAAATGCGCGGTTTGACAGGCAAAGTCGGCATCATCGCGGGCGGGGCGCGCGGCATCGGCGCCGCCACCGCGCGACGGCTCGCCCAGGAGGGCGCGCAGGTGGTGATCGGCGACATGCTGGTGGACCTTGCCCGGGAAGTCGCCGCCGACATCGTCGCGCAAGGCGGCAAGGCGATCGCGGTGGCGCTCGACGGCACCGATGCCGAATCGCAAGCCGCCATCATCAAGGCCGCGTGCGACACCTTCGGCGGACTCGATTTCTACCACTCGAACCTCGCCGGCGGCACCGAGGGCGATATCGACGCGCTGAACTGCCCGGTGGACGTTCTCGAAAAAAGCTTTTCCATCAACACGAAAAGCCACTTCCTCGCCACTCAGGCGGCGCTGCCGGTGATGCTGGAGCGTGGTGGCGGAGCGATGATCTACACCTCGTCGGGTGCGGCGGCGGGCGGTGCCGCCTGGCAGGTGGCCTACCCGATGACCAAGAACGCCATCCACCCGCTGGTCCGCCACGTTGCGCAGAAGTGGGGCAAGCAGGGCATCCGCGCCAACGGCGTGTGCCCGGGCGTGGTGCTCACCGAAGCGGTCGCCCAGCACCTCACCGAAGACTTCCAGACGCAGGCGTTGAAGTCGGTGCCGCACACCCGGCTCGGCAAGGCGGACGACATCGCCGCCGCCGTCGCCTTCCTCGCCTCCGAGGATGGCGAATGGGTCAACGGGCAGGTCTGGCACGTCAACGGCGGCACCATCAAGCGCGACTGACCCGCCCGGCAGGACTCAGGTCGCCGTCGAACCGCCGTCCACCACCAGCGGGTGGCCGGTGACAAAGCTTGCCTGGTCGGAACACAACCACAGCACGGCGGCGGCGATTTCCTCGGCACGGCCCATGCGGCCCATCGGGGTCATCGAATCGAGCAGCTTGCGCATGTCGGGGTTGGCCACCAGCGGCGCCGTCATCGGCGTCTCGATCACCCCCGGGCACACCGCGTTGACACGGATGCCGCCCTTCGCCCAGCGCAGCGCGCCGTGGCGGGTCAGCCCGACCACGCCGTGCTTGGTGGCGGTGTAGCCGGGCTGCGCGCCGTTGCCGACCAGTCCGTTGATCGAGGCCGTGTTGACGATCGCGCCACCGCCCTGCGCCAGCATCACCCCGGCCTCCTCGCGCATGCAGTACATCACGCCCGAGAGGTTGATGGCGACGCTGCGGTCCCACACCTCGTCCTGATACTCATCCGAGCCCACGACATTGATGCCGGCGTTGTTGTGCGCGAAATCGAGCCGGCCGAATTCGGCGGCCGCCCGCGCCACCAGCGCCTTGACCTCGCCCGCGTCGGCGACGTTGCAGTGCTGGTACGCGGCGCGCCCCCCCGCAGCGACGATATGGGCCACCGTTTCCTCGCCACCGGCGTCGTTGACGTCGGACACCAGCACCGCCGCGCCCGAAGCGGCAAAGGCGAGCGCGGTGGCGCGGCCGATGCCGCCACTGGCCCCGGTGACCAGCGCCACCTTGCCGTCGAATCCGTAATTCATCTCGCCCTCCTAGTATTGCGTAATTTATTGCATATTGTATAACGCAAATCACGGTCAATCTGTCATTTTGAAAACAGGAATCGAATGTCCAGCAGCCTTTTCTCTCCCGTTCGCCTGGGCGACCTCGAACTGGCCAACCGCGTGGTAATGGCGCCGATGACCCGCGATCGTGCCGGACCGGGCGATGTGCCGACGGCGTTGATGGCGCAATACTATGCGCAGCGCGCCGGCGCCGGTCTGATCGTCACCGAGGGAGCACAGCCCACCCCCGCCGGCAAGGGCTACTGGCGCACGCCCGGGCTGCACAGCGCCGAACAGGTCGAGGGCTGGCGCGCCGTTGCCGATGCGGTGCATGGCGCCGGCGGCAAACTCGTCGTCCAGCTCATGCATTGCGGCCGCGTTGTCGCGCCGGGCAATCGCGGCTTTGCTGCCGACGTGATCGCCCCTTCGGCTATTGCCTGCCCCGACAAGGTGCCCGGCCCCGACGGCGTGCCCGTAGGCACCGCCCTGCCACGCGCGATCGAAGCCACTGAAATCCCTGACATCCTTTCCGAATATGCGCAGGCCGCGCGCAACGCGATCGCCGCCGGCATCGACGGTATCGAGCTGCACTGCGCCAGCGGTTATCTGATCAACCAGTTCCTCAACCCCGCCAGCAACCACCGCACCGACGAATACGGCGGCCCTGTCGAAAACCGCATCCGCTTCCCGCTCGCCGTTCTGCAAGCGCTCGCCGATGCCATCGGCCCCGGCCGCGTCGGCTTCCGCATCGCTCCGGGTAACGGCTACAACGGCATGGATACCAGCGATCCGGCCGCCACTTTCGCGCCGTTCATCAAAGCCGCCGACGCGCTTGGACTCGCCTATCTCCACGTCATCGACATGGGGCTGGATAACCTCGACACGCTGGCGCTGGTGCGCGCCAACTGGTCCGGCGCGGTCATCACCAACAACATGCTTACCGCCGAAAGCGCGCAAGGCCTGCTCGACGCCGGCCACGCCGAGGCGGTCAGCTTCGGGCGCCCGTTCATCGCCAACCCCGACCTCGTCGCCCGCATGAGGGCCGGCGCGCCGCTGGCCAAGCCCGACTACAGCCTGCTCTACACCGGCGAAGAGCGGGGCTACACCGACTATCCGGTTCTCTGAAACGCCGGCAGGCCCCGGTGCCGCCACCGGGGCCGGGGATCGTTCAGCCCACCGCCCGCAGGTTCGACCCGCCTTCGGGCTTCGCGTAATAGCGGCTGTACCAGTCGCGGAACTTCGCGATCGGGCCGTCACCCTCGCAGATGATCGCGTTGGTCTCGTACTTCATCCGGTCCCAGATCACCTTGTCCTGATCGAGCTGCTTGCAAACGTCGCGGATCAGCGCCTTCGCCACGCCCGCCGACGGTCCTTCGGCCTGCGCGCGCGGCTGGGTGAAGCCGTAACGGACCCGCAGCACATCTTCGGACACCGGCACCAGACTGGCCACAAGCAGCGTTTCGGCAATGCCGCGAAAGCGCACCCAGCTCTGGCCCGGCCCCATCGTGTCGTAACTGATCAGTCCATCGACCATGCCCTTCGGAGTGCCCATCCGAGCATGGACATCGGCACCGCGTCCCCACTCGCCCCAGCGCAGTTCGGCATCGGGCAACCCGGCGGTGCCGTGGATATACTGGAAGTGGGCAACGTCCACCCCGTTCTCGGCCATGTTCTGGATCGAGCCATAGATGGTCCATTCGTGCATTTCATAAGGCGTCCAGTCGGCGTCGCCGTATTCCTCGTGCACGAACACATCCCACATCGGCGTCACGCTCGCGTCGGGGTGATACCAGGTCCAGATCCAGCCGTTCGCCTCGGTGACGTGCCAGGTTTGCGTGCACTTGCGCTTCACCTGTGGCGGGATCGACTTCGAATAGGGAATGTCCTTCACCACGCCTTCCTCGCCATCATAGCGCCAGGCGTGGAACGGACATTCGAGCAGGTTGCCGTGAACCTTGCCGCCGTGCCCCATGTGCGCACCCATATGCTTGCACCAGGCGTCCATGACGCGAACCTTGCCGTCCTCGCCGCGCCAGATCGCCAGATCCTTGTCGAAATAGCGCAGCGGCTTGACCTCGCCCACCTTGACGAAATCAACCTGCTCGATCGCATACCAGCCGAACGGAAAGCCGATGCCGAGGTTGCGGTCGGCGATCGAGGTGCGATCGTCGAGCGGTGCAACCCGCCAGTCGATGAGGTCCTGCCCGCGCAGCTTCTCCAGCAATTGCCACACGGCCACCGGCGGCGTGCGGGCATCGGTTGCGGCTTTGGTGTCAGTCATGTTGAGGACTCCTTGTTCAGGCGGCGCGCGGTGCGGCGCCGGGACGATTGTCGATGGAAACGTGCACCCCGTTGACACGGCTACGGATCTCGCCCGCTTTCTCGCGCGGGTTGTAGAACTGGCGATGCCAGATGCGGCCCTTGTGGAACGGACCGTCGTCAGGCACCTGCAGAATATTGAGTGCCGGCTGCTTGTGCTGCCACAGCTCGAAATCCTGCGCGAAGGCATCCAGCGCAACGTCCTGGTAGGTGCGCGCCATAGCCACGCCCGCCTCGTCGGCGCGGCGCTCGCCAACGCGCACGAACAGACCGTACCAGCAGCGCACCTCGCCGTCCTCGACCGGCGTGTTGCAGATCATGATGACCGAAGGATGCGTGCCCTCCATCCGCGAAAGCAGGATGCCCGGCCCGGTGTACCAGGTGTCGTTAACCAGCACGTCATCGCCTTCGGAAACCAGCGTGCGGTGGCCGGCGCCGAAGCGCTGCATCATCACGTGGTCGCGGTATTCGTTCTCGAAATACCGGATGTTGCGGCTGCCGTGGACGGGGATGAAGTGCGCCAGGTCCGCCATGTTGTCGAGGATCTCGGCCGGATGCACCGGTAGTGTGCCCAGCGGATCGATGCGCCAGCGCACCCAGCCTTCATCCTCTCTGTCCCATTCGGCGAAAGCGGGAAGGTCGAACTCCGGCGCGCCGCCTTCCTCGTCGTGCCACATCCACACGCAGCCGGCTTTCTCGACCACCGGGAACGTCTTGATGCACGCGGCCCTGGGAATGCCGTGCGTGGAATAGGGAATGTCGTCGCACTGGCCGTCAGGGGCGAAGCGCCAGCCGTGGCCAGGGCAGCGGATCGATTCGCCCTGGATCTGCTCGCCATCGCGCACGATGTACGAGGTGGTGTTGCGCGCAAGGTGGACGCGCATGTGCGGGCAAAAGGCATCGACCAGATAGACCCGGCCGCTCTGCCCGCGATAAGCCACGAAATCGCGCCCGAAAAAGCGCAGCGGCACCGGCTTGTCGGCAATGTCGGCGGCTGCGGCGACCATGAACCAACCGCGTGGAAACGTCAGCGGGCCAAGCCCGTATTCTGCAGTCCTGGCCATCGTGCCCTCCCGCCGGGATGCGGAAGCGACCGCATCGTTGCAGGAGACCTTGTGGCAAGCTCGGTGCGGACCGCCTTTGACAATCGTCAACCAGTTCAGTTTTTGCGTAGAAAATATCTTATAAAGAAACGCATTTTAGACACAATTTGCGAAATCATGACTGATATGCAGATTGCATCGGCATGCGACCGTCATCCCGCCCGAATGTGCCCGAGCCCCAACGCAAACCGCGCCATCAGCGGTGGCTGATGGCGCGGCAGATTGCGACAGGGTTCGTCAGGTCAGAACTTGACGCCTACCTTCACGCCATAGGTGCGCGGCAGCTCATAAAAGCCGCCGGCGTAGCCAAGCTGGCCGAAGTCGATGCCACGAACCAGCGCGTGTTCGTTGGTCAGGTTCTTGACCCAGAACTTGATCTCGCCCTCGGCGGTACCGAAGCGAATCCGGTCCACGCCCACCTGCAGGTCAACCAACTTCCGGTTATCTCCCTTGAGCACCGGATTGAACGGCGAGGAAAGGAAGCTCGAGAAGCTGTACTGGCCATCCATGTAGGTGTAGCCGATCCGCCCGTAGACCCGCGCGGCACCGCCGGCGACCGGCGCATGCAGGTCAAGCGAAACGTTCGCGGTCAGCGGCGAGGTGTAGCCCGGCACCGCGATCGACGAGATATCGACAACCGTTCCGGTGGTGGAAAGCCCGGAATTGAACTGCTTGTATTTGATGTCAACGTAGCCGACGCTGCCGTCGATCGACGCGTACTGGTTGAGCACCGCCTGCATGTCCGCCTCGAAGCCCGTGTAGTGGACCCGGCCGGCGTTCTGCACCGTGGTGGTGAAGTTGCCCGGCACCGCCGTCGAGACCGGCACCGCAACCTGCAGGTTCTTGTAGATGTTGTGGTACCCGGCGACGTTCAGGCGCAGGTGGCGGTCCAGCAGTTCGGTCTTGAGGCCGAGTTCGTATGAGGTGATGTTCTCGGCGTTGAAGCTCGGCATCGTCGATGTACCAACGATCACCGCGTCGCCCGAGTTGAAGCCACCGGCACGATAGCCGGTTGCGACCCGGGCATAGCCGGTCACGCCCTGGGCGAAGTCATAGCCGAGCATGGCGTTCCAGGTGAAACGGCTGAAATTGGCCTTGCCGCTATCCGGAGTAGCCAGCGCCGCCGCACCATTCTGGGTGCGCATCATCGACTTCTGATCCCAGGTATAGCGTGCACCGAGCGTCAGTCGCAGCGAGCTGTCGCGGCCGGCCGGATAGACTGTCGCCTGGCCGTAGATCGCCTCGCTCTGCGACGTGGCGGAATAGGCCAGTGTCGAGAGGGTCTGGACCAGGCGGTAACGCGCCGGGTTTGCCGCCGCGAACATCGCCCCCAGCGGTCCGAAGTTGGTCGAGTTGAACACCGCCGCATTGGTGTCGAGCACGAAGCCGCTGCCCTGCGGGTTGTTCTCCGAACCCTTCTCCCAGAAGTAGAAGCCACCGACCACCCAGTCGAACAGCTTGGCGTTGCCGGAAATTTCGAGTTCCTCGCTCACCTGGCGCTGGCGCCGCTGGTTGCTGGTGGTGAAGAGGTTCTGGCTGACGCTGGGCACCGCCGATCCGGCGATGAACGAACGCGCCGCGGCGGGGATCGTCGGAATGAACGCCAGCAGCGATGCGGGCATGCCGTTGAAGGTCGTCGCCTGCGAATACTGCGGCCCGCTGAACGCGCCCAGCCCGTCGAGATCGGAGTTGACGTCGTTCGCCCACTGGCGATAGCCGGTGATGGACTTCAGCTTGAAGGCTCCGAAGTCGTTCTCGAACTGGAGGTTGTGCCCCCAGCTCTTGTCCATCGAATAACCCAGCACATCGTTGCAGACCGTCTGCTGCCAGACGCGCGTCGGCGTCGCCAGCGCGGCGCAGGCGGGATTGGCGAAGGTGACACCCGCCAGATACTGCTGGACCGGCGCTTGCTGCGTCACCGTGGCCAGTTGCCCCCCCACCGACACCGGCGGATTGGCCGTACCATTCGCAACATTGGTGAGCTGGAAGTTCATCGGGCTGCCGGTCGTCTTCGAGTAATCGAAGATGTACTGGATCGACCCCGTACCGCCGATCTCGGCACGCGCCGCGAAGCGGAAGGCATCGCTCTTGAACGAGCCGGGGTCCTTGGCGTTGTCAGCCTGGTACAGGTTGTCAACGATGCCATGCCGCCCGCCATGCGTGTACGAGAAGCTGGTGCTGATCCCGGCAATCTCGCCCGGATCGATCGAAATCTTGCCGTTCCAGGCGCCGTAATTGCCATAGCCGGCCTCGGCGGCGACGCGCAGGGTCTTCGACGGCTTGCGCGACACGAACGAGATCGCACCGCCCGTGGTGTTGCGACCGAACAGCGTGCCCTGCGGCCCGCGCAGCACTTCGACGCGCTCGATGTCCGAAACCTGTGAACCCGCTGCCGCCGAACGCCCGATATAGACGCCATCGACATAGACGGCATTCGCCGAATCGAAGCCAAACGTCTCCGAGCCGCCACCCGAGATGCCGCGAATCGAGATCACCGCGGCACTGTTGCTGGTGGTGCCAGCCGCAACCGTGACGTTCGGCGCAAGCCCGCTCAGGTCACGGGCATCGGCAATGCCAAGCTTCGCGATCTTTTCGACGGTGATGGCACTCACCGCGATCGGCACGACCTGCAGGTTCTGCTCACGCTTCTGCGCGGTCACCACGATTTCGTCGAGCTGGCCGTCGCCACCCGCAGCGGCGGCAGCCTTCTGCTGCGCCAGAACCGGCGTGGCCATCGCCACCGCACAAACGCCCGCAAGAAGACGCGCCACGACGCGCGCTGAATCGATTCGTTGCATTGGAACTCCCCTCCGCCAGTTTCGGCCCTCTATGTGCAACGCTATGGCCTAGTGCGTAATGAATGTCAAACATAAATACGCAAATATGGCATTTCGTCCGAATATGTGACCCGATTATGTTGCAGTTGCAGCACACCTGCAACGATTGCTCGCGCATTCCCGCCGTGATTCCGCCAAAAAGCGCCGCACGCCGCACCCCGGCCCCCGCCGCATCCGGCAGGCCGTACAAGGACTTGCCAATTGCGAATTTATGAAGCACATATTTTACGCAAGTGGTGAATCATACGCCATACATGCCGCATTATGCGCCAACCGGGACAAGAGGATCGACTATGGTGAATTGGCGCTCGGCAACCGCGCGACTGGCAACTTCCGCAGCGGCGCTCGCCCTGGTTGCGGCCAGCACGGCCTCGGCGCAACTCGCCCTTCCGCTGGGACTCACGGTGGGTTCGCTCAAGCGCGTTTCGCCGCTGCTCGCCGCCGAGCGCAAGCAGGAGAACTTTGAACCGGCCTTGCTCCATCCCGCGCAACAGGCCGAGGCGATGGCCAGGCTCAAGGCGCTGCGCGACCGCAAGGGGCGGCCGCCGAACATTCTCTATCTGGTGGTGGACGATCTCGGCTATGGCGATGTCGGTGCCTATGGCGGCGGCGAGATGCTCGGTGCACCCACTCCGAACATCGATCGGCTGGCCCGCGAAGGACTCAAGCTCACCTCCACCTATGCCCAGCCGATCTGCACCCCCACGCGCGCCGCGCTGATGACGGGGCGGCTGCCGGTGCGCTCAGGCCTGATCCGCCCCTCGTTGCTCAACGACACCGCCGACATCTCGTCCGAAGTGGTATCGGCGCGCCTGCTCTCGCAAGCCGGCTACCGCACCGCGCTGTCGGGCAAATGGCACGTCGGCGAGAAGGACGGCTCACGCCCCTGGCAGGTCGGCTTCGATGAGTTCGAGGGCTTTCTCGGGGTGATGAACGCCTACCAGGAAGACCATCCCAGCACGCCCGACGTGGTCCATGACCCCGAACTGCTCGAACAGCTCCACGCCATGCCCGGCTCGCGCGACCTGTGGCGCGCCACCGCGAAGGGCGGCGGCAAGTCGCTCGGCAAGATCAACTGGGAAAACAG
>JAGWVC010000075.1 GCA_018971065.1 Sphingomonadales bacterium | reverse complement strand
ACCAGGCGATGAAGGACCAGTACATCCCGCATACCCGCACCGAATGGTCGCACACCGCGCCCGGTGACACTGGCGACATGCACCGCGAACTGATGCGGATCGGCGCGGCGATGGCGCAGATGGACGAGATGGTGGGCAACCAGATGATGATGCCGCCCGGCGGCAGCCCCGAGATGATCCAGGGGCAGATGAGCAAGCCGCACGCGATCGTGGTGGACCAGACCGGGGTGCGCTACCAGAACGAGGCGGGCAGCTACATGGCCTATTGCAAGGGGATGCTGGAGCGCAACAGGCAAGCGCCGGCGGTGCCGAGCTGGATGGTGGTCGATAGCCGCTACATGGCCGACTACATGCTGGCCGATACGATGCCGGGGACGAAGAAGCCGGCGCGGTGGAGCGAGGAAGGGTTCCTGCGCAGCGGTGCGACGCTGGCCGAACTGGCGGCGGCCTGCGGCATTCCGGCCGAGGCGCTGGCGGCGACGGTGGAGCGCTGGAACGGCTTTGCGCGCGCCGGCAAGGACGCGGATTTCGGGCGCGGGGCGCGGGCCTATGACCGGTTCCTGGGGGACTATACCTGGACGCCGAACGCGACGCTGGGGACGATCGAGCAGGGGCCGTTCTTTGCCGTGCCGGTGGTGCCGGGCGATGTGGGCACGTTCGGCGGTTGCGTGACCGACTGCGCGGCGCGGGTGCTGCGCGAGGATGGATCGGTGATACCCGGCCTTTATGCGACGGGCACGACGACGGCTTCGGTGATGGGGCGGGTCTATCCGGGGGCGGGTTGCTCGATCGGGCCGTCGTTCACCTGGGGCTATGTGGCGGCAAAACATGCGGCGCGGGTGAACGGCTGAATTTCGTCGGAAACAACTGATTTATTTTGAATGATGGTTGCGCGGGCGGAGGATTGGCGGCATCAATCCGGAAATGATCGGGAGATGCCATCCATGAAAATTCGCGTTGCCGCCAGCCTGCTGGCGATTGCCTTCGTTGCCGTACCGGTGTGGGCGGATCAGCCTCCGGCAAAGCAGGTGCCGGCAAAGCAGCCGGGGCGCTGGGCGCAGGATTATACCGGGCGCGCGGCCGATCCCGACGTGCGCTTTGGCACGCTGCCCAACGGCCTGCGCTATGCCATCCGTCATAACGAGACGCCCAGCGACGGCGTGGCGATGCGGCTGCGGATCGGTTCGGGATCGATGGCCGAACGTGACGAGGAGCAGGGGCTGGCGCATTTCCTGGAGCACATGGCGTTCCGGGGCAGCCGCGCCATCGCCGATGGCGAAGTGGTTCACATGCTGGAGCGGCAGGGCTTGCGCTTCGGGGCGGACACCAATGCCGCGACCGGGCAGGACCAGACGATCTACACCTTCACGTTCCCCAGGGCGGACGCGGCGGCGCTGGATACCGGGTTCACGCTGTTCCGCGAGATCGGTGAGCGGCTGACGCTGGCGGCACCGGCGATCGAGGCCGAGAAGGGCGTGGTCCTGTCCGAGGAACGGGTGCGCGATACGCCGGGCTATCGCGCGGTGAAGGCCAATTTCGGCAATGCGCTGGCGGGCACGCGGGCAGTGGTGCGCTGGCCGATCGGCACGGTGGAGACGATCAAGGGCGCGACGCCGGAGCGGCTGCGGCGGTTCTATGCGGCGAACTATCGGCCCGATAACGCCACGATCGTGGTGGTGGGCGCGGTGGACGTGGCGGCGGTGGAGGCCGCGATCAAGGCGCGGTTTGCCGACTGGAAGCCGGCGGCCCCGCGCGATCCGGCGGCGGCGGGCGTGCCGGTGCCGGCGGCTTCGGCGGCGGAGTTCACGGGCGCGGGCGTGCCCGACCAGTTGACGTTGAGCTGGGTGCGGCCGGTGGACCCCCGTGCCGAGACCGAGGCGTTCGACCGTGAGCAACTGCTGACGCTGGTGGGGTTGAGCGTGCTGAACAACCGGCTGGCGGATCGCGCGGGCAAGCCGGGCAGCCCTTATGTGGCGGCGCAGGCGGGAACCGCGACGGCGTTGCTGGGGGTGGCGTCGCTGACCCAGGTGAGCATTGCCGGGGCGCCCGAGAAGTGGCGCGAGGCGCTGGACGCGGTGACCGGCGAGCAGCGGCAACTGCTGCAGGGTGGGGTCGATGCGGCGGAACTGCAACGCGCGGGCACCCAGTTGCTGACGATGTTCCAGATGCTGGCGGCCAACGCCCCGACCCGCAAGAGCAGCGACCTGGCCGACGAGATCGTGCGCGGTGCCAACGAGGACCAGATCGTCACCAGCCCGGCGCAGGATCTGGCGCTGGCGCGGCAGGTGCTGGCGACGATGAAGCCCGAGGATGTGAACGCGGCGCTGCGGCTGGCGTTTGCGGGCAGCGGGGCTTCCGGCGGGCCGGTGCTGTTTCGCGCCACGCAAGGCGCGGCGGTGACCGCGCCGGTGCTGGGGCAGGCGCTGGCGGCGGACTATGCCCGGACGCTGGGCGCGCGGGCGGCGCAGGCGGATGTGGTGTGGCCCTACACCGACTTCGGCGCGCCGGGCACGGTAACGGCGCGCAGCGAGGACAAGGCGCTGGGCGCGACCACGGTGACGTTTGCCAATGGCGCGCGGCTGCTGGTCAAGCCGACCGCGTTCGAGAAGGATCGCATCCATGTCGCGGTGAGCCTGGGCAATGGCCGCAAGGGCACACCGGCGGCGCTGACTCATGCGCTGTGGAGCGCGGACCTGATGCCGCTGGGCGGGACGGGCAAACTGTCGATCAGCGACATCACCCGCTGGGCACAGGGCAGCGGCCGGGCGATCACCGCCAAGCTGTCGGTGGGCGTCGGCGCGTTCACGCTGAGCGGGGCGACGCGGCCGCAGGACCTGGGCAGCCAGATGCAGTTGCTGGCGGCGCTGGCGCGCGATCCCGGGTTCCGGCCCGAGCTGGCCGACAAGCTGAAGGCGGTGGCGCCGATGATGGCGGGACAGATCGGCGCCAATGCCGGCGCGGTGTTCCGTCGCGAAGTGGCGCGGCTGAGCGTGGGCGGGGATGCGCGGTTCGGCATGGTGCCCGATGACGCGGATCTGGCGGCGACCAGGCCGGAGGACCTGCCGGCGCTGCTGGCGCCGGCGCTGTCCGGGTCGGCGGACGTGGTGATGGTGGGCGACGTGACGGTGGATGCCGCGATTGCGGCGATGCAGGCGACGCTGGGCGCGGGCACGATGGCGGTGCGCGCACCGGCGCCCGCGGTGACGGTGGCGATGACGCCGGGGCGGACGGAGCCGTTCGTGGTGACTCACGCCGGGCGGGCAGATCAGGCCTATTACGGGGTCTATTGGGCGCTGCCCGACTTTTTCGCCGATCCGAAGACCGCGCATGTGGCCGACGTGGCGGCGGCGGTGCTTTCGGCGCGGCTGGTGGATACGGTGCGTGAGAAGCTGGGAATGACCTATTCGCCGCAAACCGATGCGCACGCCTCGGTGGACTTGTCGGGCTGGGATTTCCTGGGCGTGGCGATTGAGACGCCGGAAGCGAACTTTGCCGCGTTCCGCGCGGCGCTGGACGCGCAGATTGCCGACCTGGCGGCAAAGCCGGTCAGCGCCGACGAGCTTGACCGCGCGCGCGGGCCGCTGGTGGCGGCGCGACTGAAGGATTTCGAGAGCAACGCGTTCTGGATTGCGCGGCTGCCGCTGGTGCAGCGCGATCCGCGCGTGGCGGCGCCGGTGCTGGATGAGGCCGAAGCGTTGAAGGCGGTGACGGCTGCCGATGTCCAGACGCTGGCCCGGCGCTGGCTGGCGGGCAAGGTGCCGGTAACGGTGGTGGCCAAGGCGAAATAGCGAATTCACGTGGCGGCAGGGATAACCGGGCATTAGCCATTCCGTGCCATCGTTTGCAGGTGGATCGTTCGGCAATTTTGATGACGGCACGGTGGGGTGCCCGGCTGTGGCGCCTGCTGGCCTGCCTGCTACTGGCGATGGCGGGAGCGGTCGCGCCGGTGCGCGCTGCGGTGGTGGACCTGACGCCGTGCGTGGCGCGGGTGGCGGCCGGCGACAGTGCGGCGGCCATGTTCGCCAGCCCGGCGCGGTTCGATTGCCGCACCGGGCAGACCGCTTTCGGTCCCGGCGATTACTGGGTGCGGCTGGCGGAGGTTCCGGCGCGCGGGTTGGCCGGCGATGCCGTATTGCAACTGGGCAATGGCTGGCACGATGCGGTGGACGTGTTCGCGCGCCGGGCCGACGGCTCGATCTGGCGCGCCCATGCCGACGGGCGCGAATGGGCGGCGCGGTTGCGGGTGGGGGCGCTGGCGCAGTTCGCGCTGCCGCAGCATGGGGCAGGGGTGACCGACCTGCTGGTGCGGGTGCGCGGATCGGCCAATCTGGGCGGGATCGTGCCTTCGGCGCGGCTGGCGGGTGACGGCGAGGCGCACCGGCGCGAGCTGGAGCTGACCGCGCTTTATGCCGCCTTCGTGGGCATCTGCCTGGCCTTGCTGGGGTATAACTTCGTGCTGTGGGTGATGCTGCGGCAGCGGTTTCAGGCGATCTATTGCCGGATGACGCTGGCGACGATGACCTATGCACTGGCGTCGTGCGGGGTGCTGGCGCGGCTGTTCCCGGGGGCCGACATCAAGGCGCTGCTGTGCGTGAATTATGTGTCGCTGGCGCTGGTGGCGGCATTCGCGTTGCAGTTCGTCCATCACTTTTTCGAGGCGGGGACGTTCGGGCGGCGGCTGCGGGCGCTGACCGACATGACCAGCGGCGGGCTGGTGCTGGCGGGGCTGGGCTTCGTGGTGCTGCAACGGTGGGATGCGCATCTGGCCGACCGGCTGTACCTGCTGCCGTTCCTGCCCGCGCCGCTGCTGGCCGGGGCGATGATGGTGGGGGCGTGGCGGCGGCGCAGTCCGTTGCTGAAGTTCTATCTGGCGGCCTGGGCTGCGCCGGTGGTGATGACCGCGGCGCGAATCCTGAACAGCACGCACCTGTTCGGGTTCGTGCCGTGGATCGAGCGGACGACGATCCTGGCGATGGGGTGCGAGCTGCTGATCAGCTCGCTGGGCATCGCCTATCGCATCAAGCTGACCAACCAGGAGCGCGATCGGGCGCGGACCGAGGAGGCGATTGCGCGACGATTGGCGGACAGCGATCCGCTGACCGGGCTGCTGAACCGGCGTGCGTTTCTGGCGGCGATGACGGCCCGGCCCGGGGCGTGGTGGCTGGTGCTGGCGGATATCGACCACTTCAAGGCGGTGAACGATGCCTTCGGCCATGACGCCGGAGATCAGGTGCTGCAGGCGGTGGCGGTGGTGCTGCGCGGCTGGGCGCCGGGCGGGGCACTGGTGGCGCGGTTGGGTGGCGAGGAGTTTGCGATCGCGCTGCCGGGGGGTGACGATTTGCCCGACGTGGCGGCGCTGCTGGCGCGGGTGCGGCGGCAGCCGATGACCGGCGCGCGGCCGGTGACGGTGAGCGTGGGCGTCGCACAGGCCGAGGTTGGGGGCGAGGCGCGGGCCGAGGCGGACTGGCGCGGGCTGTATCGCGCGGCGGACGCGGCGCTTTATGCGGCGAAGGCGGCGGGCCGGGACTGCTGGGAGCATTCGCCTGCGGCGGACACGAGCCGGTCGTGGTGCGCGCCGGACGCGAGACGGCAGGCGTAGATCGGGCGGGGAAGCGGAGAGGCTGCCGGTTTCAGCGTGCCGCCGCGATCCACTTGTCGATCTTGGCTTCCAGCACCGACAGCGGAAGGGCGCCGGAACCCAGCACCTGTTCGTGGAAGCTGCGGATGTCGAAGCGGGGGCCGAGCGCGGCTTTGGCCTTGTCGCGCAGGCGCTGGATGGTCAGCGAGCCGATCTTGTAGCTGAGCGCTTGCGCGGGGTTGGCGATGTAGCGTTCGACCTCGGCGGTGGCGTCGCTGCGGCCCATGCCGCTGTTGGCCAGCATGTAGGCGATGGCCTGGTCGCGGGTCCAGTTTTGGGTGTGCAGGCCGGTATCGACGACGAGGCGCATGGCGCGCAGCATCTCGTCATCGAGGTTGCCCCAGTGCTGCATCGGATCGGCGTAGAGGCCCATGTCGTAGCCGAGGGTTTCGGCATAGAGCGCCCAGCCTTCGACATAGGCGTTGTTGCCGCCATAGCGCTGGAAATCGGGCAGGGCGGGGTCTTCGAGCGCGAGACTGATCTGGAAGTGATGGCCGGGCTTGCCCTCGTGCAGGTAGAGCGTGGTCATGCCGGTGAGGAAGCGGCTGGGGAGGTCGTAGGTGTTGAAATAGAACGTGCCGGGGCGGGCGCCGTCGGCGGTGCCGGCATCGTAGGAGCCGCCGGCCTCGAACTTCTCGCGGTAGGGCGGGTAGGGCTGGATGATCAGCGCGGCATGGGGCGTGCGGCTGAACAGGCGGGGAATCTGGGCATCGACGGCGCGGCCGATGCGCTCGTAACCGGTGGCGAGATCGTCGGCCGCGCTGGGGTGATAGCGCGGATCGGTGCGGATGCTGTCGAAGAAGGCGCGCAGCGGGCCGGCGAAGCCGAGCTGGGTTTTCACGGATTCCATCTCGGCCTGGATGCGCGCGACTTCACCAAGGCCGAGCGCATGGACCTGCGCCGGATCAAGCGGCAGCGTGGTTTCCTGGGCGACCAGCAGCGGATAAAGCGTGGCACCGCCCTTCATCGCCGAAAGGCCCACCTGCTCACGCGCGGCGGGCAGGTATTCGGCCTGAAGGAAATCGCGCAAGCGGCGGTAGGCCGGGTTCAGGCGGGTTTCGATGACGTCGGCGTATTCGCGGGCCAGCGCGGGGCGGATCGAGGGCGGGACGGCGGCGGGAAAGCTTTTGACCGGGGCGTAGAACGGCGAGCCGGTGGTTCCTTCGGCCAGCAGGCCATCGATCTGGGCGATCATGTTGCGGACGGTGAGCCGCGATTCGACGACGCCGGTGGCGATGCCGTCGCGGAAGCGGGCGGTGGCGGTGTCGAGCACGCCGGCGAACGCGGCGTCGATGCGCAGCGCCCGGCGGTAATCGGCGGTGGTGGCATAGCGGGTGACGCCGCCGGCACCCATCAGCGTGGGGAACTGGACGTGAATGCCCTGGAAGTGGTTGAACGGGCGCGGCGCGGTGAGGGCAAGCACATCGGGCGCGAGCATGGCCTGTTCGGCGCGCTTTTCGGCGTCGAACGCGGCGTACGAGATCTGGCGCGCGGGGGGCAGGCGGGTGGAATCGATGCGCGAGAGCGCGGCCAGGCTGGCATCGACCGAGGCGCGCTGGCGGCGATCGAGTGCGGGCGTGAACACCTGGGCGAGCGCGGCGGGATCGACGGTCTCGCCCTGGGCGAGCGCGTCGAGCGGATGCAGCGTTTCCTCGCGCGCCTGATCGTCGGCGAACAGGGCGAGGAGGCGGGATTCCTCGGTCTGGGCCGCGTGGCGATGGTGCTGGTAATGGCGGGGGCGTGCGTCGGCGGGAGCGGCGACAATGGCCGCGAGGGTGAGCGCCAGCACGGCGGGGCGGATCACAGCCACGGGCGGGCGCGATACCACTTGGTGATGACGTACTTGGTGCCGTCCACCGGCGGGGTGGCGGCGTGCAGCGTGGCGGGGTTGGGGGTGCCGTCGGGCTTCATGTTGTTCCAGGCCAGCAGCGTGCCCTGCTGCGGCGGGATGGTGGCGCCGAGATGGGTGAACACGGTCTGCCCGCCTTCGGCGACATCGTTGAGGTAGATCATCGCGGTCCAGCTTCGCTGCCCGCCGCAGGCCTGCTGGCCGGGCCAGTAGTCCTCGGTGGTGACGAACCAGTCCCAATGGCCCTTGAATTCCTGGCCGGGGGTGTAGCGCTGGCCCTGGATGATCTCTCCGAACGAGGGATCGATGCCCAGCAGGTCGTCGATGCGGCGCTCGATCATCTGCACGAACGGATCGTCGCGGGTGACATCGCCCGAGTAGCTGGTGCGGTAGGCGGCGTCGCGGGCATAGTCGAACACGTGGCTGGGGCGGGCGACGGCATCGACCATCGCCATGAAGCGCGCGCATTCGGCCGGGCTGAGGAACTGGGCGACGGCGTAAAGCTCGGCCGCTTCGACCGGGACCTTCCAGGCGGCGGGATCGCCATCGAGGCGGGCACGGACGGTGGCGCCGACGCGCGAGAGGGCGGACTGGTCGGGTGTGGTGTCGCGGATCATGGCCATTGCTTCGGGATTGGCGGTAAACCAAGGGCGGCGGCGGGCAAAGCGCAAAAGCGCTTGCCGGATGCCGGGTTATTCGCCAGATTCTCCCGCATGAGCACCGGAACACAGGGCAACGGCCGCTATGGCGCCGTGGCAATCGCGCTGCACTGGCTGATCGCCGTGCTGATCGGGTTGAACTATGTGGCGGCCTGGGTGGCCGACGACATGCCGAAGGCCGCAGCGGCCAAGGTGATGGGCAATCACATGGCGTTCGGCATCCTGATCCTGCTGCTGACCGTGCTGCGCATCGTGTGGCGGCTGGTGAACCGGGGGCCGGCGCTGCTGCCGATGGCGCGGTGGGAGCGCATTCTGGCCCATGCCGTCCACGGGTTCCTCTACCTGCTGATGCTGGCGATTCCGCTCGCCGGGTGGGCGATGCATTCTGCGTTCACCGGCGGGCAGGGGGTGTCGATCTTCGGCGCGTTCACCTTCCCGGGCCTGCCGCTGGCGCAGGACAAGGTGCTGGCCGAGCATGTGTTCGGGGCGATGCACGGCCTGTTCGCGACGGCGATGCTGGTGCTGATGGGGCTGCATGTGCTGGGTGCGCTGAAGCACCAGTTCGTGGACAAGGTGCCGGAGCTTCAACGAGTCCTGCCCTGGGGGTGAAGCGACAGCCCCGCCCGGCAGGGGTGCCGGGCGGGGCCGCTGGGCTGCCGGTCCACTCGGCAGCGGAGGGGGTGTGACCTAGTCGAAGAAGTCGTAGATCACATCGACGACTTCGCCGGTGTAGGTATCGACCAGCAGGACATCGTCATAGTAGCGGACCCAGTGGTACGGGCCATACGCCGGGGGCAGGCGATAGGCCCACGGATCGCTGATCCAGTAATCGCTGCCGAAGAACATCGGTTCGAGGAAGAACCCGATGCCGAGACGGCTGTAGCGGAAGTCCGCATAAGGCGCGCGGTAGCGGCCGGCGCGGAACACGTCGCGATGGTCGTTGCGGAAGCCGCGCCAGTTGTAGCGGCTGTCGGAACGCCAGTTGTTGTTCCAGCCGCCCTGATTGGCGAAGCCCTGGCGGTTGTTCTGCCAGTTGCCGCGCCATTCGCGATTGCCGTTCGGCTGGTTGTTGCCCTGCCAGTTCCGGTTGTTCTGCCAGCCGCCGTTGTTGCGGTTCCAGTCGCCGCGATTGCGATCGCCGTCGTTGCCGCGCCATTCGCGCGGGGGTTCGGTGCGGTTGGGCTGGGCGTTCTGGCCCTGCCAGTTGCGGTTGACCTGACCCTGCCAACCGCCCTGACCTTGCCAGTTGCCCTGGCCCTGCCAGTTGCGATTGCTCTGCCAGCTCTGTTGCGGGACGGGCAAGGGCTGCGGCTGGGGTTGCGGGGACGGGCGCTCAAAGCGACCGCCAAAGCCGCCGCCGGCGTTGCCCTGCCAGTTGCGGCCCTGGGGAACCGGCACCGGTGCGGGCGCTGGCGCCTGGGCAGGGGCCGGCGCGGCCTGGCCGCCATTCCAGTTGCCACGGCCCTGGCCGCCACCATTGCCGCCCTGCGGCTGCGCCGGGGCGCCACCGCCGTTGCCCTGGTTCCGCCAGCCGCCGTGGTGCTCTTCCTGCGCTGAGGCGGCGGCGGGGAGGGTGAGTGCGGCGAGGCCGATCGCGAGGGCGGTCCTCAGGTTGGCAGGGGGCATGCCGTTACGGGGGTTGTGCTTCACGGCCATCGCCGTTCTCCGTTTCTGTGTGGGCCGCGGGGGTGCGGCTGCGTTGGGCATTGGTTAACCGATTCGCGCTGCATCGTGGCTGAATGGGTATGGTTGCCTTTCGTTCAGGTTCAAACGGAGTTTTCTGACTATTGTTCCGCTGCTGCACACCGCCAGCGGCAGGGCGTGCCCCGCCACCGGCGGCGCGCGGGTGTCAGGCCAGCTCGGCCTCCTTCGCGGCTTTCACCACGTCTTCGGCGTGCTTGCCGCCCAGTTCGGCGAGATGGTCGAAGCTGGCGACGAAGCCGGCCAGGCCCTGGCTGAGCGAGCGCAGTTCGGCATCGAGGCCGGTCAGCCCGGCTTCGGGCAGCAGCGCCTCGACCCGCTCCCAGTGCTGCCATTCGGGATGCGGCGCCAGGCCGAGGATGTGGCCGCGCCGGCTGGACAGCACCGAACCCGCCTTCGAACCGGTGCCGGCGGGGGCATCGACGCTGACTTTGGCGACCGGTTCGAGCAGGTAGGGCGCGGCTTGCGCCAAAGCCTCGTGCATCGCCATGCGGCCGGCGATGCGGAAGGCGAGTTCGGACGAATCGACCGCGTGGTACGAGCCGTCGGTCAGCGTGACTTCGACATCGACCACCGGGAAGCCCAGCGGCCCGCGCTGGAGCGCATCGCGCACGCCGAGTTCCACCGCCGGTATCCACTGCTTCGGCACCACGCCACCGGTGATGCGGTCGGTGAAGCGGAAGCCTTCGCCGCGTTCCAGCGGCCTGATCTCTATCGTGACATCGCCGTACTGGCCGTGTCCGCCCGACTGCTTCTTGTGGCGGCCGCGCTGCTGCGCGGATTTGCGGATCGATTCGCGATAGGCGATGCGCGGCGGTTGCGCATCGACGCTGACGCCGTAGCGGCGGGCGAGGCGGGCGAGGACGACGTTGAGATGTTCGTCGTTGAGGCCGTGCAGCAGGGTTTCGTGGCTGGTCTCGTCCTGCGTCCATTGCAGCGCGCGGTCCTCCTCGCACAGGCGGTGAAGCGCGGTGGAGAGCTTCACATCGTCCTTGCGATCGCGCGTGGTGATGGCGAACACGGCGTTACGCGGCGGGCAGGCGATCGACAGGTGATTGGCATCGCCGCCCTTGCGGCCCAGCGCGGCGCCAGCGGCCACGGTTTCCAGCTTGGCGACGGCGACCACTTCGCCGGGGGCGGTGCCGTGGATCTTCGCGGTCCTGTCGCCCTGCAGGCTGAACAGCGCGCCGGCGCGGATCGGGCCGTCGGCGCCGGTCAGTTCATCGCCCTCGGCCAGCGGCATACCGAACACACGGCCCAGCGCAAGGCGTCCCATCGCGCTGCCGTGAGTGATCTTGAACACGTAAAGTCCGGCGTTGAGCCCGACGCGCGCGGCGGCATGGTCGGGATCGGGGCATTCGTGGCGCAGCAGTTTCAGCAGGCGGTGGACGCCGCCGTCGCCGAGCGCGGAGCCGAGCATGACCGGCACCAGCTTCAGTCCTGCCGTATCGGCGGCAAGGTCGGCCATGACCGTTGCGGTATCGGGCTGCTGGTCCGACAGCAGCGCTTCCAGCAGGGCATCGTCGAAATCGGCAAGGGTTTCGAGCAGGTGAGCGCGGTCCTTATGCTCACGCTCTGCCGCGTCGGCGGGAATGGCGATGCGTTCGGATTCCTGGCCGGGGCGGTAGCGATAGGCGCGTTCAAGCGCGAGATCGACGTAGCCGACCACTTTCTCGCCCTCGCGCAGGGGGATTTGCCGCAGGGCCAGCGGTTCGCGGCTGAATGGCTGGAGCGCGGCGACGGTGGCGTGGACGGCGCCGGCGCGGGCGTTCTCGATCTTGTTGACGAACACGACATGCGGCACGCCCAGCGCATCGAGGCGGCGCAGCATCGGTTCGGCCAGCGCGGCGCGTTCGGGGACGGCATCGATGACCACCACGGCCATGTCGCAGGCAGGGAGCGCGGCAAAGCCGTCGGCGGCGAACGCGGGGCTGCCGGGCAGGTCGATCAGCGCGAAGCGATCGCCGTGGGATTCGCAATGCAGCAGGTTCACTTCGGTGGAGCCGTGGCGCGCGCGCGATTCGGGGCTGGCATCGCCCACCGAATTGCCGGCTTCGACACTGCCGAGTCGGGTGATGGCGCCGCAGGCATGAAGCAGGGCTTCGGCCAGGCTGGTCTTGCCGGTGCCGGCCGGGCCGACCAGCGCAACGGTGCGGACCGGTTTTGCAGGGATCTGGGATGCAGGGCTACCCATCGACGCCTCCTGTGTTGAGGCGCGCCTGGCGCAAGTCCTGCGTCACGCGCGCAGGTGGGGGGTGGCAAGCGTCTGCCTGTTTGCGATGAGTCGCAAGGGTATTTTGCAACCGCGCATTGGGTTTGCTGCAAGCGGTGCGGCGCGGTAGGCTGGCGGGATGACGACACGAATCCAGTGGGAGGCCGAAGTGGGCCGGGCATGGGCGGCGGAGGCGGCGCGCACCGATCGCAGTTTTGCCGGGTTGACGCCGGGATTGCTGGAACGGATCGCGGCATTTCCCGGCGAACGGGTGCTGGATGTGGGCTGCGGCGCCGGCGAACTGTCGCTGGCGGTGGCGCGGGCGCGGCCGGATGCGCAGGTGCTGGGCGTGGACATTTCGGCCGAGCTGGTGGCGGTGGCCGAGGCGCGGGCGGCGGGCATGGCCAACTGCCGGTTCGTGCTGGCCGATGCCGCGCGGGCCGACGCGATCGGGTTTGCGCCGGACCTGCTGGTGTCGCGGCACGGGGTGATGTTCTTCGACGATCCGGTGGCGGCATTTGCCGCGTTGCGGGGGAATGCGGCGGCGGGGGCAGGACTGGTATTCTCGTGCTTCCGGGCCGAGGCGTTGAACCCCTGGGCGTGGGATCTGGCGCGGATGGTGGCTTTTCCCGAGGTGCCGCAAACGGGTGGCGAGGCGCCGGGGCCGTTCGCGTTCGGCGATCCGGCGCGGATCGAGCGCGTGCTGGGCGCTGCCGGCTGGCGCGAGGTGGCGCCGGCGGCGGTGGATTACGATTACGTGGTGGGCGAGGGGGAGAACGCGGTGGCTGACGCGCTGTCGTTCCTGTCGCGGATCGGCCCGGCGGCGCGGGCGCTGCGCGAAAGCGACGAGGACGGCCGGGCGCGCATCCTGGAGCGGATCGAGGCCTGGCTTTCCGGCAACTGCGTCAATGGGCGGCTGGCATTTCCGGCAGCGGCGTGGATCGTTACTGCCAAGGCGTGATTGCCCGGGCTTGTCGGGCTGGCGATGGTGTCCTATCGGCGGAAACCATGACTTCGACCAACGATATCCGCCGCTCGTTCCTCGACTATTTCGGCCAGGCCGGGCACGAGATCGTGCCATCGGCGCCGCTGGTGCCGTATAACGACCCGACGCTGATGTTCGTCAATGCGGGCATGGTGCCGTTCAAGAACGTGTTCACCGGGCTGGAAACGCGCGAGACACCGCGCGCGACCAGCTCGCAGAAGTGCGTGCGCGCCGGGGGCAAGCACAACGACCTCGACAACGTGGGCTATACCGCGCGGCATCACACCTTCTTCGAGATGCTGGGCAATTTCTCGTTCGGGGATTACTTCAAGGAACAGGCGATCACTCATGCGTGGACGCTGCTGACCCGCGAATGGGGCCTGCCGAAGGACAAGCTGCTGGCGACGGTGTATCACACCGACGACGAGGCGTTCGAACTGTGGAAGAAGATCGCCGGCCTGCCCGAGGACCGCATCATCCGCATCCCCACCAAGGACAACTTCTGGGCGATGGGCGACGATGGCCCGTGCGGGCCGTGTTCGGAGGTGTTCTATGATCACGGCGAACACATCTGGGGCGGCCCGCCGGGATCGCCGGACGAGGACGGCGACCGCTTCATCGAGATCTGGAACCTGGTGTTCATGCAGTTCGAGCAGACCGCCGGGAAAATCACCGGTAACCTGCCCCGGCCCAGCATCGACACCGGCATGGGGCTGGAACGCATCGCGGCGGTGATGCAGGGTGAGCATGACAACTATGACACCGACACGTTCAAGGCGCTGATCGCCGCCAGCGTGGGCCTGACGGGGGTGAAGGCCGAGGGCGAGACCCAGGCCAGCCACCGGGTGATTGCCGACCACTTGCGCTCCACCAGCTTCCTGCTGGCCGACGGCGTGCTGCCCAGCAACGAGGGGCGCGGTTATGTGCTGCGGCGGATCATGCGCCGCGCGATGCGTCATGCCCACCTGCTGGGCGCGAAGGAGCCGTTGATGCACCGGCTGGTGCCGTCGCTGGTGGCGGAAATGGGCCAGGCCTATCCCGAGCTGGGCCGGGCGCAGGCGCTGATCGAGGAAACGCTGCAGCGCGAGGAAGTGCAGTTCCGACGCACGCTGTCGAACGGACTGAAGCTGCTGGACGAGGCGACGGCCGATCTGGGCGAGGGCGGGGAACTGCCGGGCGAGACCGCGTTCAAGCTCTATGACACCTATGGGTTCCCCTATGACCTGACCGAGGATGCGCTGCGGGCGCGGTCGATCAGCGTGGACAAGGCCGGCTTCGACGAAGCGATGGCGCGGCAGAAGGCGGCGGCGCGCGCGGCGTGGAAGGGTAGCGGCCAGGCGGCCGACAGCGAAGTGTGGTTCGACATTGCCGAACGCGTCGGCGCGACCGAGTTCACCGGCTATACCGCCAGCACCGGCGAGGCGCAGGTGGTGGCGCTGGTGAAGGACGGCAAGGAAGTTCAGTCGGCCGGGGCGGGCGAGGCGGTGGCGGTGATCGTCAACCAGACCCCGTTCTATGGCGAAAGCGGCGGGCAATCGGGCGATGCGGGCGTCATCACCGGGGCTGACGGGCTGAAGCTGGTTGTGAGCGACACGGCAAAGCCTCTGGGGCGGCTGCACGCGCATCAGGCGACGGTGGCGGCGGGCGCCGTCAAGGTGGGCGATGTCGTGAAGCTGGACATCGATGGGGCGCGGCGCGATGCGATCCGGGCGAACCACTCGGCCACGCACCTGCTGCACCAGGCGCTGCGCAACCGGCTGGGGGCGCATGTTACCCAGAAGGGTTCGATGGTGGCGGCGGATCGGTTGCGGTTCGACTTTGCGCAGCCGGTGGCGCTGAGCGCGGAGGACATTGCCGCCGTCGAGGCCGAGGTGAACGCCGAAGTGCGCGCCAACGAGGCGGTTTCGACGCGGCTGATGACGCCCGACGACGCGATTGCGGCGGGGGCGATGGCGCTGTTCGGCGAGAAGTACGGCGACGAGGTGCGCGTGCTGAGCATGGGGCGCGCGAATGGCGGCAAGAGCTATTCGGTGGAGCTGTGCGGCGGCACGCATGTGCGGGCGACGGGCGATATCGGCGTGTTTCGCATCGTTTCGGAAAGCGCGGTTTCCAGCGGGGTGCGGCGGATCGAGGCACTGACCGGCGAAGGCGCGCGCCAGTGGCTGGTGGCGCGCGAGGAAGCGCTGAAATCGGCGGCCGGGCTGCTGCGGACGACGCCGGAGGATGTGGAAGCGCGCGTGGCGGCGCTGCTGGATGAGCGGCGCAAGCTGGAGCGTGAACTGGCCGAGGCGAAAAAGGCGATTGCTCTGGGCGGCGGCGGCGGCAAGGCCGAGGCGGCGGACGAAGTGGTGAACGGCGTGACGTTCGCGGGCCAGGTGCTGGACGGGCTGGACCCGAAGGAACTGCGCGGGCTGCTGGACCAGGCGAAGGCGCGGATGGGATCGGGCGTGGCGGTGATCGTGGCGGTGAACGAGGGCAAGGCGAGCATCGCCGCCGCCGTGACCGACGACCTGACCGGCCGCGTCAGCGCGGTGGACCTGGTGCGCGCCGGCGTGGAAGCGCTGGGCGGCAAGGGCGGCGGCGGCCGTCCCGACATGGCGCAGGGCGGCGGGCCGGACGGCGCTGCTGCCGGTGCGGCGATCGCGGCGGCGCGGGCGGTGCTGGGGGCGTAACCCCGACACTGGCGTGGCGTGCCGCCGGGCGCGGCGGCGGGGTTAGCGGTTGAACGGGTGCGGCGGCTGAGGGCTTTTTTGCCTGTGCCCTGCTAACTCGTCTCGAATTCCTCCAGCGATGTACCAAGTTCCAGCGCCGCATACAGCTCAAGCAGGTATTGATCGATCGGGTCTTCCACTTCGAGGAAGCGCAGCGTCATCGTAGACAGCCGCCGCCTTTGTCTGCCGAATTCTTCCTGAAAATCATGGCGCTGCATCAGTGCCTTGCGTCCTTCACCCATGCGGTAAGTCACGTTGATGCCCATTGACAGGCGGGCCTGACGGAACGCGAAGGTGGCCGAGAAGTGGCTGTTGCTGACGTGACCCGCCAGCCGTTGACGCAAGTTGCGGGTACGGCCCACGTGACAGGCGCGCCCATTTTCGAAAAACACATAGATCGCCTTGATGCCGCGCCATTCGGCCCTGGCCTTCAAAGGATATTCGGGGCCGGCCATCAGTTCCTGGAACAGCGTGGGCAAGCGTTGGCTGTGCTTGGCAAAGTGCGCGTTCACGGCAGTTCTCCGGGATTTCCCTCCACCCGGCCATGACGGAACGCAAAGGGGGGGCTTGTTCGTTTCGCCATCGCTTCGCCGGGGAAATCGTGTGCGCGAGCCGTGGATCAGCGGTGTGGCGCCGTGGTTTCGATCACCACAACGGCCGCTCTAACTGTGCCCGGCGCCGCGCCCGCAGGATTTCCTCGCGCTGGGCGGGCGTTACCATCGCCACGTCCTTCGGCAGCACCTTCTTCAGGTCCTTCAGCTTGACCACTTTCACCTCGGGGATCGGGTGGCTGTCGCAGCCGGTCCAGCGGCCCTGGACGGCGCCCTTGCTGTAGCCGCTGGTGTCCATCCAGTTCTTCACACCGGGGTCTTTTGCCGAGATGACGATGCGCAGGCGGCCGTCGCTGTCGGGCGCGGCCTGGGTGTCGTTGAGGCTGGAATGGTTGTTGATCCAGTCGATGGTCTCGTAGATTTCGTTCGTCAGGATCAGCGAGCGGTATTCGCACTTGGCGGGGACGGGGGAGTCGATGACGAGGGCTTCGTCGTCGGCCAGGTCATAGGCCCCTTCGTAGTAGAACTGGCCGGCCAGCGCGCCTTCGGGCACGTCGAATACCTTGAGCTTGTTGGTGAAGCCGTCGGCGCGCAGCTTCTCGACGTGATCGACGAACATCAGGCCCATCATGTCCACCATCTTCGGCAGGCGGCGCAGGCGGCCTTCCAGCGTGGCGGCGGGGGTGCGCGGGGCGTTCACCGGTTTGTCCACGCGTTCGATCGCCAGGGTGGGTTCGGCTTCCTTGCCCCAGTCGGCGCTGACCATGCGCAGCATCAGGCGGACGACGCCCGGCTCCAGCGCCCAGAACGCGCCGTCGTAGCCCGCGGGCTTTTCCGGGCCGACGAGGACCGAGTAGCGGCCGTCCTTGTCCACCGGCAGCGTGGCAAGATCGAGGTGCGAGCGGCCGTTCTTGCCGGGGACGACCTGCGCGATGACCGAAAGGCGCAAACTGCCGCGCTTGCCGGTGATGCGGTAGGTGCCGCCGGGGGTAATCCAGGTGGAACGGTAAGTGGTATCGGCATTGGGCTGGCCGACGTTGAACACCTGCCCGATCGCGGGCAGGAAGCGCGGCGCGTCGCCATCGCCGCCGACCGCGTCGAGCGACTGCGAGGCGATCGATTCGAGCGCGAGGCGGGCGACTTCCTGACGGATCTGCGGATCGGCCTGCATCGATGCGGGCAGCCTGGCCAGCATACGCGCGGGCAGGGTGCGGATGGCTTCGGCGTATTCGGCCCAGCCGGGGACTTCGGGGGCGCTGTTGGCGGCCGGGGCAGCGGTTTGCGCGCTGGCGTTGGACTGGGCGAGGGCGAAGCCGCCGGCGGCAAGGCCAAGCAGGGCAAGCAGGCGTTTCTTCATGATGTCTCTCCCGGTGTTTGCCGGAGGTTGGCATGGGCCGGGGGCAGGGGGCAATGGCGAGGGTGGGGCAGATTGTCGAGATCGGGCCGGGTTTGCTTCGAGCAGCAGAGATGGCGGGGAGACGGTGGCGCCGTGGGGCAGGTCGCAATGCCGTTTGGTGAGGAGTGGAGGTCGATGCGCCAATTGTGCAATGTGAAGAAATTTAGATACTTACGAGCGAAAGCGCTGTAATTCGCTGCAGAGAGGCCGGCCATTAGGGGTGGAATATATGCCATTTTATATCCGCAAATCAGTGAAGGCCGGCCCTTTCCGCTTCAATTTTTCTAAAGGCGGTCTCGGCCTGTCGGTGGGCGTCAAGGGACTGAGGGTTGGGACTGGACCACGTGGCCACTACATCCACGCTGGACGCGGCGGCCTTTATTACCGGGCGTCGCTTGGTCGCTCCGGCACAACAAGGCGGCAGCCGCAAGAACACTCATCGGCAATCCAGCCGCTCGATCTGGTTTTCCATGACGATGGTGTGGACATGCGAACCATTGAATCAGGAAACGTGTTGTCCATGCAGGACGAGGGCTTTTCAACTGTCCTTGACGAAATTCGGGCAAAGCAAAAACAACCCAAAATGTCTGTTGTCTTCGGCTGGCTGTTTGGAATTGTCGGTGTGATTGCGGCCGCCAACATCGGCGGCAATGCCTCGATCTTGCTACTCCTCGCCCTGCCAGCGTGGGCGGCAGGGCGGTGGGTCGATTCGTTTCGGCGTAGCGCGGTGTTGTTCTACGATCTGGATGGCGATGCGGAAGCAGCATTCAAGGCCGTCACGGATGCCTTTGACGCCTTGGCTGCATCGCAAGGCAAGTGGCACATAGAGGCAAGCGGCGCAGTCCAAAGTCTCACGACATGGAAGCGGAATGCGGGCGCCTCGCACCTTGTGCGACGCAAGTCGGCATCGTTGGGCTATCGGTTGCCCGGCGTTGTCAAGTCGAACGTCACTCCACCGGCAGTAAGGATTGGACGCAAAACCATTTATTTTCTCCCGGATGTGGCTCTGATCGAAGATGGCAGTGCAATCGGCTCGGTCGCCTATCACGAGTTGAAGGTTGAGTGGGCAAACAGTCGTTTCATCGAGGATGGCACCGTACCGCGTGATGCCGAAGTTATTGACCACACGTGGCAGCATCCGAACAAGAAAGGCGGGCCGGATCGTCGCTACAAGAACAACCGCCGGTTGCCGGTTTGCCTATATGAGACACTGCACCTGCACAGCGCCAGCGGTGTAAACGAACTTCTGGAGTTTTCCCGCCGCGGCCTTTCAACCCATTTAGCCACCGCTTTCAAGATCATGCCAAAGCGCACCGCCTGAGGTTCGGAGTCGCGGGACGAGATTACGGTGACATCAAAACCAGTTTATACCCGCACCACTTAGCGCCCGACTTACCCTCCACAAAGTGTTGACGCTGGTCGCGGCAACATTGAACTTACGAAGTCACCTTTTGGGCCGGGATCGTCAAGCGATCCCGGCTAGGTGGTGTGGACACTTACCGGAGCCATAAGATTGTTGCGGCGAGTGTGATGATGGCGAGGTAATTTCGAGCAGTTTTCTCGAAGCGTGTCGCGACGCGTCGGAATTGCTTGAGTTTGCTGAAGCAGCATTC
>JAGWVC010000166.1 GCA_018971065.1 Sphingomonadales bacterium | reverse complement strand
TCCTCGAACAGCGCGGGCACCACCAGCACGCGGCGCGGGCCGCCGCTGCCGGCGATCAGCGCCAGTTCGGGCGCCAGGCTGCCATCAGGGGTGGGGCAGGGCCAGGTGACGGGCGTCACGGCCCGGTCAACCCGCGCGCTTCGCCTCGACGAAGCGCCGCAGGCATCCGAAGTCGGCCAGCAGGTCGCCATCGACTTCGTCGTCCTCGATGACGATGTCGAGGCGGTCCTCGATCTCGGTCAGCAGGCCGGCCACCGCCATCGAATCGAGCTCGGGCAGGTCACCGAACAGGCCGGTGGCATCATCGAATGCGGCAACGCGCGCGGCCGAAAGGCCCAGCACATCGGCAAGGATGCTGCGCAGTTGCCGGTCAGTGTCATCAGACATGGCGTTCCCCGAAGCGGACGAAAGCGTAAGATGGGCGGCACTAGCCATGCGCGCGCGCTCCCGCAAGCCGCCGCAGCAGGAAACGCGCGATTTGCGGCCAGTGTGACGGTTTCGTCCACCGCAGCATCGACAGGCGATAGCGCGGGCGCTGGTACTCCATCCAGTCGCGCTTGTAGCCGTCGTCGCCGGTGCCGAAATCGACGAAGGCGACATGATCGCGGTCGATCACCTGCTCGAACAGCGCGGCTGACAGCGTGGTGCCGGGAGACAACGGCTTGGCCGCCTCGATATGCGCCAGCTTGTGGATGAACGCGGTGCCGCCCTCCACGGTCCAGAACTGCGCCGCCACCGGCTGCATTACCCCGTCGATTTCGGCGCGCGCCACCGCCATGCGCAGCCGGCCTGCGGCGCCTTCGGCCTCGGCAAAGCGGCGCAGGAACGCGGGGCTGCCTTCCTCGGGCTTCCAGCTTTGCGCATAGATCGCCTCGTAATCGTCCCATGCGGCATCGTCGAACGCGGTGTGCAGCGCCACCGTCACCTTCTTCGCCTTGCGCTTCAGCGTGGTGCGGAGCTGGCCCGGGCGGCCCGCCAGGTATTCGGCAAAGCCGCGCCCGCCGACATCCAGCACATGGTTGGTGTCGCAGGCGGTGACATCGACGAACCAGCCCCCGGCGCGGAAGGCATCGGCCAGCAGGTGCGCTTCGCCGCCCTCGTCGGGCACCGGCGACAGCGTTACCTGCGAGTCATGGCGGCCAAGGTCGCGCGCCAGCCGGGTCAGCAGCGCGCGGGCGTCGGCACCGGGCGAGACCACCGGGCGGACGCGGAACGAATACCAGTTGGCCAGCGCGGTCAGCCCCGCCGGGGTGCGTTGCAGCGGCAGCACCGCGCTGCCTTGTTCGTCGCTGGCCACCGCCAGCATCGGCGTCAGCCCGCAGTCCGCCTCCAGCCCCTGCCACCAGGCCAGCCGGTCGAACGGCGCGGCGGCGGCGGGGGCATCGAGCAGCGCACCCAGCGCGGGGCTGGCTTGCACTTCCTTAAGATCGTCATGGTAAGCGACCGAAATCACGCTTATACCCCTCGTCGGAGCCCGAGCCATTCCCACGTCCCTCGAAACTGCAATCCGGCCACTCGACCATCTCGCGCTGCGGGGGCGGGGCGATGCGCCCGCGCTGGTTCTGCGCGAAGGCGTGCTTAGCTATGATGCCTTAAGATCGCGTTTGTCCCGCCTTGCCGGGTGGCTGAAGCAGCAGGTGCCGCAGCCCGGCGCGCGCATTGCCACCTGGGCGGCGAAAGGCGAATTGACCTGCCTGATGCCGCTGGCCTGCGCCCGCGCCGGGTTGGTTCACGTGCCGGTCAATCCGCTGCTGAAGCGCGCGCAAGTGGCGCATATCCTGGCCGACAGCGGCGCGGTGATGCTGGTGGGCACCCCGGCGCGCCTGCAGACGCTGGAGCCGGGCGACGTGCCGGGCGGGTGCGCGGTGCGGGGCGAGGGCGACATGCTGGCCGAAGCGGCAGGTTCGTCGTGCGAGCATGGCCCGTCGCAGGCCGATCCGCAGGAACTGGCGGCGATCCTCTATACCTCCGGCTCCACCGGGCGGCCGAAGGGGGTGATGCTGAGCCACGCCAACATGTGGCTGGGCGCCGAATCGGTGGCGACCTATCTGGGTCTTCAGGAGGATGACCGCGCGCTGGCGGTGCTGCCGCTGAGCTTCGATTATGGCCAGAACCAGTTGCTGTCGCACTGGTATGCCGGGGCCAGCGCGGTGCCGCTGGACTATCTGACCCCGCGCGACGTGGTGAAGGCGATCGACAGGCACGGCGTCACCACGTTGGCCTGCGTGCCGCCGCTGTGGGTGCAACTGGCCGAACTGGACTGGCCGGCGGAAACGGCGGCAAGGCTGCGCCGGCTGACCAACTCGGGCGGGGCGCTGACTCCCGATCTGGTGCGGCGCTTGCGCGCGCTGTTCCCCGCTGCCCGCCTGTTCGCGATGTACGGGTTGACCGAGGCGTTCCGTTCCACCTTCCTCGACCCGGCGTTGATCGACACGCATCCCACCGCGATGGGCAAGGCGATTCCCCATGCCGAGATCCTGGTCATCAACGATGCCGGGCAGGTTGCGGCGGACGACGAGGAAGGCGAACTGGTCCACTGCGGCCCGCTGGTGGCGCAAGGCTACTGGCAGGATGCCGAACGCACGGCGGAACGCTACAAACCCGCGCCCGCCGCCTCGCATTATGGCGGCATGGCGGTGTGGTCGGGCGACCGGGTGCGGCGCGATGCGCAAGGGCTGCTGTATTTTGTCGGGCGGCGCGATGCGATGATCAAGTCCGCCGGCAACCGCATTTCGCCGCAGGAAGTGGAAGACGCCGCGATCGCCACCGGGCTGGTGGCCGAGGCGGTGGCGCTGGGCATTCCCGATCCGCGACTGGGGCAGGCGGTGCATCTGGTGGTGCGGCCCGCGCCCGGCGTCGATCCTGAGCACGCCGAGGCCGAACTGCCGCGCGCGCTGGGTCGCGAGCTGCCCAACTTCATGCAGCCGCGCGTGTTCCACTGGCGCGCGGCGATGCCGATCAGCCCGAATGGCAAGCTCGACCGCACCGGGCTGCACGCCGAAGTGGCGGCGCAGGCGAAGGCGGCCTGACGATGAAGCCCCTGGGTCCGATTCCCGCCGGTTATGGCGCGGTCGATGGCGTGCTGGCGGTGGACGGCATTCCGGTTACCGACCTGGTCGAACGCGCCGGGGATACGCCGCTGTTCGTCTATTCGCGGGCGCTGCTGGACGCGCGGGTGGCGCAGTTGCGCGCCGCGATGCCGGCACGGCTGGCGCTGCACTATGCGGTGAAGGCCAACCCCTACGCGCCGCTGGTGGCGCACATGGCCGGGCTGGTCGATGGCTTCGACATCGCCTCGGGCGGCGAACTGGCCATCCTGCAGGGGGTTGGGATCGATCCGCGCCTCGTCTCGTTCGCCGGGCCGGGCAAGCGCGACCGCGAGCTGGAAACCGCGATCCGCGCCGGGGCGACACTGAATCTGGAGTCGGAGGGCGAGGCCACCCGAGCGCTGGCGATCGGCCAGCGGCTGGGCATCGCCCCCCGGCTGGCGATCCGGGTGAACCCGTCGTTCGACCTCAAGGGCTCGGGCATGAAGATGGGCGGCGGCGCCAAGCCGTTCGGCATCGATCAGGACCGCGTGCCCGCGCTGGCCCGGCAGATCGTCGATAGTGGCGCCGAATGGCGCGGCTTCCACATCTTCGCCGGCAGCCAGTCGCTGGACAGCGCCGCCGTCATCGACACGCAGGCGCAGACGATCGTGCTGGCGCTGCAACTGGCGCAGCAGGCCGGGGTGCCGCTGCCGCACTGCAACCTGGGTGGCGGCATGGGCATCCCCTACTTTCCGGGCGACACCCCGATCGATCTGGCCGCGATCGGCAGCGCGCTGGGCGAGCGGTTCGCCGCTCTCGGCCGCGAATGGGAAACTACGCAATTCTGCGTGGAGATGGGCCGGTTCCTGGTCGGCGAGGCGGGGGTCTACCTGTGCCGCGTGGTCGATCGCAAGGTCAGCCACGGCGAGGTCTATCTGGTCACCGACGGCGGCCTGCATCACCAGTTGGCGGCCTCGGGCAACTTCGGCACGGTGGTCCGCCGCAACTATCCGGTGGCGATCGCCACGCGGTTTTGCGCGGAAATCGAGGAGGAAGCCAGCGTTGTCGGCTGCCTCTGCACCCCGCTGGACCGGCTGGCCGACAAGGCCGGTTTCCCCCGCGCCGACGT
>JAGWVC010000165.1 GCA_018971065.1 Sphingomonadales bacterium | reverse complement strand
GTAGTTGCGGTGGAAGGCGCGGATGATCGATTCCTGATAGCCGCTGATCCATACGTAGGGCGGCTGCTTGGTCTTCACCCCGCGCTGGGTCTGCGGCAGGTTGTTGCAATCCTGGTCGAAGATCTTGGCGAAGCTGACCAGTTCGGGCGCTTCGGTCCAGAACTGGTCGGCCGAAAGGAAGGTCTGCTTTGCCGGTGCCGGCTTGGGCTTGCCTTCGGGCCAGGGCGCCAGGAACTGCACGCGCATCAGCGCCTCGTCCGGGTTGTCGCCGTTCGGCCGGAAATTGTAGACCACGCGCGCCCAGCCGCCCCACGGGCTGGTGTTGGGGAACAGGTTGTTGAAGCCCTGTTCGTTCAGCTCGGCATCGCAGTACTGTTCGACCTCGTCGCCGATCAGCGGGCGCAGGGCCTCACGCATCCCGTCGGCAACCTGATGGTAGCCCTCGATCGCCTGAGCCTCGCTCAGCACGCTGCCGCGATGCGGGCAGGCGCCCGACATGCTCATGTGGCCCAGCCGGCTCCAATTGCCGAAATTGTCGAACCGCAGGTCGGCGCATTCGCTGCCGTAGAGCAGCAGTTGCGGGTGCGTGGCCAGCGAGTGGTAGCCCTCAAGGAAGGCTTCCTGCACCAGCTTCCAGTTGGCGCGGATCACCTTGGTGACATCGGCCTGCTTGTAGCGGTTGCCCAGCTTCGCCTTCCTGTAGTGCGCCAGCATTTCCGGGCCGGCGTATTCCTCGAAGCTGATCGAATCGGGATCGGGGTTGATGAACACGAAGCCTTCCCAGACGGCGACTTTCGCGCCGGGAAGCTGCGAGACATCGTCGCGCACGCCGGCGAAGTCCCATTCGGCGGTGATCATCCGCAGCGAGCCGTCGATGTTCCATTGCCAGCCGTGGTAGGGGCAGCGGAACTCGGTGGCGTGCTTGCCGTGGCAGTCGCGAAGCTGGCGGCCGCGATGGAGGCAGGCGTTGACGTGGGCCTTGATGCCGCCGTCGGCCTGGCGGACGACGAGGTATTGCAGGTGGGCGATCTCGTAGAGCCAGAAGTCGCCCGCTTCGGGAATGTCGTCCTCGCGGCAGACCATCTGCCAGCACTTCTTCCAGATGTGCTCGACCTCGAGATCATGATAGCGCTTGTCGAAATAGCGTGCGGTGGCAACCTTTTCGGGGCCGCCCGGCACCGGGCGCGACAGCTTGTAGACATCGGGCAGCAGGTCGGGTCGGCGTTCGGCGGCGATGAACGCCGCGTGCGGGATATGTGCCGAGGAGCGCGGGCCTTCGGGCGTGTCCATGCCCGGATCGCCGACGTATTTGCCGATGATCTTGGGCCGCTGCGGCCGGCTGGCGGCCTGTTCCGCCAGCGCGGCGGCGAAGGCGGGCTTGTCGTCGGCCAGTGCGGGCATCGTCACCCACGGCAGGTCCATTCCCGGCGGCAGGTCCGGCCCGCCGACATAGCCGAGCAGGTGCAGATCGGCATGAGTCAGGCTGCCCTCGATCCAGGTGCCGTCGAAGCGGAACAAGCCCGACTTGCCCTTGGCCTTGTCCTCGACGCGGATCAGGCCATCGCCGATCGCGGTATAGACCGCGCCGCTGATCGGGTGCGTTTCGCTGCGCAGGGGGGCGGTGGTGGTGCTCATGACAGGGTGTCCTTGATCGCCTTGCCACCCAGCAGGATGGCGGCAAGATTGGCGCGGTCGCGCAGCAGGGTGATGTCTGCGCTGGGGTCGCCGTTGACGACCAGCAGGTCGGCCAGCTTGCCCGGCGCGATGGTGCCGCATTGGTCACCCAGACCCATCGCTTCGGCGCCGTGCTTGGTGGCCCAGCGGATCACGTCGAGCGCGGGAATGCCGATTGTCTCGACATAGAGGATCATCTCTTCGGCATAAGTGCCGTGGGGAACCCCGGCGGCGCCATAATCATCGCCGATCAGCAGTTTCACCCCGGCCTGGTTGGCGATCGGCAGGATTTTTGCCGTGCCCTCGAACTCGGGCTTCATCGATTCGGCATAGGCGGTGCCGGCGGCGATCCGCATCATCTGCGTCGGGAACCACAGGCTTGGGGTCAGGAACGCGCCCTTCGCCAGGATGCGCTCGATGCAGCGTTCATCGAAGCCGTCGCCGTGATCGATGATGTGGACGCCGGTTTCGATGCAGGCCAGCACCGCATCGCGGTTGGAAACGTGGGCGCGGGTCTTGATGCCGCGTTCGGTGGCGATGCGCACCGCCATTTCCAGCTCGTCGGGCTGCATTTCCCACTGCGCGCCGGTGCCGCCGGTGCCGTGGCCGCGCGTGACGAACAGCTTGATGATCTCGGCCCCGGCCTTGGCTTCCTCGCGGATCACGCGGCGGATGGCGTCGGGGCCGTCGGCGATGTGGACGCCGCCGTCGGCGGTGATCTTCATCCAGTCGGGATAGCTCGAATCGCTGCTGTGGCCGGTGGTGGAAACATCGCGGCTGCCCGCCATGATGCGCGGGCCGACCAGCGCGCCTTCGGCGATCGCCAGCTTCATCGCCGCATCGATGCCGTGCGGGCTGGCGGCGCCGATGCAGGCGGTGAAGCCGCAATCGAGCGCGGTGCGGAAATTGGCGGCGGCGCGCAGCGCGGCGTGGCTGGGATGGACTTCCAGCCCCAGCGGGCGGCCCGAATTGCCGGTGTTCCAGTAGGCGGCGTGGAAATGCGCCTGGACCATGCCGGGCATGACCGTCTTGCCGGTGCAATCGACCACGCGGTCGCCTGGCCGCGCTTCGACCGGGCCGGTGGCGACAGCGGCAATGCGCTCCCCCTCGACCACCACGGTGGCGCGGCGGCCGGGATTGTCACCGTCCAGCACGTTGGCATCTTTCAGGATCAGTCGGCTCATGGCTTTACCCCTGCGTGATGTGGGGAACCGTGGGGGTGCCGTTCATCGCGGGCGCCCACCACAGGTATTCGGTGAAGTGGCCCAGCGTGGCGCGGTTATCGACATAGGCGAACAGCGCCATCGGCTCTTCGCCCGGCGCCAGTGCCGAAATCTGCACGATTTCGTCGCCATCGGCGCGGAGTTGTTCGATGGTGTCGAGCCAAGTCTGGTACGGTCCGACGACGGCGACGCCGACATGGTGGAGCTGGATCAACTGTGCGTCGAGATCGCGGCCTTCGGTATAGATCCATGTCGGCCCGCCCACCGGCTCGAGGATCTCGAACTGGTGCGTGCCGGTGTTGGCCACCGCGCCGCGCACATGGAGTTGGACGGTTTCGCCGCGCGAGATGACAGGGGCGATGCCGTCGAACGTGAAGAAGCTGGCGATGCCCAGCTTGGCCCGCGCGAATGCAACGGCGGCATCGCGCTCGCGCGTGACGTAGCTGAGCTGGAAGATGTCTCCGAAGCGATCGATCAGTGCCATGCGTCCTGCCTCCTGATGGCTGGTCGGAAGGGACATAAGGTCCATATATGGACCTTATGTCCCTATATATGGACTATGAACCGCCCGAAGGGGTTGTCAAGCCGGGCCGACGCGCCCGGACGTCGCCGCGATGCCGAGGGGCGATGGCGCGCGCCATCACCAGCGGCAGCGCTGCCGCTGGTGATGCTGTGAGGGGTGGGCTGATCGGCCGCCGGCCGCGCGATCAGAACGTGACGCAGACCTTCTGTGCTTCCTCGGGGCGGCAGGCCTGCTCCAGCGCGTCGGTGATGCGGTCGATCGGGAAGGTGTGGGTGACGAGCGCGGGCAGGTCGAACCGGCCCGAGCGCATCATCGCGACGATATCGGCGTGATAGTCCTCGGTCGGGCCGTCGCCGCAGCCGTGGATGTGCCAGTTGTTGAAGGCCACGGCGGCCAGGTCCAGCGCGACCGGCGCCTTGTGGACGCCGACCAGCGACAGGCTGCCGTTGCGCGGCGCCAGCGTGGCGAAGCTGTCCACCACCGGGCCGACGCCGACCGCATCGACATAAAGCCGCGCGCCGCACTTTTCCGACGGATAGCCCGGGCTGGAGCCGAATTCGGCGATGGCGCGGGCCTTGAGGTCTTCCTTGCCCGAATTGCAGGTGAGGAAGCCGAGCTGGCGGGCGTTTTCCAGGCGGAAATCGGACAGATCGACCACCATCACCCGATCGCAGCCATACCACTTCAGCATGATCGCGCAGGTGATGCCGATGATGCCGGCGCCGAACACGATGGCGCTGTCGCCCGGCTGCGGCGCCAGGAACTTC
>JAGWVC010000074.1 GCA_018971065.1 Sphingomonadales bacterium | reverse complement strand
CGGTCTCGTCGCTGTCGGCATTCACCCCGGTCCATTCCGCACCGGCGCCGACGGGTACAGGCGGCGCGGCGGTGAGGCTGCTTCCGGCCATCACGGCGAAACCCGCCAGCGCGAGCAGCTTGTTGGGGCGGTTCATGGGCACGATCCTCTCGTCGCGGTTTCTGTCTTGCCGCCGTTCTATCGTTCTACAGGCCGCTGCCCCACCCCTGAATGGGGGTCAGTTCAGGTAGCGCCCGCCGTTCACGCTCAGGGTGTGGCCGGTGATGTAGTCTGCATCGTCCGTGGCCAGAAAGGCGACCGCCGCCGCGATGTTTTCAGGACGACCGGGGCGTCCCAGCGGCGAACCCGACGCCACCGCATCGACTTTCTCGCCGATCGGCGATTCGCGCAGGCCCTCGGTGTTGACGAAGCCCGGCGGCACGTTGTTCACGGTGATGCCCCGGCTGGCGTATTCCAGCGCCAGCCCCTTGGTGAAGCCGATCACGCCGCCCTTCGATGCCGCGTAATGCGCGTGGAACGACGATCCCGCCTGCGCCGACGACGACGAGATGTTGATGACGCGGCCCCAGCCGGTCTCGACCATGTCGGGGATCATCGCTTTGCAGCACAGGAACGGCCCCTTCATGTTCACCGCCATCAGGTCGTCCCAGACTTGCTCCGTAATGTCCTCGAACTTCATGAACGGCGACAGCGCGGCATTGTTGACGAGGATGCCGACCTTGCCCAGCGCGGCGTTGGTCCGCGCCAGCGCGGCGGCGATCTGGTCCGCCTTTGCCGAGTTGCAGGCCAGCCCGATCGCCTTGCCGCCGGCGGTCGCGATCATCGCGGCGGTTTCCTCGGCGCCTTCGCCATTGAGGTCCCACGCCGCCACGGCGGCGCCATCGCGACCCAGCCGCAGGGCAATGGCGCGGCCCAGTCCGCGCGCGGCGCCGGTGACGACCGCGACTCTTCCGTTCAACGACATGCTTGCTCTCCGTGAAATGATGATGGTGTCAGGCTTCGGCCAGCGGCATCGTCTGCGCCAGGCAACTGCCGAAGCTGTGCAGCACGCAGGCATGCAGCCCGCCGGTGCCGCCCGCCACGAACAGCAGGATGTCCTTGGGCTCGGGCGTCAGATAGATGCGGCCATCGGCGCGGACGCGGCCCTGCGCCTCAAGCTGGGCGCGGTGCAGCGGCTGGAGGTGATCGGCGGCAACGCTGGCGTGATGCCACAACTGTTCCTGCACATCGGCGATATCGGGCAGTTCCTTGCCCAGAATCTCCGCCCAGATCGGGTTGATCGCCACCATCACCTCGCAATAGGCCATCGACGGGCTGAACGCGTTGGTGCCCACATACGGCAGCGACTTGCCGATCATCTCCAGGAAATGCGCCGGCCGTTGCGAGGTGGTGTCCAGCACGTTGACCGTGCCCATCGTTCCGAACGCGGTGACGGCATTCCCGGTCACGCCCACCCGCCGTTCGGCCAGCGGCGCCCAGGGCGAGCGTTCCTCCCATTCGCCGACCAGCAGCCCGCCGATGCGCCCGGGCGAGCCGAAGGTGGTCTGCGAGGTGACCCCGGCAACCTGCCCGGCGACATTGCGCAGGATCAGCCGCATGGCGCGGCCGATGGCGACAGCCTGCGTGGCCGCGCCGCCGAAGCAGCCGTGCGCGAAGGGAATGTCGAGCCGGTGGCGCACCGGGCCGTTGACCACGAAGGCGGGATAGACCGGGGCGGTGGTGGTGTTCTGGCCGTACAGCTCGAAATCGGGCTCGCCGATCGCGGCCACCATCGCGATCAGCAGTTCCAGCGATTCGGGCGGCGCCCCGGCCATGATCGCGTTGATGACGATCTTCTCGACCGAACATTCGCCATTCGACGGCGGCAGCGTGCAGATCACCTCGTCGGGAAAGCGGTCGTTGGCGGCCAGGAAATGCCGGATGCGGCTTTCGGTCGGCGGCACCAGCGGTAGCCCGTCGCCCCAGCCCTGTTCCAGCGCGAAGCGGGTGAAATCGACGACATCGAGATCAGCCTCGATCCGGGCGCTGGCCAGCGCGTCCACTTCGCACCCCACGTCGCCGCAATCGCGGCCGACCAGCGTGTGCGCCACCGGCAGCGGGTGCTGCCCGCGCGGCTTGATGGTGACGATGCTCATGCCGCGTTCTTCGCCGCCGCCAGCGTCGCGCCCAGCGCGTCCAGCATGGCCGGGAAGTGCGTTTCGGCCACCGCGTCCACCTCGTCGCGCTCGCGCTCGTTCAGCGGGTAGGGCAGCACGTGGACGCGCAGGCCCGAACGGCCGCCGCGCGCCGCCAGCGTGCGCGCGAAATCGGCGAAGTTCCGCGTCGCGATGGCAATCGTGGGAATGCCCGTGTTGGCGGCGCGAACCGCGTCGCGGATCGTCCAGCCGGTGCATGAGCCGCAGTTGGCCAGCCCGACGATGGCCACGTCCAGCGTCGCCAGCCAGGCGTTCAGCTCGGCGTCCATGCGGTCCTGCTCGCCGCCCGATCGCCCACCCGATCGCCAGTAGCTGACCTCGGCCCCGGCGGCGCGCAGTTTGCTGGCCCAATCCTCGCTGACCCAGTCCCACGCGCGCCAGATTTCATCGACGCGAAAGCCGATCCGCCGGCCGGCCAGAACGCCCGCGTCGGGGCCGGGGCTGGCGTTGTCCTCGGCGCGGGTTGCGGTCGGATCGAATACGATTCCCTTGGCCATGCCGGCATCCTCTGCTCGAAAGGCCATAGCCATTATGCTGGCGTGCCGAGGCTGGCAAGGGGATTGGATACAAAGTGGCGCGCTCGCCCGTCAGCGCGGCAGCAACCCGTCAGCCAGCAGATCGGTCAATTGCCGGACATAGGCGGCGATCTGGTCGTCACTGGGCCAGGCCTCGTTCGACAGGTCGGAATGGAAGCGCGGCGTGATCGCGGCAAAGGTGATGATCATGGCAATGCCCTCCGGGTCATCCAGCGCGATCTCGCCCTTGGCCGTCGCCTCGCGCAGCAAGGCCACCAGCGGGCCGTGGATCAGCGCGCGCGACGCCTCCTGAAGCTGCGGTTTCAGGTCGGCGATGTAATCGGGGTTGATCGACAGCACCCGCTGGAAACGCATCGCGTTCGGGCCGGTGACCAGCCGGACCACCGCCGTCAGGAAGTTGGCCAGCCGCTCGCGAAAGCTGTCGGCCCCCGCGTATTGCACCGGCCCGGCGGCCTGTAGCGACTGGCGAATGGCGCTGACGAACAACTCGGACTTGCCCGGATAGCGCGCGTATACCGTCTTGCGCGACAGGCCGGCGGTGCGGGCCACTTCGTTCAGCGTCGCCGCCTCGCCGTGGCGGAACAGCACTTCCAGCGCGGCATCCAGGATCGCGCGATCGATCCCGGCCGCCTCCTCGACGCTGGGGCGCCCCTTGCTGCGCGCGGTCGGTCGGTTGTCGTCACTGGCCTGCATCGGTCCCTCCGGTGCCAACTTATGCGCAATGGCGCGGAATGTGTCGAATTAAAAGAAACATCATTGTATATTTTAGGGGCGACTGGTAAGGCCGCTTTCGATGTTCCTAACCGGGTGGCTACTCCGCGTGCGATCAACCTGTTCCCGCCATTGCCTTGCCTGGCTTGCCGCCGCGCTGTCCGGGCTGGCCACCGGCTGCACCGGACCGGCAACGGTTGCCGTGCCGCCGGCAGCGCTGCCGCCCGCTTACGAGCGTACCGGAAGCCCCGCCGCGCAACCCGTCCTGACCGAGCGTTGGTGGGCAGGCCTCGGCGACGCGCAACTGGAAGCGCTGGTCGATGCCGCGCTGACGCGCAGCACCACGATCCGCATGGCTTATGCCCGGTTGCAGGAAGCACGGGCGCTGCGCGCGGAAACGCGGGCGACCACGCTGCCGTCGGGCGGACTCACCGGCAGCGCCATCGAACAGGGCACGCGGCGGGAATGGGGCAGCGGGGTCACCACGCCCGGTCATGACAGCTATCAACTCGGCTTCACGCCAAGCTGGGAACTGGACCTTTTCGGCCGACTGGCCGCCGTTCGCGGGCAGGCGCAGGCGCAGTTCCGGGCCTCCACCTTCGATTTTCAGGCCACCCGGCTGGCGCTGGCGGGCGACGTTGCCGCCGCGCTGTTCCGGGCGCGCGGCACCGCCGCTGATCTTGCCACCGCGCGGGCGCGGCTGGATGTGTCCACCCAACTGGCGCAATCGGCTCGCACCGGCGTGACGCGGGGGCTGACCTCGGGGCAGGACGGGGCGCGGCTCGACGCCGATCTGGCGTCTGCCCGCGCCGAAGTCACCCGTCTCGAAGGCGAACTGCGCGTGGCGAAACGCTCGCTGCTGATTCTGGTGGGCACCCCCGATGCGCCGACCGACAGCCTGGCCATCGACCCCGTGCTGGCGCCGCCGCCCGCGCTTCCGCCCGCCACGCCGGGCGAACTGCTGGCGCGCCGCCCGGATGTGCTGTCCGCCGAACAATCGCTGCTGGCGGCCGGGCAGGGCGCCCGGATCGACCGGCTGGCGCTGTTCCCGCGCTTCACCATCCAGCCCGGCGTGGGGCTCAGCGCCACCGGCGGCGCGGCGGGCGGCGGCACCGGCCTGTGGTCGATCGCGGCGGGGCTGGCGCTGCCGATCCTCGACCGGCCGCGCCTGCTGGCGCAGTTCCATGTCAGCGAGGCACGCGGGCGTGAAGCCGCGATAAGCTATGAAACCACCGTCCAGCGCGCCTTCGGCGAGGCCGAGAACGCGCTGACCCGGCTGGCCGCGATCCGCACCCGGCTGGCCGATCTCGAACAGGCCGAGGACCGGTCACACACCGCCTTCAATCTGGCCACGCGCGGCTATCGCGCCGGGCTGACCGATCTCACCACCTTGCTTCAGACCGAATCGAGCTGGCTGCAGGCGCGTTCCGCGCGCGATGCCGGCCGGCTCGCCCTGCTGACCGGAACCGTCGATGCGATCAAGGCGCTGGGCGGTGGCTGGAATCCGCACATGCCTGAAAACGGAACCCCCCGATGAATCCTGCCCGTTTCGCCCCCTTGCTGCTGGCGCCGCTGCTGCTGGCCACCGGTTGCCACGATCGCAACCGCACCGCCGTGGCGGCCATGCCCGCGCAGGCGGTGACGGTCGCGCTCGTCCAGAGCCGCCCGGTCGCCGGCGGGCTGATCGCCGCCGGCCGGCTGGTCCCGCGCGAGGAAATGGCGGTGGGGTCTGACCTGTCCGGCTACCGCGTTGCGCGGGTGCTGGTCGAGGAGGGCGCGGGCGTTCGCGCCGGGCAGCCGCTGGCGGAACTGGATGGCAGCCTGCTGGCCTCGCAGGTCAGCCAGTTGCAGGCGGCGCTGGCCCAGCAGACCGTGGCGGCCGAGCAGGCGCGCGAACAGGCCGGCCGCGTGTCCGGGCTGGACGATCAGGGCGTGCTGTCGAACGAGGCGATTGCCAACCGCCGCTTCGCCGCGCGCAATGCCGCCGCCGCGCAGGCGGCCACGCACGCACAGTTGAACGATCTGCTGGTGCGCCGCGCGCATCTGGTCATCCGCGCGCCTTATGCCGGCATCGTCACCCAGCGCACCGTGCGCCCCGGCGACAATGCCAGCCCCGGCACCGCCATGTTCACGATGGCGCGCGACGGCATGATCGAACTTTACGCCGAAATGCCCGAGGCCGACGTGGCGCGCATCGCGGTGGGCGATCCCGCGCAGGTCACGCTGGCATCGGGGCGCATGCTGGACGGTCGCGTGCGGCTGATCGGCCAGCGGGTCGATGCCACCAGCGGGCTGGTCACCGTGCGGCTGGCGCTGCCGCGTGACCGCGAACTGCGCGCCGGCGGCTTTGCCCGCGCGCAATTCAGCCGGGCGATCACCGTCAACGCCGTTCCCGAAACCGCGGTGCATTACGATGCCGACGGCGCCTCGGTGATGGTGGTGGGCAAGGACGATCGCGTGCGCCGCGCCCGCGTGGCCACCGGCGCGCACGGGCAGGGGCTGGTCGAACTGCGTGCGGGTCCGCCGCCGGGCAGTCGCGTGGCGGTGAAGGGTGCGGCGTTCACGCTCGATGGCGACAAGGTTCGCGTCGTCGCGGAGCAGGCCAAGTGAAGATTTCCGCCTGGGCGATCCGCAACCCGATTCCGGTGGCGCTGCTGTTCATCCTGCTGACCATTTCCGGCACGGTGGCCTATCTGCGGATGCCGGTGAAGCAATTCCCGAATGTGGCGCTGCCCATCGTCGTCGTCACTGTCTCGCAAAGCGGCGCCGCGCCCAGCGAACTGGAAAACCAGATCACCCGCCCGATCGAGAACGCGCTGACCGGCGTGGCGGGCGTGCGCAACATCAATTCCACGGTGACGCTGGGCGTCTCCACCACCACGCTCGAATTCGAACTCGGCACCGACCTCCAGAAAGCCACCGACGACGTGCGCACCAATGTCGAGCGGACGCGGGTGGAACTGCCGCCCGGCATCGACCCGCCCAGCGTGCAGCGCGTCGATCTCGATTCGGCGCCGGTGATGACCTACGCGGTCAGTGCGCCGCAGATGGGCGATACCGAGCTGGCGTGGTTCATCGACAACGAGGTGTCGCGCGCGCTGCAATCGCAAAGCGGCGTCGGCCAGGTGCAACGCGTCGGCGGCGCCACGCGCGAGATCGCGGTGATCCTCGATCCCGGCCGGATGGCGGCGCTGGGGGTCACGGCGGCGCAGGTCAATTCAGCGTTGTCCGGCTTCCACACCGATGCGCCGGGCGGGCGCGCCGATGTCGGCGCGGTGGAGCAGACCATCCGCGTCATCGGCACCGCCGACAGCGTGGCGCGCATCCGCGAACTGACGATACCGGTGCAGGGCCGCTTCGTGCGGCTGGCCGACATTGCCGAAGTCGGCGACGGCCAGGGCGAAGTGCGCGGCTTTGCCCGGCTCAACGGCCGGCCGGTGGTGGCGGTGCAGGTGTCCAAGACCAGCGACGCCAGCGACGTGACCGTCGATCGCGAGGTGACCCGCGCGATCACCGACCTTCAGAAGGCACACCCCGGCGTCACCTTCACCCGCATTGTTTCCACCGCCGACCTGACCAAACGCAGCTTCGGTGCTACCATCGACGTGCTGATCGAAGGCGTGCTGCTGGCGATCATCGTCGTGTTCCTGTTCCTGCGCGACTGGCGGGCCACCGCGATCGCTGCCACCGCGATGCCGCTGTCGCTGATCCCCACCTTCATCTACATGGCGGCAATGGGCTTCAGCCTGAACGGCATCACCCTGCTGGCGCTGACGCTGGTGATCGGCATCCTCGTGGACGATGCCATCGTCGAGATCGAGAACATCGAGAAGCGCATTGAGAAAGGCGAAAGCCCGTTTCAGGCCGCGCTTGTCGGCGCCGACGCGATCGGCCTCGCGGTCATCGCCACCACTTCCACCATCATCGCGGTGTTCGCGCCGGTGTCGCTGATGCCGGGCGAAGCCGGGCAGTTCTTCAAGGAATTCGGCCTCACCGTCGCCGCTGCCGTGACGTTCTCGCTGATCGTCGCGCGGCTGCTGACGCCGCTGATGGCCGCCTATTTCCTGCTGCCGCACGATGCCCGCAATGCGGTGGCGGCAGGGGCAACGCTGCACCCGAAACACCGCCGCGCGCTGGAATGGGCACTGGCCCGGCCTTACGTGTGCGCGGGTATCGGCTTCGGCCTGTTCGTGCTGGCGCTGGCCATCGCGACGACGCTGCAGGTGGGTTTCCAGTCCACCCAGAATCGCAGCTACGCCTATTTCGCCGTGCAGGGCGCGCCGGGTGCCACGCGCGATGACATGAGCCAGGCGGTGGACACGGCAACCCGGATGCTGCGGCGCGAACCCGACGTGGAAGCGGTGTTCGCCCAGGTCGGATCGACCAGCGGCACGTTCGACAGCGGCAACCAGCTCGGTTCGGGCACGCTGACGGTGGTGCTGCGCCATGATCGCAGCCAGACGTCCGAGCATTTCCAGGCGGTGATGGGGCCGAAGCTTCGCGCCATTCCCGAGGCGCGGATCTACAATCAGGGCAATTTCGGGCAGGCGGCGGTTTCCGTGGTGCTGGCCGGCGCCAACGGCCCGCTGCTGGAACGCACCCAGATGGAACTGCTGCGCGAGATGCGCGGGCTGACCACGATCAGCGATCCGCGCCCGTCGCCCGCCGCGCCGGGGCCGGAACTGGTGATCACCCCCCGGCCTGACGAAGCGGCGCGACTGGGCGTCGATACCGGCACGCTGGCAGCGGCGCTGCGCGTGGCAACGATGGGCGAGATCGACGCAGGGGTGGCCAAGTATTCCGCCGGCGAACAGCGCCTGCCGATCCGCGTGCGCCTGCCCGAATCGGCACGCAACGATCTCGGCGCCATCGCCGCGCTGCGCGTGCCGACCCGTTCCGGCGGCACCACGCCGATCGCCAGCGTCGCCGATGTCCGCTTCCAGGCGGGGCCGGGCCGCATCATCCGCTTCAACCGCGAACGGCGCGTGGCGGTGGAGGCCGATCTGGCCGTCGGCGGGGCGATCGGCTCGGCGCTGAACGACGTGCGCAAGCTGCCGATCATGCAACACCTGCCCGAGGGCATCCATCAGGCGCAGGAAGGCCAGACCCAGATGCTGGCCGATCTGTTCGTCGGCTTCGTGCTGGCGCTGTTCGCCGGCATCGGCCTCACCTACACCGTGCTGGTGCTGCTGTTCCGGGGCTTCTTCAAGCCGGCGGTGATCATGGGCGCGCTGCCGCTCAGCCTGCTGGGCGCGTTCGCGGCGCTGCGGCTGTTCGGTCTGGCGCTCGACATGCCGGTGCTGATCGGCCTGCTGATGCTGATGGGGCTGTGCGCCAAGAACTCGATCCTGCTGGTCGAATTCGCGATCGAGGCCGAGCGGGCGGGCATGGCGATGCGCGACGCGCTGATGGAAGCCTGCGCCCAGCGCACCCGGCCGATCGTGATGACCTCGGTGGCGATGATCGCCGGCATGTTGCCGACCGCCTTCGCCATTTCCGAAGGCTCGGAATCGCGCCAGCCGATGGCGGTGGCGGTGATCGGCGGCATCCTCACCTCGACGCTGCTGTCGCTGGTGCTGGTGCCGGTGATCTACGAGATCATCGACGGGATCGAGCGGCGCGTGCTGCCGAAACTGGCGCGGCTGGTCACGCGGGCGGACGACGATGCCGTGGCGGAGGCGGCAGGCCCGGCATGATCGGCTGACGCCGGGCGCTTGCGCTTGCGCGTTCGATCTGCGCATTCGTTGCGGGTTGGACAGCAGCGCGGGGTGGCAAGGGCATGTCGAAGGATGAACGGCTGGCGATGGCCAGCCAGCGCGTGGCGGACGTGCTGGCGAAACGCATCCTGTCGGGCGAACTGAAGCCGGGCGAGCGGCTCAAGCAGGACCAACTCGCCACCGAGCTGGAGATCAGCCGCATCCCGGTGCGCGACGCGTTGCGCATTCTGGAAACACGCGGGCTGGTCACGCTGCGCGCCAACGCCGGGGCGCGGGTCGCCAGCCTCAGCGTGCGCGACATGGAGATTTCCTATCGCATCCGCGAACAACTCGAACCGATGCTGCTGGCCGAAAGTATCCCCGAACTGACCGACGCCGACATCGAAGCGATGCGCGAGACCAAGGACCGGCTGGACCGCACCCGCGATGTCGAGGAATACCTGCCGCTCAGCCGCGCCTTCCACTGGACCGCGTTCAGCCGCCATCAGGCGCCGCTGCTGGCGCAGATCGTCGAGCGGCTGTGGGACACCACGCAAAGCTATCGCCGCGCCTATGCGCGCCTGGCCCTGCAGGACGAAGGCCGGATGCGGATCATGTGCGCCGAACGTGACCTGTTGTTTGGCGCGATCGCCCGGCGCGAGGTCGAACTGGCGCCGATGATCCTGGGAATGCACATCAAGCGCACGCACGTCGGCCTGCTCAAGTCCGTCGACCTGCTCGATACGCCGGAGCGCTGACAGCATGGGCCCCGGCGTTCCACGGAATCGCCGTCGGCCCGCTCACTTCAGCGCCTGACGGGCACCGGCACGGATATAGGCGCGGATCTGGCGCGCCTGTTCGCCGGTCAACTGGTCAAAGCGCGGCATCCCCCTGGGCAGCAGCGCGCCGTCGTGAACCACTGACCAGAACGCCCCGGCATCCAGCGTCACCGGCGATTCGCGCAGGTCCGGCGCCACCCCGCCCGCCGGGTTGAGATCGCGCCCGTGGCAGACCACGCACTGCATGTAGAGCCCGCGCCCGGCCTCGACATCGGCCGGCGCCAGTTGCAGGCCGGGTTCGTCCAGCGCCTTCACCCTGAAACTTGGCGCCGCCCCGGCCGGCAGCACGGCCTTGCCGCCCAGCGCGAAGGTCAGCAGGCGGCGCGGTGCGCCCCACTTCCAGCCCACGTCCATCACGTCGCTGCCGACGCTGGCCGAGCCGCCATAGCCGACCAGCACCGAGACATACTGCCTGCCGCGCACGGCATAGGCGATCGGCGGGGCAATGATTCCCAGCCCCGCCGGGAAGCGCCACAATCGCTTGCCGGTGTTGGCGTCGTAAGCGCTGAACCAGCCGTCGGCGCTGCCCTGGAACACCAGGTTGCCGCCGGTTGCCAGCGTCCCGCCGTTCAGCAGCGTCGGGTTCTGCACCCGCCAGCGCGCCTGCTGCCGCACCGGGTCCCACGCCACCAGCGCGCCCTTGCCGTCGCGCGGGTCGGCCTTGAACGATCCGATCGACACGCCGAAATCGTTGAACTCGCCCGGCTCGGGCGGCCCCTTGTGGTAATGCACGCCGTTCTGCATCGTCGGGATATAGACCAGCCCGGTGCGCGGGCTGAACGCCATCGCCTGCCAGCTATGCGCGCCCACCGGGTTGGGCCAGATCGTGCTTTCCCCATTGCGATAGCGCACGTCCCTGCCTTCCACCGGACGGCCGCTGGCGATGTCGATCCGCTCGGCCCAGGTCGCCTTGGTGAACTTCCCGGCGGAGAGCAGCTTGCCGCTCTGCCGGTCGATCACATAGAAGAAGCCGTTCTTGGGCGCCTGCATCAGCACGTCGCGCCTGCGCCCGCCGATGGTCAGCGTCGCCAGCGTGATCTGCTGGGTACAGTCATAGTTCCAGGTGTCGCGCGGGTTGTACTGGTAGTGCCAGACATACTTGCCTGTATCGGCATCCAGCGCGACGATTGCGGCGGTGAACAGGTTGTCGCCCCCGCCGGGGCTGCGCTGCTCGGCATTGGTCGGCCCGCCGTTGCCGGTGGGAATGTAGATGCGGTTGTACTTCGCATCGAACGTGATGTTGTCCCACGCCGAGCCGCCGGTGCCGGTCTTCCAGAATTCGCCCGACCAGGTCTTCGCGGCGGCCTCCATCACCGGATCGCCGGCGTTCTCCTCGGGCGAACCGGGGGTGATCCAGAACCGCCAGGCCTGACTGCCGGTCGCGGCGTCATAGGCGGTCACGAACGCGCGCGCGCCGAAATCGCCGCCGGAATTGCCGATCACGACCTTGTTGCCGAACACGCGCGGCGCGGCGGTGATGAAGTAATACGAATCGTGCGGCACCGTCTCCACCGACCATTCCAGCTTGCCGGAGCGCGCGTCCAGCGCTTGCAGGCGGCCATCGAACGTCGCCAGGAACACGCGCCCATCGGCATAGGCCACGCCCCGGTTGGCCGCGAAGTTCAGCGCCAGCTTGCCGGGGTTGGCGCGCCACACCGCCGGATCGTGAGTCCACAGCAGGCGGCCACTGCCGCCATCGACCGCATAGACCTTGCCATAGGCGCCGGTGGCATAAAGCACCCCGCCCACCGCCAGCGGCGTGCCTTCCAGCGAGGTTTCACCGGGCAGGTCCAGCGCCCAGGCCAGCCCCAGCCTGCCGACGGTTGCGGTGCCGATCTGCGCCAGCGGGCTGAACCCGGTCTCGTCGCCGTCAGCGCCGTGATAGGTCCAGTCGGCCCCGGCGCCCTTGCCGGTCGGCGTCGCCGGGCCACCCGCCAGCGCGACCGATCCGAACGCGGCCAGCGCCATGCCCCATCTGCCCATCCGCATCGCCATCTCTCCCGCGTTCGCCCGGTGAATGCCCGGACGACGCGCGACGCTAACAATGTGACGAGCAAGATACAAGGCCGCGCCCGGCCCGGGTGCGTACAATCAGCCGATCGGTTCCACCCGCGCCAGCGCCGCCTCTATCGCCGCCAGAGCCTCGGCATGGCCGTTGACCATGCCGATCCCGCTTTCCCGGTTCAGCAGCAGCGCGATGCCCTGCACGAACATGTCCAGCGCCACCGGCGCGATGGTCGATGTGATGTCGCTGCGCGCCAGCGCATCGGCAATCGCGGCGGTCTGGATGCGGCGCACTTCGTCGATGTACGAGACAACCTCGGCGCGCAGTGCGTCGATGCGGTTGGCCAGCGCCATGAATTCGGAAATCAGCCGGGGGTCGTTGCTGAAGGTCTCGGTGTCGGTGTAGATCTGCCAGATCGCGCGCAGTGGCGTCGAGCTGGCCACCGCCGCCCGCAACCGTTCCAGATCACGCACCGCCAGCCGACGGAAGGTTTCCACGGTCAGGTCTTCCATCGTCCGGAAGTAGTAATAGACCAGCCGCTGCTTGACGCCGACCTTTTCCGCCACGCGCCGCGATGTCAGCGCGCCATAGCCTTCCTCGCACAGGATCGCTTCGGCGCCGTCCAGCATGGCCAGCCAGTTGGCGGAGCCGGGCGGGCCCATGCGACGTTCCGATGCCATCCAATCACCCTTCTGCTGCCGCGTCGCACCTGTCCCCGGCGGACAGGCGGTCAACGGCGCTATCGCGCATCGCACCGGCAGCGTAAACCCCGCAGCATTCACCCGCCGAAGCGGTCAGAACATCGTGCTGCCGCCATCGACGCCGATGGTCTGCCCGGTCACATAGTTGCCCTCGTCGCTGGCCAGGAACAGGCAGGTCGGCGCGATGTCCTCGGGCGTGCCGAACCGGCCCAGCGCGACCTTGGCGACCTCCAGATCGTACGTGCCCGAATCTTCCAGATACCAGATCGACTTCGGGGTCAGCGCCGAGGGCAGGATCGTGTTCACGCGGATGCCGTGCTTGCCCCATTCCCTGGCGGCGGTGCGGGTCAGCGAGCGGATCGCCTCCTTGCTGGCGGAATAGGCCAGGAACCCCGGCTCGCTGCGCGGGCCATAGCTGGAGCCGAAGTTCAGCACCGCGCCGCCGCCCTGCCTGACCATGTGCGGATAGCATTCCTGCATCAGTTGCAGCGAGCCGAAGAACGCCGACTGGAAGTCGATCTTGCAGTTGTCCTCCATCTTCGGGTCCTCGATCGGCAGATAGTCGGTGAAGGTGTGGGCGTTGTTCACCAGCACGTCCACGCGTCCCCAGTCGGCAATCGCCCTGGCCACGGTGGCGATCGACTGGTCCTTCTCGCCCGCCAGCGCCTGGAACGGCGTGCAGGTGCCGCCGGCGGCCGTGATCCTCTCGGCCACGTCCTCCAGCTTGCTGAATGTGCGCCCGGTGATCAGCACTTTGGCGCCTTCGCGCGCGTACAATTCCGCAATCGCCGCGCCGATACCCTGGCCCGCGCCGGTGATGATCGCAACCTTGCCCTCAAGCCGTCCCGCCATTCTGCTTCTCCCTGCCATCGATTAGAGTGCGAAGTTCGCCGCCGCCACGGCCATGCCGGGCACTTCGCTGCGGCCGCGATAGAGGTACGACGGGCACTTCAGCGGCTGGCCTTCCTTCAGGCTGTCGCCGCCATCGGCGGGTACGACGTTGATGTAATAGTCGCGCAAGTCGGCGCCGCCGAACCGCACCTGCGTGGTCGATCCCGGCGGCGTCGGCACCGGCGCCAGCAGCGTGCCCTCGGGCGAAAGCCGGGTCAGCTCGCCCGGTGAGCGGAATCCGGTGATCCAGATGTTGCCCTGCGCATCCAGTGCCAGCCCGTCGCAGTCCTCCTTGTCCAGCAGCACGCGCTGGTTGGCCAGCGACAGGTCGTCGGCCACGTCCCACACCCACGCGGTGCGGAAGGTGTCGCTGCAATAGAATTTGCGCCGCGCCGGATCGAAACCGATGCCGTTGGAGAAATAGACGTTGTCGGACAGCTTGATCACCTCGCGGTCCACCGTCAGCCGGTACAGCGCGCTGGGCCGCGTGTCCTTCGCCTCGATGATGTATTCGATGTCGTTGGTGCCGAAATAGATGCCGCCGGTGCCGTCGGGCCACATCTCGTTGATGCCGTTGATCGGCTTGCCTTCCAGCGTGTCCAGCAGCCATCCCGACCTGCCGGTATCGGGGTTGTTCCACATGATGCCGCCCTGGCCGGTGGAGAACACCGCGCCGCACGCGTTCATCATCACCCCGCCGGTCCACATCCGCCCGTCATTGAACGAACCGACCGGGGTGCCATCGGGCTTCACGCCGTGAATGCCGCCCTCGATCACGTCGCTGTACCAGATCACGTCGCGGACGAAGTCATACGACAGGCCCTCCAGATAGGTCCCCTGCGCAAGCTGGCGATAATCTCCGACGGCGAGTTCGGTCATGGCATCCTCCCAGGGTATCCCGCCCGCCTTCGCGCCGGGCTTGCCTCTTCGCTCGTCAGAATGTTAGCATCGCGACGGACTGTCAAGGGCCGCGACGAATCACGATGGCCTGATGCGGGAGGAACGCGCCATGAAATTCGGATTTCTCGTCTCGCGCAAGCTGATCGATCGCGGCGCCGCCGATCCTTATGGCCGGGTCTATCGCTTCATCGCCGAGATGGAGGAACTGGGCTACGACATCGCCTACGTCGGCCACCACCGCTTTGCCGACCGCACCGCGTTCGGCGGCGATACCGCGTCCGAGCCGTCGGCGCCGCTGACGATGGTGGCGGCGATGCTGGCGCGCACCACCCGGCTGAAGTTCTGCACCAACATCATGTTGCTGCCGTCGCGCCATCCGGTGGAGATCATCGAGGAAGTGAACACCCTCAACGAGCTGTCGGGCAACCGCTTCATCCTCGGCTCGGGGATCGGCTACAAGCGCGACGAGTTCGAGACCACCGGCTGGGATTTCAAAACCCGTGCCGGGCGGATGGAGGAATGCCTGGAGATCATCCGCAAGGGGCTGGCGGGCGAGCCGTTTTCGTATCACGGCAGCCACTTCACCATCGACGACCTGACCGTCGTGCCCAAGCCGCCGCCCGGCCCGCCGATGCCGCTGTGGATCGGTGCGGTCAGCGCCCCGGCGATGCGCCGCGCCGGGCGGCTGGGCGACGGCTGGCTGATCAGCTTTGCCGAACACATGGTCGAACTGGAAAGCAAGGTCGCCGAATACAAGGCCATCGCCGCCGCCCATGGCCGCCCGGCCACGCTGGCGCTGATGCGGGACCTGCACATCGCCCCCACCCGCGACCAGCTTGACCCCCAGTGGCTGCGCAACGTCACCACCGTCTGGCAAAGCTACGACAACCTGGGGTCGAAAGCCGATCGCGATGCCGTTTCCAACGAGGTGATCTTCGGCGGCAAGGCGGTCAGCCTCGACGAATTCGTGCCCAACCGGGCCATCGTCGGCACGCCTGACCAGTGCGCGGCCGAACTGCGCGCCATTCGCGACCGCATCGATCCCGAATACGTGATGATGACCCCCACGGGCGTCCCCGACATGGACCAGCACTGGCGCGAACTGCGGCTGTTCGCGCGCGAAGTGATGCCCGCGTTTCGTGATTGAGGTCAGGCCGCGTGCTTCAGCCGGCGTAACCGGGTTCGGGCAAACCGCGCGGGGCAAGCCCGTCTATGGCGTAGAGCGCGCCGGCGCCCTCCTCGACCGGCTCGCCCATCGATCCGTGCGCGATGGTGGTAACGAACAGCCGCTCCAGCGCCGGCCCGCCGAACGCGACGCTGGACACCAGCTTCACCGGCATCGCGATGGTGCGCTCCAGCGCGCCATCGGGCGTGAACACCGCGATGACGCCGCCGCCATAGATCGCCACCCACAGCCGCCCGTCGCTGTCCACGGTGGCGCCGTCGGGCAGTCCGCCCAGCGCCTCGGTGGTCACGAACGGCCGCCGCCCGGTGGCCGCGCCGCTGGCAAGGTCGTAGTCATAGGCATATATCGTGCGGCGCCAACTGTCGGCAAAGTACAGCGTGTCCCCGCCGGGCGACCAGCACGGGCCGTTGGAAAAGTGGATGTCGCCGTCAAGCCTATGCAGCGTGCGGTCGCCATCCAGCCGGAACAGGCCGCCATCGGGCGCCGGATCGGCAAACCGCGCGGTGCTGGCGCCGATCACGAACCGGCCGCGCCGGTCCACCTTGCCGTCGTTGAACACATGCGGCGGCGGGTCTGGCAGCGGGTGCAGGCATTCCAGCGCGCCCGACGCGAAATCCAGCAGGAATATGCCGGACCGCAGCGTAACCACCGCACCGCCCCCGTCCCGCAGCACCAGCGTGGTGACGACATCGGGCATCTCCCAGGTGCGCGACCGCCCGGTTGCCGGATCGTGAGAATGGACCTTACGGCCCGAATTATCGATGTAGTACAGAAGGTTGTCGCGCCCGCACCACAGCGGGTTCTCGCCCCCGGCGCAAACCGGCGCATCCAGCCGGGTGATCCGCATCGCCGCCTCCCTCGCGTGTTCGCTTTGCACTTTACTGAACATCTGTTTAGTAGAATGCCGAGGGCGGTTGTCAACCGCCGCGCCAGCCAGGAAATCGCCGTGACCCAGTCGACCGTCACCACGAAGAAGCGCGTCCGCCGCGATCCCGAGGAAACCCGGCGCCTGATCCTCGATGCCGCGCAGGCGCTGATGGTGCGCGAAGGCTATGGCGCCGTCTCCACCCGGCAGGTCGCGGCCGAGGCCGGTCTGACCCCGGCGCTGCTGCACTACTACTATGCCACCACTGACGACCTGTTCATCGCGCTGCACCAGCGGATGACCGCCACGCACACCGCCGAGCTTGAACAGACGCTGGCCAACGGCGATCCGCTGGCGGCGCTGTGGCGGTTCCAGTCCGGCTGGTCGCAATCGGCGCTGGGCGTCGAATTCATCGGGCTGGCCAATCATCGCAAGGCGATCCGCGCCGAAATCACCCGCCGCGCCGAGGAAGCGCGCGCCGAACAGGCGCAGGCGATCGCGCCGCTGCTGGCCGCCGCCGGGGTCGATCCCGCCTTGTGCCCGCCGGTCTGCGCGGTGGTGCTGCTCACCGCCGTCGCGCGCCTGCTGGCGAACGAGGCGGCGATCGGCATCACGCTGGGCCATCCCGAAGTCCGCCGCTTCATCGATGCGACGCTGGCCTCGCTGAACCGCACAACCCCGCAAACCTGACAGTACACGGAGCATCCCGATGACCGAATCCACCGCGAACGCCAGCCTGGCCGAACGCATCGCCGCGCGCGAGGCCGAGATCATCGGCAAGCCCCCGCGCATCGAACCGCTCGACCGCATGTCGGTGATCGACGAAGTCCAGGCCGCCACCGCCATGCTGCGCGGCGGCGTCACCGGCGCCACCGAACCGCTGCCCGTGGACGCCATCCCCGAAATCATGTTCGTGATGGAACGCTATCCCGGCATCTGGCACAAGCTGATGACGCTGTCGGTGCAGATCCAGGGGCCGGAAAGCGTGCTGCCCCCGCGCGATCGCAAGCTGGCGATCCTGCGCTGCGGCTGGCTCAGCCAGGCGCCTTACGAATTCGGCGAGCACGTCAACCAGGCCAGGCGCCTCGGCGTCACCAGCGAGGAGATCGAGCGCGTCACCGTCGGCTCCGAAGCGCCCGGCTGGACCGCGCACGAACGCGCGATCCTGCGCGCGGCCGAGGAATGCATCGCCGATGCCATGGTCAGCGACGAGACCTGGGCCACGCTGTCGCAGACCTTCAGCGATCACCAGATGGTCGAACTGCTGGTGCTGATCGGCCAGTTCGTCGCCACCGCCTACTTCCAGAACTCGCTGCGCCTGCGGCTGGAACCCACCAACCGGGGACTGGCCGGCCGCTAGGCCATCTCCCCGGCGTCCACCTTCAGCGTCGATCCGGTCATGAACAGCGCCAGGTCCGAAGCCAGGAACAGCACCACGCGGCCAACATCGTCGGGCACGCCCACCCGGCCCAGCCGGCTGCTGCTCAGCGCCGGGATCTGTTCCAGCAGCTCGGGCATCGCCGCGATCGCCACCTCGGTCTTCTCGGTGCGGGCATGGCTGGGCGCCACCCCCAGCACGCGGATGCCATGCGGCGCCAGTTCGATCGCCAGTTGCCGGGTGGCCCCGCGCACCCCGTGCTTCGACGCGGCATAGGCCGCCAGCCCCGGCGCTACGCCGCGAAACCCCGCCTGCGAGGATACGTTGATGATCACCCCACCCTTGCCGGCGGCGATCATGCGTCGTGCCGCTTCGCGGGAACCCACGAACATCCCCCGCATGTTCACCGCCATCACCTCGTCCCAGATCGCGTCGGTGGTCTCCAGCAGCGGCACGCTGGGATAAAGCGCGGCATTGTTCACCCAGATGTCCAGGCTGCCGAACCGCGCCAGCGCCAGTTCGGCAGTGGCGACGATCGACGCGCTGTCGGCCACGTCCAGCCGCGTCGCCAGCACCGTGCCGCCGCCGTTCGCCGCCAGTTCCGCCGCCGTCGCCCGCGCCAGCTCGATGTCGATATCGCCGATCAGCACCGCCGCCCCGGCCTCCGCCAGCCGCCGCGCCATCGCCTTGCCAAGGCCGGTGGCGCCGCCGGTCACCACCGCGGCTTTGCCTGCCAGCGACACCAGCTCGGCCAGGCTCCTGCCCGATACATCCGCAATCGTCATGGTCGCTCCTCAGGCCGGGGTGAATTCGATGTGCAGGTCGGCCAGGCTGCGGAAGGTGTAGGTCGGCACGAAGTTGTAGCGCCGGTCGCCGTCGCCGCCGTGGTGCGCTTCGGAAAGGTGGAACTCGCCGGTCCGCGCCAGCAGCTTCTCCAGCGCGATCCGCGCCTCCATCCGCCCCAGCGGCGCGCCCGGGCAGGCGTGCAGGCCCCGGCTGAACGCCATGTGGTCGCGCGCGTGCGGCCGGTCGATGTCCAGCCGGTCGGGATCGTCGAAATGCGCGGGGTCGCGGTTCGCGCCCACCAGGCACGCGGTCATCACGCTGCCGGCGGGAACCGCCACGCCCGCCACCTCGGTGTCCTTCAGCGCCAGCCGATAGGCCACCTTCACCGGCGGATCGAAACGCAGCACTTCCTCGATGAAGTCGGGCACGCGGCCGGGGTCGGCGCGCAACCGCTGCTGCAAGGCCGGGTCCTCGGCCAGCAGCCGCACCGCCATCGAGATCAGGTGCGAGGTCGTGTCTTGCCCGGCCCCGAACGTGAACCGCGCCAGATTCGACAATATCTCGAACGGCACCTCCGACCCGTCGCGATAGCGCGTCCGCACCAGTTCGCTCATCAGGTCGCCGGTCGGGTTCTCCAGCCGGTTGCGCAGGTAGCCATCGAACAGCGGCTTCATCGCGATCAGCGGATCGGGGCCGATCTTCAGCGGCGCGTCGCCCTCCAACTGGCTCGGCGGCGCGCCGATCGCCTCCAGCAGCACCGCGCGATCCGCCTCGGGAATGCCCATGAAATCGGAAATCGCATAGGTTGTAATGGCGTGGCTGAATTCGGGCACCACGTTGCAGCCGCCGTTGCCGACGAACCGGTCGATCAGCCGGTCGACCAGCCCGTACAGGTAATCCTCGTTCTGCTTCAGCCGCTTCCAGGTCAGCAGCCCGGTCATGATCGCGCGATGCTCGGCGTGCCTTGCGCCATCGTAACAGACCAGATGCGCCGACCACGGCAGTTCGTCGCGCACCGCGTCAAGCTGCGCGGTGATGTCGCTGCCCTCGGGCGTGAACGGCAGCGGGGGCAGGGGGCCCAGCACCGACAGGCACGACGAGAACGCGTCCGCCTTGCGGTTCAGCAGGTCGTTCAGCGCGTCATGGCC
>JAGWVC010000073.1 GCA_018971065.1 Sphingomonadales bacterium | reverse complement strand
TGATGATGAACATGATGAGCAGCACGAGCATGACGTCGATCAACGGCGTCGTGTTCATTTCGCCCATAGGCTCGCCGTCGTCTTTACCGCCTGACATAGCCATGAGGGATACTCCTTGAAAAAGGTTGCGGCGACGGATCAGCCGTTCGGATCGACCGGGGTCGAGATGAAGCCGACGGTGGGGTAGCCGGAGATCTGCACGTTGTAGATCGCACCGGCGACGCAACGCCACGGCGCTTCGACGTCCGCGCGGATATGAACCTGGGGAACCAGTTCCGGATTGGCGCGGATGGCCTCGGGCCCACCGGCACGCTTGACGATGGTGTCAAGCCGCTTGAACGCCATGCGGGCCAGTTCCTCGGAATCGACCGGGGTGATGCCGTTGAAGTAGATCCGGCATTCGCCGCTGCGGTTTGCGCCTTCGAAGGCCGGATCACCGGCGCTGCGGCCAGCGGTATCCGTGGTGCTGACCGTAAGCAGCAGGTTCTCGACCTTGTCCTTCGATTCGACCGAAACCATGATCGGAATCTTGAGCTTCTGGATCTGCTGGATCGCGACCGGAACCGCGATCAGGAAGATGATCAGAAGCACCAGCATGACGTCCACAAGCGGCGTCGTGTTGATGTCGGACATCGGTTTATCTTCGGCGCCGCCGCCAACAGACATTGCCATTGTTCTATCCTATCCTTGCAAGGGCTCGGGAAGAGCCGGAGCGGGACGGTTGCCGCATGCCGCAGTCCGTCCCGTTCCTGCCCGCCCGGCACGCCTCAGGCGCGCCGGGAGGCGTTGCTTCAGGCCTTGGCGGGCGCAGCAGCCGGCTTGGCGACGCCGGCAGCAGCCGTGGCGGCATGCTGCGGCTTGATGGCGCCCTTCGAGCTGATGTTGGCCAGCAGGTCGTTCGAGAATGCCGACAGCATTTCCGCGATGCGCTTGTTGCGTGCCTGGAGGTAGTTGTAGGCAAGCACGGCGGGAACGGCGACGAGCAGACCGATGGCGGTCATGATCAGCGCTTCACCGACCGGGCCGGCAACCTTGTCGATCGAGGCCGAACCGGCGATGCCGATGGCGATCAGCGCCTTGTAGATGCCGACGACGGTACCGAACAGACCGATGAACGGCGAGGTCGAACCGACGGTGGCGAGGAACGGCAGGCCCTGGGCCAGACGGCCGTTGATGAAGCCTTCCGAACGGGCCAGCGAGTTGTGCAGCCAGTCGTGCGATTCCAGCGCGTCGGTCATCTTCGCGGCCTGGTCCTCGGCGTTGACGGCGTCGTCGACGAGCTGGCGCCAGGCGCCGTTCTTCTCAAGCTTGGTGGCGCCGTCCTTAACGGTGGGCGCGCGCCAGAACGTGGTGCTGAGCGTGCGGGCTTCCTTCATGATCTTGCCCTGGTCGAACCACTTGGTGAACAGGATGAAGAACGAGCCGAACGACATGATCGCGAGGAAGATGGCGACGGTCAGCGCGATGTAGTTCGGCTCACCGTTCGGAAACATCATTTCCGAGAAGCCGAACTTGTTCGGAGCGGGGGCGGCGCCGGCGGCGGCGTCGAGGATTTGGAAAAGCATGCGATATCCCTCTCAAGAATAAGAAGTAAGGTGTCACCCAAGACGCGGGCGGGAAATCCCGCCCCGCGTCGCGAAGAGCCTAGTTGTTGAGTCGATAGACGATGGCCGTGCTGGCACCACCGGTGGTGGGCTGGCCGGCATCATCAAGCGCGGGGGTGTAGCGTGCGTAACGCATCATCCCGTCGCAGGCAGCGCTGTCGAGGCTGGGCGTGCCGCTCGAACTCGTCACCGAGCACGAGGTGACGCGACCATCCGGACCGATCGAGACACGGACGCCAACGCGGCCCTGCTTTTCGGCGCGGAGCGCATCGCCAGGATAGTTGTCCTGGATGCGCGCGGCCCAGCTTCCCTGGTTCTTCGGCGAGGCATTGCGCGCCTGCGAAGGCGGCGGGGCAGCCGGAGGGGGAGCCAGGACGATCTGCGGCGCCGGCGGAGGCGGCGTCACGACAGTCTGAATCTGCGGCGGTGCCGGCGCGATATCGATCTTCACCGGCGGCGCCACGATGGGCGGCGGCGGCAGATCCTTCTTCGGAGGTGGTGGCGGCGGCTTCTTTTCTTCTTCCTTCTTGATGTCGACGGTCGTCACCTTCTTCATGATCTGCCTTACGCCTTCGTAAGCAAGACCCGTGACCAGGGCATAACCGACGACAAGGTGAATCAGGGCAACGATAACGAGAGCGGTAATGCGATTACCACTCATCTGTTGGTCAGCGTAAGCCATTCAGCCTCATCACTCCATCAAAACTTCCGGGAAAATCCCGGTCGGGCCATGAACCGACAATCAAGCGGCGCACAACCAAACTCAAATTTTCCACCCTGCCGGAATTTCCGGGTCGCCTTACCGGGCACCGAATGCCCGGCCGGGCGAAACATGGGGCCTCATTGTTTTATGGCCCGCGTTGTCGGGTGCAATAACCGGGTTGTCCTACCCACGCAACGCCTTATGCGCATCTGAACGCCGTTAACCCGAGATTCACGCGGGTTAACGGCAGATTCGGTTTTATTCCGGCAGCAATCCAAGGTGGAAACGATGTTCTCGACACCCCTTGCCTCCTCGGCCAGCCCGCCCCGCACCCATGTCTGGCGGGCTTTCATGCTCCTGCTGTGCATTTGGACAGCACCGATTCGCGCGCTGGCCGCCCCCGCTCCGGCGGCACCGCTGCCCGACCCGACATATGCCGATCTGGCCGATCTGGCCGAGGCGGCACCGCTGGTGCTGCGGGTCGAAGTGCGCAAGCAGGCCACCGTCGAACCGCAGCGCGCCGGCAACGTCCGGGCGGGGCGCGTGCGGCTTTATATCGAGGCGCGGGTGAACGAACTGCTCGTCGGCGGTTCGTCCATCGGCCAGGATGTGCGCTTCCTGGCCGACTTCCCGACCGACCCGCGCGGCAAGGCCCCTGCGCTGAAGAAAGTGCCCCTGCTGATCTTTGCGCGGCCGGTTGCGGCCAGCACCGGTGAATTGCAGTTGATTGCCCCCGATGCGCGGCTGCCCTGGAGCACCGGCGTGGACGGCAGGCTGCGCGCGGTGATCGCCGCGCTGCGGGCGCCGGATGCGCCGGGCCGCGTCACCGCCGTGCGCGACGCGATGTACGTGCCGGGCACGCTGGCGGGCGCCGGCGAAACGCAGATCACGCTGACCACCGCGCAAGGCGCGCCCGCCTCGATCTCGGTCACCCGCCAGCCCGGCCAGCCGGCCAACTGGACCGCCTCGTTCGGCGAGGTGTTCGACAGTGCCGGCAAGCCTCCTGTGCCCGATACGCTGGTGTGGTACCGGCTGGCCTGCTTCCTGCCGCCGCGCCTGCCCCCGGAGACCAACCTTTCCGAAAGCCCGGCCGATCGCGCGCAGGCGGCGCTGGACTATCGCATGGTCATCGAATCGCTGGGACCATGCCGGCGAACGCACGACTGAACATGCCGACCGGAGCCGCCAGCGCGAAATTGCGGGTTTCCACCGCCCCGCCCCTTGGTCTAACGGCAAGGCAATCCAAGGGGGCACCATGACGCTTGATCCTGCATCCGTGAAAACCGATGGCCGCGTGGACGCGAGGCCGCCCTTGCGCGTGGCGCTGGCCGGGCTGGGCACCGTCGGCGCGGGCGTGATCCGCCTGATCGAGCGCAACGCCGGGCTGATCGAGCGCCGCGCCGGGCGCCGGATCGTGGTGACGGCGGTCAGCGCGCGTGATCGCGGCCGTGATCGCGGCGTGGACCTTTCGCCTTACGCCTGGGAAGACGACATGACCGCCATGGCGGCGCGCGACGATGTCGATGTCGTCGTCGAACTGGTCGGCGGTTCGGACGGCCCGGCGCTGACGCTGGCGCGCAACGCCATCCGTCACGGCAAGGGCCTCGTCACCGCCAACAAGGCGATGATCGCGCATCATGGCATGGAACTGGCCGACACCGCCGAGCGCGGCGGCATTCCGTTGCGGTTCGAGGCGGCGGTGGCCGGCGGCATCCCCGTCATCAAGGGCCTGCGCGAGGGCGTGGCGGCGAACGCGGTCGATCGGCTTTACGGCATCCTCAACGGCACCTGCAATTTCATCCTCTCGACGATGGAGGACACCGGCCGCGATTTCGCCGACGTCCTGGCCGAGGCGCAGGCCAAGGGCTATGCCGAGGCCGACCCCAGCTTCGACATCGAGGGCACCGATGCCGCGCACAAGCTGTCGATCCTGTCGTCGATCGCGTTCGGGGCGAAGATCGACTTCGCCTCGGTCGAGACGACCGGCATCTCGCGGCTGCTGGCGGCCGACATCGCCCAGGCCGATGCGCTGGGTTATGTGATCCGCCTGATCGCCACCGCCGAATCGGCCGTGGCCGAGGACGGCACGCCGCGCCTGTTCCAGCGCGTCCAGCCGCATCTGGTGCCGTTCGACAACCTGCTGGCGCATGTTGACGGGGCAACCAACGCGGTGGTGGTCGAGGGCAACTTCTCGGGCCGGCTGCTGTTCCAGGGCGCCGGCGCCGGCGACGGGCCGACCGCCAGCGCGGTGGTGGCCGACATCATCGACATCGCCCGCGGCATGGACACCGGGTTCGAGGCGGACCGGGCGTTCTCGATTCCGGTCTCGGGACTGGAGGCGATGGCGCCGGCCGATTCGGGGCATCGCCGCAGCCGCGCCTATCTGCGCTTCATCGTGGCGGACCGGCCGGGCGTGCTGGCCGAGATTACCGCCGCGATGCGCGACGCCGGGGTCTCGATCGAAAGCCTGATCCAGAAGGGCCGCGCCGAGGAAGCCGGCGAAGTTCTGGTGGTGATGGTCACGCACGAAGGGCCGGAGAGCGCGGTGGCACACGCGCTGCGCTTGCTGGAAGGATCGACCAGCCTGGCCGCCGCACCCCTGGTGATGCACCTGCTGGATGAGTGATTTCGGGACGACAGGCCGCAGCGTGGCTCGACAAGGCCGCGCGTGCTGGCTAAGCGGCCAGCAAGTTTGAGCATACGTATGAATCCTCCAGCAACAGGGGCTGAAATGACTGCGACTCCCGCCAGCAGCGTACTCGACCGCGTTCTCGTGCTTGAAATGGTGCGCGTCACCGAAGCGGCGGCCATTGCCGCTTCCGCGCTGGTTGGCCGTGGCGACGAGAAGGCCGCCGACCATGCCGCCGTGGAAGCCATGCGCAAGGCGTTCGACGAACTGGCGATCGACGGCACCGTGGTGATCGGCGAGGGTGAGCGCGACGAGGCGCCGATGCTGTTCATCGGCGAGAAGGTGGGCGGCGCCCAGGGCACCGGCCCGAAGATCGACATCGCGCTGGACCCGCTGGAGGGCACGACGATCACCGCCAAGGCCGGCCCCAACGCGCTGGCGGTGCTGGCCTGTGCCGAGGAAGGCAACCTGCTGAACGCGCCCGACGTCTACATGGACAAGCTGGCGGTCGGCCCCGGCTATCCCGAAGGCATCATCGATCTGGCCAAGTCGCCGACCGAGAACGTCAAGGCCGTGGCCGCCGCCAAGGGTGTCGAGCCGCACGAGATCATCGTTTGCGTGCTCGATCGCCCGCGCCACAGCGACCTGATCGCCGAGCTGCGCGGGCTTGGCTGCGGCGTCGTGCTGATCGGCGATGGCGACGTGGCCGGCGTCATCGCGGTGACCAACGAGGAAACCACGATCGACCTGTACATGGGCTCGGGCGGCGCGCCGGAAGGCGTGCTGGCGGCGGCGGCACTGCGCTGCGTCGGCGGCCAGTTCAACGGTCGCCTGCTGTTCCGCAACGATGACGAGCGCCAGCGCGCCTACAAGTGGGGCATCACCGATCTCAACAAGATCTACACGCGCGACGAACTCGCCAAGGGTGACTGCATCTTCGCCGCCACCGGGGTGACCGACGGTTCGCTGCTGAAGGGCGTCAAGAAGCACAAGAACGGCGTGACCACCACCGACAGCGTGGTGATGCGCGCCAGCACCGGCACGGTGCGCTGGGTGCGTGGCGAGCGTCGCAAGCAGAAGTGATCGGCGGGGCGCTGCCCCGACGATCGACATCGCAATTTCCCGCCGGTGGACCCGTTGTACGAATCGGGAACACCGGCGCCCCCATGAAAACTGCGCCGAACCAATGGCTTGTGTCGCCATCGATCATGATGGCATCGACAGCGACGACGCGCTCACCGGTTTCGACGCCCGATGGCGCAGGAATGGCGGATTTGCGCGGTTCTTCCGCCCCTGCTGATCGCCGAAAGCCGGCTGTTGCAAATCCAAATCACTGACTAATATACTTATTCCTGTCATCGAAAGAGAGTGTTAACCGCCCGTTTCTAGTCAGATCCGTGTTTCCACAAGACGAAGCACGAGGATTGCATGGCGTCGGCGCAACCCAGGGCCAGGGACAGAGCCAGAGACAGCAACGACCACCGGCCGTCGTCGCGCTTTGAACGCGATGAGCGTCGCTTGCAGATGCGGGCACTGGCAGACTGGTCTGCCGCTGCGTCCAGCGGCACATTCCCCTCGCTGACCGCGATGCGGCGCGGGTCGAGCCCGGCATCGCGGGATTGCAGCTTTGCCCTCCGCCTTCCGAGCGATGACGGCGAACCCGAATTCGTGTTCGTCGGCGATGATCTGCTGGAGGACAGTGGCGTCCACAACCCGATCCGCCGGCTGACCGACGTGCCGCCGCGCACGCTGTTGTCGCGCCTGACCGGCCACTATCTCGAATGCGTGGCCAACGCCGCCCCGGTCGGGTTCGAAGCCTCGTTCGTGAACCTGCGGGGCGAGGCGACGATGTATCGCGGCATCCTGCTGCCATTGGCCGAGTCCGGCACCGCCATCGACCATGTCTGGGGCGCGATCAACGGCCGGCCGGAGGATGCGGGCACCGCGCCCGGTATCTTTCCGGTGGAACCGGACGTTGCCGCCGAACCCGAATGCCTGCCGCCGCCGCACGATGCCGCTCCGGCGCGAACCGCACCGCGGCCCCCGGCCCGGACCCCGGCCCGGACCCGACCGTCTCCCAAACCCACACCGCCCGATTCCCCACGGTCGGCGGCCATTCCAGCGCAGAGGAGTGCCGTACCCATGAACCTTGAAGACAAGCTTGCCGAATGCATGAGCATCGATGGCGCCATCGCCGTCGCCCTGGTCGAGAATGCCAGCGGGATGGCGATCGCCACCGCCGGCAACCCGCGCAACCTGGACATGAATGTCGCCGCCGCCGGCAGCTCCAACGTGCTGCGCGCCAAGCAGCAGGTCTTGAAGGAACTGGGCCTGCACGAAGACATCGAGGACGTGCTGATCACCCTGGCGTCGCAATACCACCTGATCCGCCCGCTGTCCGACGCCTCGGGCAAGGGGCTGGCGGTCTACCTCGTGCTCGATCGCGCCAAGGGCAACCTGGCTATGGCCCGCTTCAAGCTGACGCGGATCGAGAAGGACCTGACCGTCTGACGCCTTTTGGCCGAGGCTTGCGGGATTGCCCATTCCCGCCTCCAGCAGGAAACATTGCCATGAACTTCTTTTCCAGGAACTTCCTCGACAAAGGGCGGTCAAGCGAACCTCACCGAGGCGAACCCCTCAGAGGCGAAGCCGCCGGGGCCGACGCCACACCGTTCGACCCGGCGAGGTTCGAGACCGGCAAGGCCCGGCCGCTCAACGCCGCGCGGCCGAGCGGGGCCGAGCACGAAGTCGCGCTCGACGACCTGTTCTTCTCCACCACCGACGCACGCGGCGTGATCGACGAGGCGAACGCCGTGTTCTGCCGGATGTCGCGCTATCCGCGCAATCGGCTGATGGGCGCGCCACACAGCATCATCCGCCATCCGGCGATGCCCGGCGGCGCCTTCAAGCTGGTCTGGGACCTGCTGCTGGCGGGCAAGCCGGCCTGTGCCTATGTGCTGAACCTGGCGGCGGACGGCAGCGCCTACTGGGCATTCGCCACCATCGTGCCGATCGGCGAGCGGCTGCTGTCGGTGCGCCAGCGGCCGTGCCATTCGCAACTGATGGGTTCGGTGGCGGTGGTCTACGAGGAAGCCCTGCTGGAAGAACGCAAGGCGCGTAGCGGCGACATGCGCCAGAGCAAGGTCGCCAGCGTCGGCGCGGCGTGCATCGGCAAGGCGCTCGGCGACCTGGGCTATGCCAGCTACGAGGACTTCCAGCTTGATCTGGTGCCGCTGGAACTGGCGGCGCGGCGCGAGCTTTCGCCCACGCCGGCGGGCACCGCCGTGTCCGATCCGCTGCACGTCTCGATCGTGTCGTGCTCATCCGAAGTCGAGACGCAACTGGCGGAACTGACCGACGCCATGTCCGCCGCGCAGGACGTGACCACCCGGCTTTCGGCCGCATCGAAGGCGATCATCGAGACGATGCGCCGGTTGGCCGAGGTCCTGTCCGGCGCACGCGTGGTCTGCGAGGACTGGCCCAACCAGGATGAACTCGTCGTCACCGCGCTTCCCGCCGTGCTCGACAAGTGCGCCCACCTGCAGGGCGCGCTGGGGCCGATCGAGGCCGAGGTGAACGCGGTGGTCCACACCCGGCGGCAATTCCGCTTCGACGTCGAACTGGCGCGCCTGCAGAACGAGGCGATCGGCCGCTATGTCGTCGGCGTGGCCAGCGGCGCCGAAGACCCGAAAATCTCGTGCAAGGCGATCACCTCGCTGAGCAACGCGCTCTATGCGCTCGTCAACACCGACCTCGCGCACGACATCGAGGCAACGTCGCAGTTGCGCGGCGAGGTCAACACGGTAGCGGCGGCGCTGCGGGTGCTGAACATGGTGGTCGGCACCTGGCGCCGGCTCGTCGATACGCGGGGCATGGCCGAGGTGTTGCAGGATGCCATGCCTGTGCTCGACAAGGCGCTGAAGCGCATGGGGCGCGAGGTCACCGAGATCAGCGAGTCAGTCGGGCTGCTGGTCTCGGCAATCGAGGGTTTCGACGTCGATCTGCTGAAGGACCGGCTGACGCGCATCGCATCCGAATCGGAACGCTTCTGAAGCCGGGGGGCATTGGGGGGGCACGGGGGCACATCCTGCCGCCCCGTGCCCCCGTTTTCCTCGATTCCGAACTGTCACCGTCTTGCAATTATGACCATCGCGGCTAAGGCCCGGCGCATTCATTTCGCGGGAAGGGCAGCTCGATGAAGATCATGGCCGGCAACAGCAACCTGCCGCTCGCACGGGCGATCGCGGGCTATCTCGAAATGCCGCTGACCGATGTCAGCGTGCGCCGCTTCGCCGACGAGGAAGTGTTCGTCGAGATCAACGAGAACGTGCGCGGCGAGGACGTGTTCGTCGTCCAGTCCACCTCGTATCCGACCAACGACAACTTGATGGAACTGCTGATCTGCATCGATGCGCTGCGCCGTGCCTCGGCCAAGCGGATCACCGCGGTGGTTCCCTACTTCGGCTATGCCCGGCAGGACCGCAAGCCCGGGCCGCGCACGCCGATCAGCGCCAAGCTGGTGGCGAACCTGATCACGACCGCCGGGGCCGACCGCGTGCTGGCGGTGGACCTTCACGCCGGGCAGATCCAGGGCTTCTTCGACATTCCCACCGACAACCTCTACGGCGCGCCGGTCATGGCGGCCGACATCCAGGCCCGCTACGGCGGCCAGCCGCTGATGGTGGTCTCGCCCGACGTCGGCGGCGTGGTGCGCGCCCGCGCGCTGGCCAAGCGGCTCGACAACGCGCCGCTGGCCATTGTGGACAAGCGGCGTGACCGGCCGGGCCAGTCGGAAGTCATGAACATCATCGGCGACGTCAAGGGCCGGGCCTGCATCATGATCGACGACATCATCGATTCGGGCGGCACGCTGTGCAACGCCGCGCAGGCATTGATGGATTCGGGCGCAGCCAGCGTCACCGCCTATATCAGCCACGGCGTGCTGTCGGGCGGCGCGGTGGCGCGCGTCAACGCCTCGGCGCTGAAGGAACTGGTGATCACCGATTCGATCCTGCCCACCGAAGCCACCCGCGAATCGGGCCGCATCCGCGTGCTGACGATCGCGCCGCTGATCGGTGAAGCGATTCGCCGCATCGCCGATGAAAGCTCGGTGTCGTCGCTGTTCGACTAGAGCGGGCTGCGTTAAATCTGAAACGTCAGCCCGCTCTACTTGTTTGTTGTCGCATCGTTTTAGGCGAAAAACCGGTTCCCACTTTTTCGCACGATGCTCTAATAAATTACTGCCAGGGCCTCGGCTCGCCCGGGGTGATGCGGTCCATCGCCTCCAGCCGCCGCGACTGGCGCGATTCCAGCGCCAGCGTCAACAGCGGGCTGGGCGCCTCGACGAACTGGCGCGGCGATATGCCGAACAGCGCGGTGAATTCGCGCGTCAGGTGGCTCTGGTCGTAATAGCGCAGCGCGATCTCGTCGGCCTCGGCCTCGTCGGCAACCCCGCGCAAGTGGCTGGCCATGTCCAGCGCGCGCGCGCGGCGCAGCACCTGCTTGGGCGGCAGGCCGAAATCGCGGCGGATCTGCCGCTCAAGCTGGCGCGAACTGATCCCGTTGCTTTCCGCGAATTCGGCAACGCTGGCTCCCGGATCGGTAAAGCTCAACGCCTCGAACCGGGCGGAAACCGGATCGGGGCAGGCGCCGCCAGCCTGTTCGATGATCTGGCGAACCATGCCTTCCAGAATGTCCAGCGCCTGCTCGGGCGACGTCGCCTCGCCCAGCCGGCGGATCGCTTCCGCTCCCGGCAGGCCATAGGAATCGGCCGGCGCGATGCGATCGACCAGGTTCTGGGCGTTCAAACCCAGCAGCGCATGGCCGGCGCCCGGCCGCAGTTGCACGCCGATGCTGGTGAAGCTGCCGGCAACGGCAACCGGCATCAACCGGCTGTGCGGACCGAACACCAGCGCCGCGCGGCCCAGGCGCATCGGGCCATCGGCGGTTTCCGCGGTCCAGTCGCCGCGAAGCTGGATGCGGATGACCGAAACGTCGTTGAACAGGCCCGACGACAGCCGGTATCCCTCCGGAACATCGACCACGGTAGCATAAAGCCGCGCGATCCACGGCGCCAGGTCGGACGACGGGGCGCGGTTGTGCGACAGCGGTTGACCGCCCCGTGAGCGCCCCGCCCTGGGCGCAATGGCGCCGTCCACACCGCGCCGGATACGCTTCAACATCAAAACCGGCCCCCGCGACCACGCCCCGATAATCTGGTCGCCCTTTTCGGGCAAAACCACTCTATTACCAATCGACTGCCGTTTGCAATTGGCGTTGCAGCGCCCGGCCGATTTCGCAGAACGCAGAGGGACTTGACCGCAGGCGCCCGGCAACGGCAGAGCGGCATCATGAACCGCACCCAGCTCGACGCCGACATCACCCTTGCCCACCGCCTGGCCGAGGCCGCGCGCGAGGCGATCCGCCCCTGGTATCGCAGCGGCGTCGCCAGCGAGCGTAAGGGCGACGCCTCGCCGGTGACCCTGGCCGACCGCGCGGCGGAAGAGGCGATGCGCCGCATCCTCAAGGCCGAAGTGGCGCGCGACGGCGTGATCGGCGAGGAATTCGGCGAGGAACCGGGCTCCACTTCGCGCACCTGGGTACTCGATCCGATCGACGGCACCTCGGGCTTCCTCGCCGGCCGGCCGATCTTCGGCACGCTGATTGCGCTGCTGGTCGATGGCTGGCCAGTGCTGGGGGTGATCGACCAGCCGATCCTGGGCGAGCGCTGGCTGGGCGCGACCGGGCTGCCGACCACGCTGAACGGCACCCCCATCCGCACCCGCGCCTGCCGCGAACTGGCCGAAGCGACCATCGCCACCACCGGGCCGCACTATTTCAGCGATCATGACGGCCAGCACTTCATGGGGCTGGCCGCGAAGACCGACCATCGCCGCATGGTGATGGGCGGCGATTGCTACAACTATGCCATGCTCGCCAGCGGCCACATCGACATCGTCTGCGAGGCCGGGCTGAAGCTGCACGACTTCGCCGCGCTGGTGCCGGTGGTGGAAGGCGCCGGCGGCGCGATGGCGGACTGGAACGGCGAGCCGCTGCACGCCGGTTCCACCGGCCATGTCATCGCCTTGGGCGATCCGGCGCGGCTGGACGACGTGGTGGACGCGCTGGCCTGCGCGCACTGATCACCCCTTGATGCGGTCGTAGCCGTTCATCGCCAGCGGCCCGCCCTGTGCGGCCATGATCGCCGCCATCACGTCCTTGGGCAGTTGCGGCCCGGCGGCCTTGCGCGAATCCTCGCTGTCCCAGAATTCCAGCAGCAGGAACTTGCCCGGCTCCTTGCGGTCGCGCAGCACCGTCGCGCCCTGCGAGCCGGCAATCGCCCGCGCGGCATCGGCCAGCGCCCCCAGCGCGGCGGCCAGGTCATCCTCGCGGCCTTCGCGCGCGGTCATCGTGTAGGTGTGGACGATTGCCGTGGTCATTGCCGCTCTCCGGTGCCAGTTTCGCAACCCATGACAGGCGCACGGCGGGAAAGTCCATGCTGTTCTTCTTCTATGGCACGCTGATCGCGGGAAGCACCAATGCGGCGGCACGCGCCGCGCATCGCCGGTTGCGGCCGATGGGTGCGGCAACCACGCGCGGGCGGCTTCACGCCATTACCGACGCACGCGGCTGGTATCCGGCGCTGACCGGAGGCGAGGGGCTGGTACAAGGTCGGCTGTACGAAGCGCTGCCCGCGTTCGGCCCGGCGGACCTGGCAAAGCTGGACACGTTCGAGGCTTTCGATCGGTCGCGCCCGGAAACATCGGACTACCTGCGGCAGGACGTCACCGTGCGCGATCGCCACGGGCATGACCGGACAGCGCAAGCCTACCTGTGGCATCGGCCGATTCCACCCGATTCGCCCGAACTGCCCGGCGGCGATTTTGCCGCATGGCTGGCGCAGACCGGCCTGCCCGCCTATCGATGATGCCGTACGCGGCAACGCGGCGGCGCCCTAGAGCATGATGACATTGGTCAATCCAATGTCATCATGCTCCAGCCTTCCAGCGCGAAACCCCGATTCCGCCTTGCCATTTGCACGCGATACCGCTAGGCGCGCGCACTTCGACAACGGAGCAGGCTGGCCATCAAGGGCTGCCACGCCCGCTCACAACCCAGGCCCTTCGGGGGCCGACAGGAGATAAAATGCCCAAGCTCAAGACCAAGAGCGGCGTGAAAAAGCGCTTCAAGCTCACCGCTACCGGCAAGGTAAAGCACGGCGTCGCCGGCAAGCGCCACCGCCTGATGAGCCATAACGGCAAGTACATCCGCCAGAACCGCGGCACCGACGTGATTTCCGACGCTGATGCGAAGGTGATCAAGAAGTGGGCGCCCTACGGGCTGAACTGAGCGGTTTCCCGAGCGGAAATCGCGGCAAACATTCGGAGTACTGAACTATGGCACGCGTCAAGAGGGGTGTTACCACCCGCGCCAAGCACAAGAATATCCTGGAACAGGCCAAGGGCTACCGGGGCCGTCGCAAGAACACCATCCGCGTCGCGAGGCAGGCCGTCGAGAAGGCCGGCCAGTACGCCTATCGCGACCGCAAGGTGAAGAAGCGGACCTTCCGCGCCCTGTGGATCCAGCGCATCAACGCCGCCGTGCGTGACGCCGGCCTCAGCTACTCGCAGTTCATCCACGGCGCCAAGCTGGCCGGCATCGAACTGGACCGCAAGGCGATGGCCGATCTGGCGATGAACGAAGGCGGCGTGTTCGCCGCCATCATCAGCCAGGCCAAGGCCGCGCTGGGCTGAACGACCTGCAGCCGCGGCCCGGCGTGGCGGCGGCACTGACATCGAAAAGGGCGCGGATTGCTTCGGCAGTCCGCGCCCTTTTTGCGTACCTGCGTGCCGATACTGCCAGGGACGCGATTTGCCCGCCCTGCAAACGCCCGCGATGGTAGTGATTTCACATCCATGTGGTTGCCCATCGCGCAAATGTCGGGCAGGACCGGGAAAACTGCAAAAACGGGGCCTTCGGTTTGTCGCGTGAATGTGATGTGCGGATTCGTTTCTGCACGCCGGCTGGATTGCTGGCGCGCTATTTCACGTCGTTCTACCTTGCCGAGATCGAGGTGCCCGATGGCGGCCGCATCGTCGATCATCTCCATCCCGAATGGGGCAACCTGCGCTTTCACAGCGGCGCCCTGCCCGAAGCGGAAAACCATGCCGGCCTGAAAGTCGCGGACACGCGCTTTTCGGCCACCGGCCCCAGCAGCCACGCGGTGCGCTTCAGCGTCGGCACCACCCGGGTGTGGGGCGTGGGCTTCATGCCGCTGGGTTGGGCGCGGTTCGTGCCGGCCCCGGCGGCCGACTATGCCGATGCGCTGTGCGATGGCGAGCGTGACCCGGTCTTCGCCGAATTCGGCTCGCTGGCAGAATCGCTGTTCGGTCCCGAGCCCGATGCCGACGCCGAGTTGGCGCGATTGACGACATGGTTCGAGGCGCGCGTGCGCGAGCCGCTGGCCGACGAGGCGCGCATCCACGCCCTGCACGCCGCGCTGGTCGATCCCGAAGTCGGCACCGTTGCCGAACTGGTGCGGCGGACCGGCGCCAGCCAGAGCACGGTGGAACGCCTGTGCCGCCGCGCCTTCGGCTTTTCGCCAAAGCTGCTGCTGTTGCGGCAACGCTTCATGCGCAGCCTCGCGCACTACATGATCGATCCCTCGCTGAAGTGGATCGGCGTGATCGATGGCCATTACCATGATCAGGCGCAGTTCGTGCGCGACTTCCATCGCTTCATGGGCATGTCACCCAGCCAGTACGCCGCGACCCCACACCCGATCCTGGAGGCCTTCGTCACCGCGCGGATGAACGCGACCGGATCGCCGGTGCAGACGCTGGACCGGCCCCGGAACTAGGCGGCGATTGCGCCGGACCGCGCAGCCGCCTAAGAGCGCGCCCGGCATTCAACAGCAAGAGCACCAGACAGTGGATCATGAGGCAGCCCGGCACGACGCGCTGGACCGGATAACGGCAGCGCAGGATCTCGATGCGGTCGAGGCGCTGCGCGTGGCGTTCCTGGGCAAGCAGGGCTCGATCTCGGGCCTGCTGAAGACGCTGGGCGCGATGAGCCCGGAAGAGCGCCAGAGCGAAGGTCCGAAGATTCACGGCCTGCGCGAGGCGGTGACCAACGCGCTGGCCGCGCGCAAGGCGGCGCTGGAAGGCGCGGCGCTGGAAGCCCGGCTGGCGGCCGAAACCGTTGACCTGACCCTGCCCGCCCCCGAAACCCCGCGCGGGTCGATCCACCCGGTTTCGCAGGTGATGGACGAACTGGCCGAAGTGTTCGCCGACCTGGGCTTCGCGGTCGCCGCCGGTCCCGAGATCGAGGACGACTGGCACAACTTCACCGCGCTGAACATGCCCGAAAGCCATCCGGCACGGGCGATGCACGACACCTTCTACCTGCCCGACCGCACCGAACTGGACCGCGAACTGGTGCTGCGCACGCACACCTCGCCGGTGCAGATCCGCTCGATGCTGAAGGAAGGCGCGCCGCTGCGCATCATCGCCCCGGGCCGGGTGTACCGCTCGGACAGCGATGCCACTCACACGCCGATGTTCCACCAGGTCGAAGGGCTGGTGATCGACAAGGGCATCCATCTGGGGCACCTGAAATGGACGCTGGAAACCTTCCTGAAGGCGTTCTTCGAGCGTGACGACATCGTGCTGCGGCTGCGGCCCAGCTACTTCCCGTTCACCGAACCTTCGGTCGAGGTCGATACCGGCTATTCGTGGGTCGATGGCCGCCGCGTCATCGGCGGCAGCGGCGACGAGCCGGGCCATGCCTGGATGGAACTGCTGGGCAGCGGCATGGTCAACCGCAAAGTGCTGGAAGCCGGCGGGCTGGACCCCGACGAATGGCAGGGCTTCGCGTTCGGCGTCGGCGTCGATCGGCTGGCGATGCTGAAGTACGGGATGAACGACCTGCGCGCGTTCTTCGACGGCGATGTGCGCTGGCTCAAGCACTATGGTTTCTCCGCACTCGACGTGCCGACCCTGTCGGCCGGCGTCGGCACCCCGGCTTGAGGAGGGCGGGCAAATGAAATTCTCGCTCTCCTGGCTGAAAAGCTACCTCGAAACCGATGCCACGGTCGAAACGATCGCCGCCACTTTCAATGCCATCGGGCTTGAGGTGGAAGGCATTGAGGACCCGGCGGCGAAGCTGGCCGGATTCCGCGTCGCCCGCGTGCTGACCGCCGATCGCCACCCCGATGCCGACAAGTTGCAGGTGCTGACCGTGGACGCCGGGGACGGCGTGCCGTTGCAGGTGGTGTGCGGCGCGCCCAACGCCCGCGCCGGGCTGGTCGGCGTGCTGGGCCTGCCCGGCGCGGTGGTGCCCGCCAATGGCATGACGCTGAAGAAGGCGGCGGTGCGCGGCGTCGAATCGAACGGCATGATGTGCTCGACGCGTGAGCTGGAGCTGGGCGAGGATCACGACGGCATCATCGAGCTGCCCGGCGATGCGCCGGTGGGCACCGCGTTCGCCGACTATCACGGCGCCGATCCGGTGTTCGACCTGTCGATCACCCCCAACCGGCCCGATTGCATGGGCGTCTATGGCATCGCCCGCGATCTGGCGGCGGCTGGCCTCGGCACGCTGCAACCGCTGAACGAAGTCAACCAGCCCGGCACGTTCCCCTGCCCGGTTGAGGTGCGCACCGACGATCCCGAAGGGTGCCCGGCGTTCTATGGCCGCGTCATCCGCGGCGTGAAGAACGGCCCCAGCCCGCAATGGCTGCAAGACCGGCTGAAAAGCGCCGGCCAGCGGCCGATTTCGGCGCTGGTCGATGCCACCAACTATGTCATGCTGGTGCTGGGCCGTCCCGCCCACGCCTATGACCTGGCGAAGCTGAACGGCGCCGTGGTGGCCCGGCGCGCGCGGGCGGGCGAAACCTGCCTGGCGCTGAACGGCAAGGAATACGCCCTCGACGACAGCATGACCGTGATCGCCGACGATTCGGGCGTCCATGACATTGCCGGGATCATGGGCGGCGAGCATTCGGGCTGCACCGATGCCACCACCGACATCCTGCTGGAAATCGCCTACTTCGACCCCGAGCGCATTGCCGCCACCGGGCGCAAGCTCAACCTGACCAGCGACGCGCGCAGCCGTTTCGAACGCGGCATCGATCCCGGCCTGCTCGATCTCGGCATCGATCACCTGGCGGCGCTGGTGCAGACGCTGTGCGGCGGCGAAGTCTCGCAGGTCGTCCGCGCGGGCACTCCGCCGGCGGCGGTGAAGTCGGTGCATTACGATCCGGCATTGGCGCAGCGGCTGGGCGGCGTGGCGATTCCCGCCGCCGAACAGCAGCGCATCCTCGCCAGCCTGGGCTTCGGCGTCGTCGCCATCGCCGGCAAGGGCGGCGACGAATGGGCCGTCTCGGTCCCCGGCTGGCGCCCCGACATCGACGGCGCGCCCGACATTGTCGAGGAAGTCGTCCGCATCCACGGGCTGGACAAGGTGGCCAGCGTGCCGCTGCCCCGCGCCGATGGCGTTGCCCGCCCCACCGCCAGCCCGGCGCAGAAGCTGGAGCGCCGCGTGCGCCGCGCCGCCGCCGCGCGCGGGCTGAACGAGGCGATCACCTGGTCGTTCCTGCCCGCTTCGCAAGCCGAACACTTCGCCGACGGCAACTTGTGGACGCTGACCAACCCGATCAGCGAGGACATGAAGGTCATGCGCCCCTCGCTGCTGCCGGGCCTGCTGTCCGCCGTGCAACGCAACGTCGCGCGCGGGGCCAGTTCGCTCCGCCTGTTCGAGATCGGCCGCCGCTACTTGCGTGGGGCCGGCGGGATGAGCGACGAGCGGCTGACGCTGGGCGTGGTGCTGGCCGGCGAGAAGACCCCGCGCGGCTGGGCCACCGGCAAGCCTGCGCTGTTCGACGCGTTCGACGCCAAGGCCGAAGCGCTGGCACTGCTGGCCGATGCCGGGGCGCCGGTCGACAACCTGCAGGTCCTGGGTGAAGCGGGTCCGCAGTTCCATCCCGGCCAATCGGGCACGCTGCGGCTGGGTCCGAAGACCGTGCTGGCGCGCTTCGGCATGTTGCATCCCGCGACGCTGAAGGCGTTCGACATCGACGTGCCGGTGGCGGCGGTGGAACTGTTCCTCGATGCCATCCCGGCCAAGCGCGGCACCCCGGGCTTTGCCCGCGTCGCCTATGCGCCGCCGGCGTTGCAGGCGATCACCCGCGATTTCGCGTTCCTCGTGCCCGCCGCGCTACCGGCCGGCGATCTGGTGCGCACGGTGAAGGGCGCCGACAAGGCCGCGATCGTCGCCACCCGCCTGTTCGACGATTTCCGGGGTGCGGGCGTGCCCGAAGGCCAGAAGTCGCTGGCCATCGAAGTCACCCTGCAACCGGGCGAACGCAGCTTCGACGATGCCGTGATCAAGGAAATCTCGGCCAGGATCACCGCCGCGGCGGCCAAGCTCGGCGCCACCCTGCGCGGCTGATCAGCGCGCCGTCTCGGGCGTGGCTTCAAGCGGCTGCCCGAACAGCGGCGGCGCGTTCACGGCCAGCGCGGCCTTGTCGGTGTTGACCATCGGCGCCCCGAACGCGCTGGCACGGGGGTTGACCGGCACGGCGTCGGCAACGGCAATGGCGACAGGCCGCGCGACGGAGGCCTTGCACGCCTCGACCTGCGGGCGATCGTCGCCGGCCCTGCCGGGATCGAAGCCGCGACCGTCGAGCGCGGCATCGACCAGTTCCACCGCCGCCGCCTGCAACGGCCGCCGCAGTGCCGTCGCGCCCGATGGTGCCGTCAGCGGCGCACCACCCTGCCCACCGCCCGGCACATCGAGGTGGGCGCGAACCTTGCCGTTCCCCGCATCGTCCAGCCGCACGGCGAAATGCGCCAGCTCCACCCCTTCGCCGCGAATGCTCCAGCGCCGCGCGTCCGGCCCGTCGGCCTTCACCGCGATCGCCAGCGCCACCCCGCAGCCGCGCGCGGCGATGAATCCCGACAGGTCGGCATCGCGCAGCCGCTGCAACGCCTCGGCGCGCGACAGGTTGTAAACGCCCGGCTCGCGCTTGCCACAGGCGGACAGCAGGACAACGACAATCAGGGCAAGGCGGGTGCGGCGCATCCTCGGTAATTACAGCGGGCAGCGTTAAGACCGGGTTAGGGGCAGCCACGACGCCGACCGCCCGATGCCATGCGGGTTTCCTTGGCCCCGAAAAACCTCTAGGCGCGCACGCCATGACCGATACGACCGCGTCCGGCAGCCGCCGCACCTTCGCCATCATCTCGCACCCCGACGCGGGCAAGACCACGCTGACCGAAAAGCTGCTGCTGAACGGCGGCGCGATCCACCTTGCGGGCGAGGTCAAGGCACGCGGGCAGGCGCGGCGCGCGCGGTCGGACTGGATGAAGATCGAGCAGCAGCGCGGCATTTCGGTCACCAGCTCGGTGATGACCTTCGCGCGCGAGTTTCCGGGGTTGGGCCAGATCACCTTCAACCTGCTCGACACCCCCGGCCACGAGGACTTCTCGGAGGACACCTATCGCACGCTGACCGCGGTCGATTCGGCGATCATGGTGATCGACGCCGCCAAGGGCATCGAGCCGCAGACCCGCAAGCTGTTCGAGGTCTGCCGGATGCGCTCGGTGCCGATCATCACCTTCGTCAACAAGGTGGACCGCGAGGGCCGCGCCGTGTTCGAGATCCTCGACGAGGTGGCCGACGCGCTGGCGCTGGACGTCTGCCCGATGAGCTGGCCGGTGGGCATGGGCGGCACGTTCGAGGGCATCCTCGACCTGGCCACCCGCCGCATCAGCCGGCCGGAGGGCGACAGCCGCGAGTTCCTGGGCAAGGTCGAGACCGACCCTGCGCTGCCGCCCGAAGTGGCCGACGAGATCGAGCTGGGCGAGGCCGGCTATCCCGAATTCGACCTCGAAGCCTATCGCCACGGCGACCTCACCCCGGTGTTCTTCGGTTCGGCGCTGAAGAACTTCGGCGTCGCCGAGCTGATCGAGGCGATCGCCCGCATCGCCCCGCCGCCGCGACCGCAGCCCAGTGAACAAGGCACGATCGAACCCGGCAACGACGAGGTGACCGGCTTTGTGTTCAAGGTGCAGGCCAACATGGACCCGCAGCACCGCGACCGCATCGCCTTCATGCGGCTGGTTTCGGGCACGTTCAAGCGTGGCATGAAGCTGATCCCGTCGGGGCTGGGCA
>JAGWVC010000164.1 GCA_018971065.1 Sphingomonadales bacterium | reverse complement strand
CGACATTGAGCGTGTCCACGAACAGCAGCTTGTAGGCAAAGCGCGGGTCGATCGGCGGATCGCTGACGATGGCGACATCGGCCTTGGCTTCCAGCAGGCGGCCCAGCGTGTCGCGCGAATTGTCCACCTGCACCTCGACGGCGGCGCGCGGGTCGGCATGCAGCAGCAATTGCGTCAATCTGGCGGCATAGATCGGCGAATCCGAAGCCAGCCGGATGCGGATCGCCTGGTCGTCGGGCTGCTTGCCGAACAGGCCCTCCACTTCGTCGGCGGCGGCGAAGATGCGCCGGGTCAGCACCAGCAGTTCCTGCCCCAGCGGGGTCAGCCGCAACGGGCGGCCGCGCCCCTCGAACAGCTTGGCGTGGTAACGCGCTTCCAGTGATTTGATCTGCTGGGACAATGTCGGCTGCGAAATGTTCAGCCGCCGCGCCGCGCGGCTGAATCCTTCTTCCAGGGCAACCGCGTGAAAGGTGCGCAAATGCTGGAAGTTGACTGCCACCTTGGCGCTGTTCGCTTTGGATGTCCGAAGTTGGCCCGGCCTATGTCGAACATATGTTGCAAAGTCATGACGGCGCCAAAACTATAGGTTTTACCTATATTGCCCTGTGATCAAACGTATTGGCCGCGAACCCCGCCCTCCGACATGAGCGAGCCGCGTCAACGGACCGGAGTCGGCAAGCAGCCGGCTGACCGCGCTCCGGCGCCGGATCACTCGGATGGGGCCTACCATGAACGCCAGCCTAGCATCGCTCAAGACCAGCTTCCTGTTCTCCTGCGCCGCCGTTGCCCTGCTGGGCTGCGCCGGCACGGCCCATGCCGACACCACCCATGCCGACATGGCGCCGGTGGCCGATGCGCCCGCCGCCTCCGGCGACATCATCGTCACCGCTCAGCGCCGCGACGAATCGATCCAGGACGTGCCGATGACGCTTCAGGCGCTGTCGGGCGAATCGCTGTCGCAGTTCAACATCGTCACTTTCGACGACCTGCTGAAGTTCACGCCGAACGTCACCTATGGCAGCAACGGCCCGGGCGCCGGCGCCATCTTCATGCGCGGCCTGTCGGCGGGCTTCGTCGGCAACCAGTCGTCCGCCACGATCGCGCCGTTCCCCAACGTCGCGCTCTACCTCGATGACCAGTCGATGCAGTTCCCGGCCCGCAACGCCGACGTCTACCTGGCCGACATGGAGCGCGTCGAGGTGCTGGAAGGCCCGCAGGGCACGCTGTTCGGCGGTGGCGCCGAAGCCGGCGCGGTGCGCTACATCACCAACAAGCCGAAGCTGAACAAGTGGGAAGTGCGCGCCGACGGCATGTACGGCGGCACCAGCCACGGCGCCGCCAACTCGGCGTTCAGCGCCGTCATCAACGCCCCGATCATCGCCGATACGCTGGCGGTGCGCGGCGTGATCTACCACGAGCGCCAAGGCGGCTATATCGACAACATCGCCTCCACCTTCACGCGGTCGAACATCGACGGCGGCAATTCCTATTTCAACGTCCACCCCACCACCGGCAACATCTGCCCGAACGGCCTGCCCAGCAGCAACGGGCTGGCCACCGGCCTGTGCGCGCTGCCCGCCGCGCAGCAGTCGAACGGCGGCGTCTACAACAACAACGCCATCGCCGGCGCCGACATCAACCCCGTCACTTACCAGGGCGCGCGCATCGCCGCCGACTGGCAGATCACGCCGGACTGGAACCTGCTGGTCTCGGAATCGCTGCAGGACATGGACGCGCAAGGCTCGTTCGCGCAGGAGCCGGTGGGGCTGGACTTCCAGCCGCTGGGCAAGCTGCAGACCACGATCTTCACCCCCAGCTACAACAAGGACCGCTACTGGAACACCGCCTGGACGCTGAACGGCAAGGTCGGCGATTTCAAGGTGATCTACACCGGTTCCTACATGGTCCGCCACATCGAGGACCAGCAGGACTACACCAACTATTCGCGCACCGCGGCGGGCATGTACTACCAGTGCACCGGCGGCACCACCGGCTGGGGCAGCAAGACCCCGGTCTGCTATTCGCCGGCCGGGTCCTGGCACGACACCGTGCGCAACACCCACATGAGCCACGAATTCCGCGTGACGACGCCGGCCGACAAGCCCCTCCGGGCCATCGCCGGCGCCTATTACGAGGACTTCAAGATCTATGACATCATGGATTTCAACTACAAGACCATCCCCACCTGCTCGGCGGCGCTGATCACCCAGGGCGTCTCGTGCGCGGGCGTGGTCTCCGCCATCCCGGGCAGCACCGCCAACAGCCCGGGCACCAAGGGGGCGAACACCGCGTTCGGCGAGGACACCCAGCGCGGCTACAAGCAGTACGCGTTCTTCGGCTCGGTCGATTGGGACGTGCTGCCCAACCTGACGGTCACCGCCGGCACCCGCTATTACCACTATTCCGAGTTCGAGGTCGGCGGCCAGTACCAGACCTACGCGGGCAACTGTGCCGACGTCATCGTCTGCGCCATCCCCAACACCCTGCCGGTCATGGTCAGCGGCGTGCTGGTCAACCCCAAGGGCAACGTCAACATCGACGCCAATAACGACCGTGTCGTCTATCACGGCTTCAAGAGCCGCGGCGTGATCACCTGGAAGCCGGCCGAGCACACGATGGTCTACGGCGTGTTCAGCCAGGGCTTCCGCCCCGGCGGCTTCAACCGCGCCACCCGGCTGATCCTGCCCGATCCGGCCAATCCGGCGCAGGCGCAGTTCGTCCGCCCGAACGGCTATGCGCCCGACTCGCTGACCAACTGGGAACTGGGGCTGAAGACCGACCTGTTCGACCGCAAGGTGCAGTTGAACCTGTCGGCCTATTACATGATCTGGGAAAACACCCAGCTCGGCTTCTACAACCCGGCGGCGGGCTTCGGTAACACCAGCTTCGTCACCAACGGGCCGACCTACCACGTCAAGGGCCTCGAAGCGCAGATCGTGGCGCGGCCCACCACCGGCCTCACCATCCAGGGCTCGATCACTTACAACGACAACAAGCAGGTCAACTCGCCCTGCTTCATCTCGAACGTCCCGGGGTCGTCCACGCTGGGCAAGTGCATCACCGCGCAGGCCAAGGGCGGCGCCACCGTGCCGGTGCTCAACCCGTTCGGCACCGCCGGCGGCATCACCCCGTTCACCCCGAAGGTCCAGGCCGACATCCGTCTGCGCTACGACTGGAAGATGAAGGACCTGAACTGGTTCACCACGCTGGCCGCCGCCTACACCGGGGCGATGTATTCGGAGCCGAATACCTACCCGGATGGCACCGCCGTCAGCGGCGTGTTCGGCACCACCCAGTACCGCTATCGCCAGCCCGGCTATGCGCTGGTCGATGCCGCCGTCGGCGTCTCGATGGAGCACTGGACCGCGCAGGTGTTCGTCAAGAACCTGGGTGACAGCAACGCCTCCACGTTCACTTCGTCGCCGCAGTTCATCAAGGCGGAAGTGCCGGTGCGGCCGCGCACCTTCGGGGTGCGGGTCAGCGTCAACTACTGATCGGCAACGGGACGGGTGCCGGAATCGTCAAACTGTCACGGGCGGCAGCAAGGGTTGCCGCCCCCCTTCCGGGACAAGGCGTGACGAACATGGCATCCGACCCAACCCTTGCTGAACACCCGGCCGACGCGCAGCGCCATGCCGACGCGCTCGACGCGGCCCGCGCTGCGCTGGCCGACGATCCCGACAACCGTGACCTGCTGCTGGCCCAGGCCAGCGCGCTGCGCCACCTGCTTCGCCTTGAAGAGGCGCTGGCGGTGCTGGACCGGCTGGCCACGCTGCACCCGCGCTTCAGCCTGCTGCATCAGGAATATGGGCTGTGCCATGTCGCGCGGCGCGATGCGGCCCCGGCAATCCTGGCGCTGCTGCGCGCGGTCAATCTCAACCCCGCATTGCCGAAAAGCTGGCGGATGCTCGAAGGGCTCTATCGGCTGACCGGCGACGATGCCTCGGCGGCAACGGCGGCGGCGCACTCGGCGGCGCTGCGCGGGCTGCCTGCCGACGTGGTTTCGGCCACCGCGCTGTTCGCTGACGGTGACTGGGAACCGGCCGAGGCGATCGTCCGCGCCTTCCTGCTCCGCACCGGCGATCACCCCGAGGCGATGCGGCTGCTGGCGCGCATCGGCCTGGCGCGGCAGGTCTACGACGATGCTGAGGTGCTGCTGGCCGGGGTGCTGGCGATGGTGCCCGATTACCACGCCGCCCGCTTCGAATATGCCCAGGCGCTCAGCCATCGCAACAAGCACGCCGAAGCGCGCGACGCGCTGGCGCCGCTGCTGGCCGCAGACCCCGCGAACTTCGACTATCGCTCGCTCGCCTCCACCATCGCGGTCGGGCTGGGGCGGCAGGACGAGGCAATCGCGCTGTACCGCGCGCTGCTGGCCGAACTGCCGGATACC
>JAGWVC010000072.1 GCA_018971065.1 Sphingomonadales bacterium | reverse complement strand
CGGACGGTGACCGACCCGGCGGCACGCGCGGCACTGGACAATACCCGCCAGCGCATCTTCGCGATCGCGCGGATTCACCAACGGCTCTATTCCTCGGCCAGCATCAGTACCGTGGATGTGGCGCCGTACCTCGAATCGCTGGTGGCCGAGCTGTCGGAAACCTGGTCGGCACCGGGGGCGGCGCGGACGATCCGGCTGGATGCCGATTCGCTGGAACTGGCAACCGGACAGGCGGTGTCGCTGGGCATCGTCGTCAACGAACTGGTCACCAACGCCTGCAAGTACGCCTATCGCACCGACCAGCCGGGCGAAATCCGCGTAAGCCTGCGCCACGGCGGCAGCGCTGCGGATGAAGGCGGCTTCTGCCTTGTGGTGGAAGACGACGGCCAGGGCATGCCGCCCGCGGCGCAACCGCGCGGCACCGGGCTGGGCAGCCGGTTGGTGGAGGCGATGGCGGCCAGCCTGCAATGCTCGGTGGCGCAGCATGACAAGTTTCCGGGCCTGCGCGTGATGCTGGATTGTCGCGGAATGGCAGGATCGATCAGTAAGTAACCATCTGGTCAGTTCATGTTTCGCACAATCGACCATCGGAATATTCTGCACCGAATTACATAATTCACCCTAATGCTGCAAATGCGAGAACGAACGCCCCGAAATTTTTTGCACAAATACTTCAGATTCAAAACTATTCCCGATTGCGCCACAAGGGGTTGTTGCGCCATGTCGGAAAGGCGGAGCAAGCAGTCGGAGGCCATGCCCGCAACAACCAGAAGTGGTGGTCAGCGGGGGCGATCGCCAAGCCGGGAGCAGGGGGCGAAATGGAAGTGCAGACAAACGTGCGGGACATGGACCGGCCGACCGGGCATGCCGCCAGCGGGCACCGCGAATGACGGGGCGCTCTGAAAGTGCGGGCCAGGCGAAGGCGGCGCTGGCCTTGCGCAAGGCGCAGGAAACGCAAGCCGATCCGGCAACGCCGGCCAACGCGGCGCGACGCAGCGGCGCCGAGGCCAATCGCCGCAAGGCCGACGCCTTTGTCGAGGCGGTGCTGCCCGCGATCGAACAGGCGCGGGCTCAGGGCAATGAAAGCTGCAACGCCATCGCCTGGACGCTGAACAGGCAGGGCCTGCGAACCGCGCGCAACGGCGCGTGGACCGGTGCTGCGGTGCGCGCGGTGCTGGCGCGGGCGGAGCGGCTGGGCCACGAAGGCGATTAGCGAACTTTCGGCGCTCAGGCGGCCCGACGGGCCTCCCGGCCTTCCCGCTCGTCCCGGCGCTTTTCGCGGCGTTCGAAGCGGAACTGGCTGACGACGCGGGCCAGTTCGGCCGATTGCTGGGCCAGCGCGCGCGCGGCGGCGTTGGCCTGTTCGGACATCGCCGCGTTCTGCTGCGTGTTCAGGTCGATCTGCTTGATCTGCTGGTTGACCCGGCCAAGCGCGTCGGACTGGCGCGAGGCGAAGTCCGCGATCTCGCGTGATTGCCCGGTGGCGCGGTCGGCGGTCTCGATGATCGAGCGCAGCGCCTCGCCGGTGCGGGCAACAAGATCGACGCCTTCGTGAACGTCCTCGCTGGACTTGTTGATCAGTTCCTTGATCACCCGGGCCGAATCGGTGGTGCGGTGCGCCAGGGCGCGAACCTCGTTGGCGACGACCGCGAAGCCCTTGCCGGCCTCGCCGGCGCGCGCGGCCTCCACCCCGGCGTTCAGCGCCAACAGGTTGGTTTGCAGCGCGATCGCCTCGATCACTTCGAGGATTTTGGAAATTTCCTCGGAGCTGCCGCGAATCTTGTCCATTGCAACCACGGCGGATTCGACGATGCGGCCGCCGTTGCGGGCGTGTTCATCGACTTCGCCAACCGTGGCGTTGACCAGTTGCGCACTGCCAGCGGTGGTTTCGACGGAGGCGGTGAGATCGCCGAGCAGGGTGGCGATGTCGGCCAGGCCGGCAGCCTGGTGCTCGGTGCGGTGCGCCAGGTCGTTCGAGGCCGAGCTGATCTCGGCGGCGCCGGTCCGGATGCCGTCGGCGGCATCGGTGATGCGGATGACCAGGCTGGACATCGCATAACGCATGGCATGGAAATCCTGGGCGATCCGGTCATAGGCCGCCGGAAGATTGGCCAGTTCGGCGCGCAGGTCGCCGGTGGACAGGGCACCCAGCGCCTTGCCCAGTTCGCCGATGACCTTGCTGCGGTTTTCATCCTCGGCCTTGAAGTAGGCCAGCAGCGCCGCTTCCATGTCGAACAGCGCGGCTTTGACCATCGCCGCGACGGCGCGGGCGCGGCGCTTGCTGCCGGGGATCAGGCTGCCCAGCATTCCCATGATCAGTTCTTCAAGCACCAGCGCATAGCCGCCGATATAGTATTCGGGGGCCAGGCCGATCTGGGCGTGGCGGCGGCCGACCAGCGCGGAGCGTTCACGTGCGGCCTCGTCGAGCCGTGCCGACGCGAACAGCGCGCGCCAGTGCTTGAGCTGTGCGGTGGCGGCGCGGTGGCGCTTGTCGTCGGTGGGCAGCAGCTTGGCGGTCTCGGGGTGGAAGGCGATGCGGCGGTACAGTGTGGCCAGTGCCTTGTCGCCGTGCCGGTCGAGCTGGGTGCGGATGTCGGCGAACGAAGCGTAGTTTTCGTCCGAGAACGTGATGAACGGGGTTTGCATCACCTGCATCGATTGGCCTTCCGACTGGCTGTCACGGCGTTCGGGCGGCCGCAACAATCGATTTTCGGAAGTAACCGAACAGGGTGAATCCGCGCCTTACCCGTCCATGCGGTGGAATACCTAGAGCGGGCTGCGTGAAATCTGAAACGTCAGCCCGCTCTACTTGTTTGTTGTCGCATCGTTTTAAGCGAAAAACCGGTTCCCACTTTTTCGCACGATGCTCTAAACCGTCGCGAAAACGCCGGCGCCTGTATGGCTCAGCCTTTTCGCGAAGGCCCGCGCGGCACGTCGCGGAAGGGCACGCCCTTGTCGCCCGACGGTTCGCGCGGCATCCCCAGCACGCGCTCGGCGACGACGTTGCGCGAGATTTCGGTGGTGCCGCCGCCGATGCACCCGACCTGGCGCATCAGGTAGCGCATCCCCTGGGCGCCGGTGTCGTCCTCTTCCTCGTCGGTCCAGGCGGCGGCGTCGCTGCCGGCGAGTTCCAGCGCGATGGTCGCCTGCCGGACCCCGGCAAGGCCCCGGAACAGGCGATCGATCGAGGACAGGTCGAGGTTGCCCTTGCCCGAGGCGGCGGCGGCACCGATGCGGCGCTGGAGTTCGTGCGTGACGATCTTCAGCGCCCGGCCCTCGCCGATCAGTTCCTGCGCGGCGGGATCGTCGAGCCGACCCGAGCGGCGGGCGACGGCGACAAGCGTGGGCTCCTTCGTCTCGGCCTGGGTGAAACCGACCGGCCGCGTCACCCACGGCGAGTTGTGGCCCATGCGCTCATGGAACATCCAGCGCTGGCCGACGGTCCACCCGCCGTCGATCTCGCTCATCCGCCAATCGTCGGGAACGCGGACGTCGGTGAGGAATTCCTCGCAGGCCTCGCTTTCACCGTTCAGGCGTTCGATGCGGCGGATTTCTATGGCGGGCTGCTGCAGCGGCACCAGGAACACGGTGAGACCCTGATGCTTGGGCACGTTCCAGTTGGTGCGCGCCAGGATCAGGCCCCAGTCGGCCCACCAGGCGCGGCTGGTCCAGACCTTGGAGCCGTTGATGATCCAGTCGCCGGTTTCGGGATCGCGCACCGCCGAAGTGGTGGCGCCGGCGACGTCCGAGCCGCCGCCGGGTTCGGACAACATCTGCACCCAGACTTCCTCGCCCTTCAGGATGGCAGGCAAATGGCGGACCTTCTGCTCGGTCGTACCGCATTCGAGGATGATCGACGCGCAAGGCGAGAACGTGGGCACCGAGAAGCGCGACGGGTATTCGTGGCCGGAAAGCTCTTCGCAGAATGCGCGCTGGTGCGCGGGGGTCAGGCCCTGGCCGCCATATTCCTTCGGGAAGCACAGCCCGGCAAAGCCGCCGTCGTAAAGCCGGCGCTGCAGGGCGCGATCACGCGCGACCGCCTTCAGCTCTTCCGCGTCGTTCTCGCAGTTCTGGTCGAGATCCCAGGGCTGGACCGGGCCGAGGTTGGCCTTGATCCACTCGCGGGCGCGAAGGCGGAAGGCTTCGACGGATTCAACGGGCTCGCTCACGCTGCCTTCTCCTGTTCGATCTGGATGGCGGCCAGCAGGCGCCGATGCTCGGCCGGGGTGCCGTAGAGCAGGCGGTTGAGGGTGACGCGACGCAGGAAGAAGTGCAGGTCATGCTCGTAGGTGACGCCGATGCCACCGTGAAGCTGGACGCATTCCTGCGCGAGTTCCGGGCCTTTCTCACCGATCCAGGTGCGGGCCGCACTGGTGTATTCGGCGGCCAGCGGCGTGGCGTCGGCCACGGCTTCGGCGGCGGCGTCGGCAACCGCGTGGCTGGCTTCCAGCCAGGATTTCATGTCGGCAAAGCGATGCTTGAGCGCCTGATACGAGGCAAGCGCACGGCCGAAAGTGTAGCGCTGGAAGGCCCAGTCAACCGTCATCTCGAACGCGGAATCCATCGCTCCAACCGCTTCGGCCGAGAGGATGACGGCGGCGTTGGCGATCTGGGCGTTCAGTTGGCCGGCAGCCTGCCCTGGTTCACCCACCAGTGCCGAGGCGGGGATGCGCACACCGTCGAAGCCGACCGAGCAGAAGCGGCGGTTGACGTCGAGGCCTTTCAACGGCCGGATCGTCAGCCCGGGGGCGGTGGTGGGGACAAGTGCTTGCGTCACCCCGTCGTCCCCCCGCGCGGTGACCAGCAGCCACTGCGCCTGGGCGGCGGATTCGACCGGGCGAACGGCCCCGTCCAGCACGAAATCCGCGCCATCGCGGCGCACGCGCAGAGTGGCCTGATCGGACCGCTGCCACGGTGCGGTGCCCAGCGCGCTGGACGCGATGACGCTGCCGGCGATGATCCCGGCCAGCACGTCACGGGCGTTGTCACCGGGTTGGCCGGCGAGCGCGGCGGCGACAACGTTGCAATCGAGCAGCGGGCCGGGTGCGGCGGTCTTGCCGAATTCGTACGCGATCAGCGCGCAATCGACCGCGCCGCGCCCCGAGACGCTGCCGCCACCGTGTTCCTCGGGCACCAGCAGCGAGGTCCAGCCGAGTTCGGCGCCGCCGGTCCAGTAGGCGGGTTCGAAGCCGGCCGGATCATGGCGCAGCTTGCGCAGCGCGGGCAGCGGGGCGTTATCGGCCAGGTAGCGCGCGGTCATGTCGCGCAGCATTTCCTGATCGGGTTCGAGGACGTGCCACATCGGCGGTTTTCTCTCCCTGCCGCGCGAGACGACGCGCGGCTTGCGGGCGAGAGGATTGCGGTAGAGCGGCGCCGGGTCAAGCGCCGGAGCGATGGAACAGTCGCCCGGCGATGCCCGGCCTGCCCCTCCCGCAAGCGGGAGGGGTGGCGTGGCCGATCAGCCCCAGCTATCGCCCTTGAAGATCGTGCGGTGCAGCATGCGGCCGCAATCGGGGTCATAGGGCATGGCGCGGTGCAGCGTGCCGGTGTTGTCCCACATCACCGCGTCGCCCACTTCCCACTCGTGCGCGTAGTGATAGGGTTCGCTGGTGGCGAAATCGCGCAGGCCGTGCAGGATGCGCGCCGATTCCTGGCTGCCCTTGCCGACGACATATTCGGCGGTGTTGCCCAGGATCAGCGACTTGCGGCCGTTGGCGTGCTTGTAGACCAGCGGCAGCTCGCGCTCACCCTTGCCGCCCTCGCCCTTCGACTGCCAGTCGCGCAGTTGCTCCAGCGTCGGTTCCGGGCAATGGTAAAGCTGCGAGATCCACATCGAGTGGATGACGCGCAGATCGTCGATCTCGGCCTTGATGTTCTCGGGCAGGTCATCGTAGGCGGTGTAGCAGTTGGCGAATTCGGTGTTGCCGCCCCAGGTGGGCAGCACCTTGCTGGACAGCACCGAACCGCGGATCGGGATCGAGTTCATGGTGCCGTCCACGTGCCAGAACAGCGAGCCTTTCAGGTATTCGACGGCTTCCTTGTTGATGGTCTTGTCGAGGCTGATCTTGAACACCTGTTCACCGCGCACTTCGTCCGCCAGACCGCCGACCGAGTTGGTGAAGGCCATCTGCTCCGCGTCGGTGAACATCACGCGCTTGAACACGAGGACGCCGCGATCTTCGAGCAGTTCGTTGATCTCGGCCGACAGTTCGCCCGACAGCAGCTCTTCCTTGGTGTTGAGGATGCGCGCGCCGATCTTGGGCTTGATGAGCTGGTACTTGAGCTTGGCCTTGGTCATCACGTTCATGGCATGTCTCCCGTCGGAGGTGCAGCGCGGGATGCGCTGAACACCTGTTCAATGAGCGGGAGATGGCGTGATTCGAGCAGGGGTTCGTTGATCTTTCTCAATCAAAGCGGATTCCCGTCGGTGTCGCGATAGATCTCGCGGCGGCCGACGTGGTTGGCAGGGCCGACGAAGCCGTCCTGCTCCATGCGCTCGATCCACTTCGCGGCGGTGTTGTAACCGACGCCCAATTGACGTTGCAGCCACGAGGTGGACGCCTTCTGGCTTTCGAAGACGATGTGGCAGGCTTGGCGGTACTTGCGCTCGTCCGGGTTGTCCGAAGCCGTGGCGTCGAGGTCGTCGAAGCCGAACATCGCTTCCTCGGGTTCCTCGGTGACCGAATCGACGTAGGCCGGCGACCCTTGCGCGCGCCAGTGATCGGCAACCTTCTCCACCTCCTCGTCCGAGACGAACGGGCCGTGGACGCGCAGCACCGGGGCGCTGTTGGGCTTGTAGAGCATGTCGCCCTTGCCCAGCAGTTGTTCGGCGCCCTGTTCGCCCAGGATGGTGCGGCTGTCGATGCGGCTGGTGACCGCGAAGCTGATGCGGGTGGGCAGGTTGGCCTTGATGACGCCGGTGATGACATCGACCGACGGGCGCTGCGTGGCCATGATCAGGTGGATACCGGCGGCGCGCGACTTCTGGCTGAGGCGCTGGATCAGCACTTCGATTTCCTTGCCGACGGTGACCATTAGGTCGGCCAGCTCATCGACGATGACGACGATCAGCGGCAGCGGCGCGTAATCGTACTGTTCCTCCTCGAACATCTCCTCGCCGGTGTCCTGGTCGAACCCGATCGAGACACGGCGACCCAGCGGCTTGCCCTTGGCGATGGCGGCGCGGACCTTGTCGTTGAAGCCGGTGATGTTGCGGACCGAGACCGACGACATCTGGCGGTAGCGGCGCTCCATCTCCTCGACCGCCCACTTCAGCGCGCGGACCGCCTTGGCCGGCTCAGTGACGACCGGTGAGAGCAGGTGGGGAATATCGTCGTAGGACTTGAGTTCGAGCACCTTGGGATCGACCAGGATCAGGCGGCATTCGTCGGGCGTCAGGCGGTAGAGCAGCGACAGCAGGATGGCGTTGAGGCCGACCGACTTGCCCGAGCCGGTGGTGCCGGCCACCAGCAGGTGCGGCATGGCCGCCAGATCGGCCACGATCGGCTCACCGGCGATGTCCTTGCCGAGGATGATAGGCAGCAGCGCGCGGCTGGCGGCGAACTTCTCGCACGCGATCAGTTCCTTGAAGCTGACCATCTGGCGATCGGCATTGGGCAGCTCAATGCCCATGACGGTGCGACCCGGGATCGACGAGACGCGCGCCGAGATCGCCGACATGTTACGGGCAATATCGTCGGCCAGGCCGATGACGCGCGCGGCCTTGACCCCGGGCGCAGGCTCCAGCTCGTACATGGTGACGACCGGGCCGGTGCGGACCGCCTGAATCTCGCCCTTGACGTTGAAATCGTCGAGCACGGTTTCCAGCAGGCGGGCGTTGCGTTCCAGCGCCAGCTTGTCGATCTTCGGCTGGTTGCCGGGGGGCGGATCGTCAAGCAGGTCCAGCCCGGGCAGCGCGTGCTTCTCGAACAGGTCGCGCTGGCGTTTCGGCGCCGCGGCCTTGCTGGCGTTGGCGGGATCGCTGATTTCCACCGCCTTGCGGGTCAGCGCGCCGGCGATGGCGGCTTCGGCCAGCGGCGCATCCTCAATCGGCTCGGATTCGGATGCGACCGGCTTCGCGCGGGGCGGCCTGGTCAGCGGGGTAGCCAGCGCGGTGGCGGGGTTGCGATGCAGGCGGCCGGGCAGCGTCAGCAGCGCGATCCAGTCCACCGCGAAGACACGCCCGGCCAGCGCAAGGCCGCAGGCCAGCGTGACGACGCCGGCGGCAAAAGCGGCCCACGGCTGGACAGCAGCGGGAAGCAGCGCGGCGAGGCTGTGGACGGCGAACGCACCGAGCAGGCCCGAGATTCCGCCCATCGATGCAGGAAGCGTGCCGCCGGGTTCGGAAAACAGCAGGCTGAGCGTGGTGGCGATCAGCGACATGGCAAAGGCCAGCAGCCCCAGCGGGCGCCACCAGCGCTGGTGCAGCGGGGTGAGTTCGGCGTCGTCCTCCTCTTCCGCCAGCCGCCACAGCTTGCGGGCGAAGACGTAGAGCAAGGGCAGCAGCAGAATGGCGACCCAGCCGAACAGGAACAGCACGCGTTCGGCCGCCCAGGCGCCGGGCGCGCCCAGCCAGTTCAGCACTTCACCGCCGGCGGCGGTGGAAGCGGACGGATCGGTCTGGTGATAGGTGGCCAGCGCGGTGCCCAGGAACAGCATCAGGCCGAACAGGCCCAGCGCGCCGATCAGCTCGACACTGCGACGCACCGCGCGGCGCAGCACGATGCGCCAGTTGGCGGGGCCGGTGCCCTGCGATGGAAAGGCGCGTGATGCCATGACGAAGACGTCCCCGAGTGTCCGTTTGTTCTAGAGCATGATGACATTGGATTGACCAATGTCATCATGCTCTAGCTATTGTTGCCGTGCGATTTATTGCCAAAAACCGGTGCCCACTTTTTGTCATCGCACTCTAATGCGCCCGGTGGCGACTCGCCGTCAAGGCGCGAGCGGTGAATAGAATTCAGGAGAGGCCGTCGATGGCGGCCCAGTGCGCGATGCGCAGGGCGCGGGCGCGATGCGCGGTCATGCCGCCCAGCGCGATGACGGGAATACCCGCGTGGCAGGCGAGCGCGCGGAAGCGGATGGGGCCAAGCGACGGCGCGCCGGGATGGGTGCGGGTGGGGTAGACCGGAGAGAGCAGCACGGCATCGGCGCGGGCGCGGCGAGCTGCAAGCAGTTCGTGGAGGCCGTGCGTGGTGACCAGCCGCAGCAACGCCGGGCCGGGGGCAAGCCGCGCGGGTGGACCATAGGCGCCGTCGGCCCGCCAGTGGCGCGCTTGCGCGGGGCCGGCGGCAAGGATGGCGAGGTGGCCATTGGCATGGGCAAGGCGGCGCAGCGCCTGCCAGCGGGTGCGGCGCTGCGGTTCGGGCAGGTGGTGGTGGCGGAAGATGAAGCCCGAACCGCGCGGCAGTTTGCGCAACGCGGCTTCGACGCACGCGTCGTTGCGGGCATCGCTGACCAGCCAGATTGCGGGGATTCGAGGGTGGCGCTTCATTTCGGCAGCGCTATAGCACCGCGCCATGATCGAACCAGCCGAACTGCTCAGCGCCGTGAACGACCGCATTGCCTCCGCCTGCCGGATCGCGCGGCGCGAAGCAGCCGAAGTGACGCTGGTGGCGGTGAGCAAGACTCATCCCGCCGAAGCGATTGTGCCGTTGCTGGTGGCCGGGCACCGCGTGTTCGGCGAGAACCGGGTGCAGGAAGCGCAGGCGAAGTGGCCCGCGTTGCGTGAGCGGTTTCCCGGCGTGGCACTGCATCTGGTCGGCCAGTTGCAGTCGAACAAGGCCGAGGACGCGGTCACGCTGTTCGACTCGATTCATTCGCTGGACCGGGTTTCCCTGGTGAATGCGCTGGCACGCGCGATGGACAAGGCCGGGCGGCGGGTGCCGTGTTTCGTGCAGGTCAACATCGGCGGCGAGGACCAGAAGGGCGGCTGTGCGATCGGCGACCTGCCCGCGCTGCTGGCCGAGGCACGCGCGGCGGACCTTCCGCTGGCCGGGCTGATGTGCGTGCCGCCGGTGGGAACCGAGGCGGCGCCGTACTTTGCGCTGCTGGGCAAGCTGGCCGACGATAACGGCATCACCGGCCTGTCGATGGGGATGAGCGACGATTTCGAGACCGCGGTCCTGCTGGGCGCGACGCACGTGCGGGTGGGGAGTGCGCTGTTCGGGGCGCGCGGATGACACTGGCAGCGCAAGCGGCGGACCTGGCGGCGCTGGCCGCGCGCGACCGGTTGCGGACGCTGGCGCCGCGCGCGGGCGTGGATTTCGCCTCGAACGATTACCTGGGGCTGGCCGGGTCCGGCGTGCTGGCCGATGCCGCGCGGGCGGCGCTGGATCGGGGCGTGCCGGTGGGATCGGGTGGATCGCGGCTGTTGCGCGGCAATCACCCCGAGCATGAAGCGCTGGAAGCGGAAGCGGCTGCGTTCTTCGGGACTGAGGCCGCGCTGTTCGTTTCCACGGGTTTCGCCGCGAATTCGGCCGTGCTGGCAACGCTGCCGCAGCGCGGCGACCTGATCGTGGCGGACGAACTGATCCACGCCTCGATGCACGAAGGACTGCGGCTGAGCCGGGCGGCGCACAAGCTGGTGCCGCACAACGACGTGGCCGCGTTTGCCGGGGCGATGGCCGAATGGCGCGCCGGGGGCGGCACCGGGACGGCATGGATCGCGGTGGAATCGCTCTATTCGATGGACGGCGACTTCGCGCCGCTGGCCGAACTGAAGGCCCTGGCCGAGGCCGAAGCGGCAATGCTGCTGGTGGACGAGGCGCACGCCAGCGGGGTCTATGGGCCGGGCGGGCGCGGATTGTTGGCCCAATTGGGGTCGCGCGGCGATAATGTGATCAGCCTGCACACGCTGGGCAAGGCACTGGGGTGCGAGGGGGCGCTGTTGTGCGGGCCTTCGACCATGCGCGCGTTTCTGGTCAACCGGGCGCGGGGATTCATCTTTTCGACGGCCCCTTCTCCGCTAATGGCGGCGGTGGCGCGGGCGGCTTTGCGCGCAAGTGAGCATAGCGACATGTTGCGTGCCGCGCTACAGACCCGGATCATGATGGCGACTGAAGCGCTGCGCAGCCTTGGCGCGATTTGCCAAGGCTCGCCAATCATGCCGCTGGTGCTGGGCAGCGATGCGCGGACCATGTCCGTCGCCGCTTCATTGCAGGCTGCAGGATTCGATGTTCGCGGAATTCGCCCTCCGACTGTGCCGGAGGGAACATCGCGGCTGAGAATCGTCATCACGAACAACGTCGGCAACGAAGATATCCTGGAACTTGCCCAGCAGCTCATTCAGGTGATCCAGCCATGACGGCCTTCGTCGTCACCGGCACCGACACCGGCATCGGCAAGACCGTGGCTGCCGCCGCGCTGGTGGCGAAGCTGCGCGCACGCTACTGGAAGCCGGTGCAGGCGGGGCTGGACGAGGAGACCGACAGCCAGTTCGTGGCGCGACTGGTGCCCGGCGCGGTGGTGCATCCCGAGGCGCATCGGCTGAACACGCCGTGTTCGCCGCATCACGCGGCGGCGATCGACGGGGTGGTAATCGGCGATTTGCCCTTGCCCGAAGGCGATGGGCCGCTGGTTGTCGAGGGCGCGGGGGGCGTGCTGGTGCCTATCCGCGAGGATCGGTTGTATGCCGACCAGTTCGCCGCGTGGGGCCTGCCGGTGGTGCTGGTGGCGCGGACCGAACTGGGGACCATCAACCATTCGTTGCTGAGCCTGGAAGCGCTGCGGGCGCGAGGCTGCACGGTGGCCGGCGTGCTGTTCAATGGCGAAGCGAACGCCGAGAGCGAACGGGTGATCTGCGCAATCGGCAAGGTGCGGCATCTGGGGCGGCTGGGGCGGATCGATCCATTGACGCCCGAGGCATTGCGGGCGGCGGCAGAGGCGATCACGCTGTGAACCCGGTCTGGCACCCGTTCACGCAGCACGGCCTGCAGGAACCGATCCCCGAGATCGTGCGCGGCGAAGGCGCATCGCTGTGGACCCGCGACGGCGCCCGCGTGATCGACGCGATCTCGAGCTGGTGGGTGACGACGCACGGCCATTGCCATCCGCGCATTGCCGGCGCCATCGCCGAGCAGGCGGGCAGGCTGGACCAGTTGATCTTTGCCGGGTGGACTCACCAGCAGGCGCAGCAGGTCGCCGCCGGGCTGGTGGCAATGGTGGACGAGGCGCTGGGGCCGCCGGCCTGCCCTTACGTGTTCTTCTCCGACAGCGGCTCCACGGCGGTGGAAGTGTCGCTGAAGATGGCGCTGGGGTTCTGGGCCAATCGCCGCGAGCCGCGCCACCGGCTGCTGGTGATGGAGCATTCGTACCACGGCGACACCATCGGCGCGATGAGCGTGGGCGAACGCGGCGTGTTCAACCAGACTTACGCGCCGCTGCTGTTCGATGTCGGGACCATCCCCTTCCCCGGTGACGGTGGCGAGCAGCGCACGCTGGACGCGTTGGAACAGGCCTGTGCCGAGGATGCGCCGGCGGCGTTCATCGTCGAGCCGCTGGTGCTGGGGGCCGGCGGGATGCTGTTCTATGGCCCGCGCGTGCTGGCCGATATGCGGCGCATATGCGAGCATTATGGCGTACTTTTCATCGCCGACGAGGTGATGACCGGGTGGGGCCGCACCGGCACGTTCCTGGCCTGTGAACAGGCCGGGATCGCGCCCGACATCCTGTGCCTGGCCAAGGGGCTGACCGGCGGATCGATGCCGCTGGCGGTAACAATGGCCAGCGCGGCGATCTATGACGCGCACTGGTCGGTGGACCGGGCAAAGATGTTCTACCACTCGTCCAGCTATACCGCGAACCCGATCGCCTGCGCGGCGGCGGTGGCGAACCTGGCGGTGTGGCGCGAGGAACCGGTGCGCCAGCGGATCGCGACATTGGCGGCGCGGCAGGAGGCGGCGCGGCACACGCTGGCCGAAGTGCCGGGGATCACCAACGCGCGCACCTGCGGGACGATCCTGGCGCTGGACTATGCGGTGAACGGCGGGGCGGGATACCTGTCGTCGCTGGCGCCGAAGCTGATGGCGTTCTTTCGCGAGCGGGGGATGCTGGTCCGCCCGCTGGGCAATACCGCCTACCTGATGCCGCCGTATTGCATCGATGAAGCGGACTTGAACGCGCTGCACGCGGCGCTGGGCGAGGCTGCGGGGCTGGTGACGCAGAGCCGGTAACTCAGTAGCTGCGCGGCATTCCCAGATCGTGCTGGGCGACGAAGTTCAGCACCATTTCCTCGCTGATCGGCGCGATGCGGAACAGGCGGGCGTCCCGCCACAGCCGTTCGACATGGCTTTCGGTGGCATAGCCCATGCCGCCCATCGTCTGGATGGCTCGATCGGTGGCCAGCGCGGCGGCGTGGCCCGCCAGCCATTTGCCCATGTTCGCCTCGGAGCCATAAGGGCGGCCGGAATCGTGCAGCGCGGCGGCCTTGTAGTTCATCAGCCGCGCGCACTCGGTCTGGATATGCGCTTCGGACAAGGGGAACTGGATCGACTGGTACGAGCCGATCGGCTTGTCGGCGAAGACCTTGCGGGTCGCGGCGAAATCGATGGCGAGTTTCGTCGCCAGTTCGGCGGTGCCGACGAGACCGGCGGTGGTAACGATGCGTTCGGTGTTGAGCACATCGAGCAACTGGCGGAAGCCGCCGTGGAGCGTGCCGAGCAACTCCTCCGGCTCGACCCGGACGTTGTCGAGGAAGATCAGGCTGGACGGCAGCGTGCGGGTGCCCAGCTTGTCGATCGCCTGGTGAGTCAGCCCGGCGCGGTCCCGATCGATCACGAACAGGCTGATGCCGTCGGTCTTGCCTTTCGATTCCGCGATGGTCTTCGTGCGCGCGATCAGCAGCAACTTGTCTGCCTGGGGGACGGCGGTGATCCAGATTTTCTGGCCGTTGAGCCGCCAGCCGGTTCCGTCTTGCGTGGCGAACGTCTGGATTTCAGGGGTGTTGCTGCCGGCGTTCGGTTCGGTGAGGCCCATCGCGAACATCAGCTTGCCGCTGACCAGCCCCGGCAGCATCGCCGCCTTCTGCGCTGCGTTGCCGATGCGGGTGAGCGCGATGCCGCCGAAGATCGGGTTGAGCATGAACATCTGGCTGAGCGTGGAGCCGCCCCCCGCCGCGCAGAGGTTCTCGACCGCGACGGCCATCTCCAGCATGCCGAGGCCCGAGCCGCCGTATTCCTCAGGGATCGCGATGCCGCACAGGCCCGCGTCGCAGATCGCCTGCCAGATTTCCGCCGGAAACGCCTTTTCGGCATCGAGGCCGCGCCAGTAATCGAGGCCGTACTTTTCGCCCACTTTTCGTGCGGTTTCGGCAAGCATCTGCTGTTCGGGGGTGAAATCGAAGTTCATGCCATTTCCTTCACGGGCGGCGCAGCAAGGTGGCGGGGGATTCCAGCGCGCGGGCCAGCGCGGCGAGGAAGCGGGCGGCAAGCGCGCCGTCGATGACCCGATGATCGCACGACAGCGCAAGTTCCAGCACCTGCCGCAACGCAGGACGGCCCTGATCGTCGGGCAGGAAGCGCGGCTGCGCGGCGCCGACGCCGAGGATGCCGGACTGGCCGGGGTTGATGATCGGCACCAGCGCCGAAACGCCGAACATGCCGACGTTGGAGATGGACAGCGCCCCGCCGGAAAGATCGGCCCCCGTCACCTTGCCGGCGCGGGCGGTGGCGATCAGGCTGTCGGTGGCGGCGGCCACTTCATCCAGCGTTTGCGTGGCGAGATTGCGCAGGACCGGGGCGACGAGGCCCTTGGGGGATTCAACCGCCAGGCCCACGTCAACGAGGGCGAGCTGGTGGATCGCGTCGGCCGCCCACACGCGGTTCATTGCGGGCATCGCGGCGAGGGTGCGAGCGGCGGCAGCGAGGAGGAAATGGGTGACGCTGAGCCGGGGGCCGGAGCCGGTGTTGAGCTGGGCGCGCAAGGCCAGCAGGTCGGTCACGTCGGCAGCGGCGAAGACGTAGAAATGCGGGATGTCGCGCTTGGCTTCGCTGAGGCGGCGGGCGGTGGTGCGGCGGAAGCTGTCGGGCTGGATCACGTGTGGCGCGGGTTCAGGCGCGGGCGGTGCGGCGGGAACATCGGCAAGGTCGCGCGCCATGATGCGGCCACCCGGGCCGGAACCGGCGATAGCGGCAAGGTCCTGTCCGGACTGGCGAGCCATGCGGCGGGCGAGCGGGGTGGCGATGCGGCGTTGGGGGGCCGGGGCGGGGGCGAGCGCGGTTTCGCCGTCGGCCAGCAGCACCGCGACCGGGGCGCCGACCGGGAGAGTGGTGCCAGCCACGGCCAGCAGTTCGGCAACCGTGCCGGGAACCTGTGCCTCGATCTCGTTGGCGATCTTGTCGGTTTCGACCACGAACAGCACCTGTCCGGGCGTGACCGGATCGCCGGACGCGACGCGCCATTCGGCGAGGACGCCTTCGGTCATGGTCAGGCCGAGCTTGGGCATGACGAGAGTTTGGCGCACCGTCGATCAGGCCCCGGTGAACGCGGCGGGGCGCTTTTCGAGGAACGCGCGGCAGCCTTCGTGCGAATCGCGGCTGTCGAGCACCAGCCCGATCATCGCCTGTTCGTGGCGCAATGCGGCGGCGGGGGGCATTTCGGCGCCATCGCGCAAGGTGCGCTTCAGCAGCTTCAGCGTCATCGGCGATTTCGCGGCCAGCTTGACGGCGATGCCCAGCGCGGCGTCGAGCGCGGTGCCGTCATCGACCACGCGGTTGACCAGACCGATGCGGTGGGCTTCGTCCGCCGTGATCCGTTCGCCAAGGAACATCAGTTCGCGGGCCATGCACGGCGAAACCTGCCGCATCAGCCGCTGCGAGCCGCCCGCACCGGGGAACAGGCCGAGGGTGATTTCGGGCAGGCCCAGCATCGCCGAACGGGCGACGACACGCAGGTCGGTGCAGAGCAGCAGTTCGGTGCCACCGCCCAATGCCCAGCCGTTGACCGCGGCGATGGTGGGCTTGTCGAGCGCTTCGACAGCCGAAAACACCGCGTGGATGCGTTCGCCGAATTCGAGATAGTGGGCAAGGCCCTGCCGGCTGTCGAGATCGGCAATGTCGCCGCCGGCCACGAAGGCCTTGCCCGCGCCGGTGAATACCAGCGCAGCGACGGCCGGATCGGCGGCGGCGCGGCGGACCTGGGCTTCAAGCGCGTCGAGCGTCGGCAGGTCGAGCGCGTTCAGCGTCTTCGGGCGGTTGATGGTCAGGACGGCGGCGGCGCCGTGCAGGTCATAGGTGACGGCCTCATCGGACATTTCAGACACTCCCCAGAGATTTCAGCACGGCGGCGACGACTTGCGCGGCCGATGGCTGGTATTCGGCTTCCAGCGCGGCGGCGAACGGCACCGGCATGAACGGCGCGCCGACGCGCACGATCGGCCCGTCGAGCTCGTCGAAGCCGATGTCGGCCATACGCGCGGCGATTTCGGCGCCGACGCCGAATGCCTCAACCGCCTCGTGGACGATGACGAGGTTGTGAGTCTTGGTGAGGGAAGCCAGCACGGCGGCTTCGTCCCACGGCTGGATGGTGCGCAGGTCGATCACTTCAGCGGACACGCCTTGCCCGGCAAGCTGGTCGGCGGCGGTGAGCGCCAGCACGACTGCGGCGCCGTAGGAGACGATGGTGACGTCGCTGCCTTCGCGCGCCACAGCCGCCCGGCCGAGCGGGAGGATCGGGAGGTCATCGGGCACCGAATCGCGGCGGGCGTAGAGGCCCTTGTGCTCTACGAACACGACCGGATCGGGATCGGCGATGGCAGCGCGCAGCAGGCCATAGGCGCTGGCGGCATCGGCCGGGCAGACCACCTTGAGGCCGGGGACGTGCGCGAACCACGCCTCCAGGCACTGCGAATGCTGCGGGCCGGCGGAAAGGCCGCCACCGTGCGGGGTGCGCAGCACCAGCGGCATCGCGCACTGGCCGCCGAACATGAAGCGCGCCTTGGCGGCCTGGTTGACCATCGCGTCCATGACCAGGGTGGTGAAATCCATGAACATGATCTCGACCACGGGCTTCAGCCCGCACAGCGCGGCGCCGACCGCCATGCCGGCCAGCGCGGCTTCGCTGATCGGCGTGTCGATCACGCGTTCGGCGCCGTAGGCATCGAGCAGGCCGCGCGTCACCCCGAACGAGCCGCCGGCATTGGCGATGTCCTCGCCCATGACGATGACGTCGGGGTCAGCCGCCATCGCGTCGGCCAGCGCGCGGTTGAGGGCGGCGCCATAGCGCAGTTCAGCCATCACAATGCCCCCGCATAGACGTCGGCGCGGGCGGCGGCAAAGCTGGCCGGCGGCGCGGCGCGCGCGGCGGCGACGGCGGCATCGATGCGGGCGGTGACATCGGTGGCGATGCGGTCGAGTTCGGGTTGCGATACGCCTTGCGCGGCCAGGCGGCCGGCAGCGACGGTGAGCGGATCGGTCGGCAGCGCTTCGGCCGCGCGGTATTTCTGCGCGTCGCCTTCATAATGACCGCGAATGCGGGTGGTGCGGCATTCGAGCAGCATCGGGCCGCTGCCGCTGCGGATGGCGCGGACAAGGGTTTCGGCGGCGGCAGCGACCGCTTCAACGTCGTTGCCGTCCACTTCGACGTGCGGAATACCGTAGGCGGCGGCCCAGGCGGGCAGGTCGAAGGCGATCTGCTTGCGGACGGCGGAAAATTCGCTCCAGCCGTTGGCTTCGCAGACCAGCAGCAGCGGCAGCTTCCACAGCGCGGCCATGTTGGCGGTTTCGTGAAGGACGCCTTCGGCCAGCGCGCCGTCGCCAAAGAACGCCACCGCGACGCCGCCGGTGCGGCGGTTGCGGTGCGCGAGCGCGCTGCCGAGCGCGATGGGCAGGCCGGCACCGACGATGCCGTTGGCGCCCAGCATCCCGACGCGCATGTCCGCAACGTGCATCGAGCCGCCCCGCCCGCCGCACAGGCCGGTGCCGCGCGCCAGCAGTTCGGCAAAGAAGCCGGAGAGATCGACGCCCTTGGCCAGCGCGTGGCCGTGGCCGCGATGGGTGGAGGCGATGGTGTCGGCATCCGTCAACGCCTGCATGACGCCGACCGAGACCGCTTCCTGCCCGATCGAAAGGTGAATGAAACCGGGCACTTCGCCAGCGGCGAACAGCGCGGACAGCCGTTCCTCGGCCTGGCGGATCAGTTGCAACTGGCCATAGGCGCGCAGCAGCGTGCTTTCGTTGGCGCTGGACATCCGCGTCGATTCCCCTTCGCTTGCCAGCGGGCGGCTAGCAAATTATGAATGACGAGTCATTATTCATTTTCGAGGGTCGCGATGCCGAACCTGTCCCGCGCCATCCGCTATCACGCCACCCGCACGCCCGATCGCGTGGCGGTGCGGTTCGAGGGGGAAAGCGTGACATATGCCGCGCTGTGGCAACGGTGCGTGGCGGTGGCGGGGATGCTGCGCGGGCGCGACATCGAACCCGGCGACCGGGTGGCGCTGCTGATGAAGAACAGCGCGGCGTTCATCGAGGTCACGCTGGCGATCAGCCACATTGGCGCGGTGGCGGTGCCGATCAACTTCCGTCTGTCGCCCGCCGAAGTGGACCATATCCTGCGCGACAGTGGCGCCGCATTGCTGCTGGCGGATGACGAACTGGCCGATTGGGCGGCCGACGTAGCGGCAGTGGTGACGCTGGATGCGGCGGCGCGGGCCGACGCCTCGCGGCTGACGGGGTGCGCCCCCTCGCCCGACATCGCGGCGCGCAACGGCAGCGATCTGCTGCGCATCATGTACACATCGGGCACCACCGATCATCCCAAGGGCGTTATGCTCAGCCATGCCAATATCCACGCCAAGAGCGCCGACCAGATCGTGGTGCTGGGGCTGGGCGAGGCAACGCGGCTGCTGGTGTGCGGGCCGCTGTACCATGTCGGCGCGTGCGACCTGCCCGGCATGGCGGTGCTGTGGGCGGGCGGGATGCTGGCGGTGCTGCGCGAGTTCGACGCGGGGGCGGCGCTGGACCTGATCGCCGCCGAACGGCTTACCGGCGCATGGCTGGCGCCGGTGATGTCGAGCGCGATGCTGGCCGACCAGCAGGCACGGGCGCGGGATGTGGCCAGCCTGGAATGGGTCATCGGCGGGGGCGAGCGCACGCCCGAGGCGCGGATACGCGCGTGGGGGGAAGCGTTTGCGGGGTCGCGCTATATCGATGCCTATGGGCTGACCGAGACCTGCGGCGGCGACACGCTGATGGAGGCGGGTCGCGAGATCGACAGGATCGGATCGGTGGGGCGCCCCCTGCCCCATGTCGATGTGGAAATCCGCGACGACAGCGGCAACGCGGTGGCGGCGGGGGTGGAAGGCGAAGTGTGCGTGCGCGGCGAGAAGGTGACGCGCGGGTACTGGAACGCGCCGGAGAAGACGGCGGCAAGCTTCTTCGGCGACTGGCTGCGGACCGGCGACGTGGGCTATCTGGACGACGAGGGCTTCCTGTTCCTGACCGATCGCAAGAAGGACATGATCCTGTCGGGCGGCGAGAACATCGCCTCGTCGGAAGTGGAGCGGGTGATTCAGGCGATGCCGGGTGTGATGGACGTGGCGGTGGTGGCGGTGCCCGATGCGAAGTGGGGCGAGCGGCCGGTGGCGTTCGTGGCGGGCGATGTGCGCGAGGATGCCGTGCGCGCGCATTGTCGGGCGCATCTGGCCGGGTTCAAGGTGCCCGATCGCGTGGTACTGGTGGAGAGCCTGCCGCGCAGCGCTTCGGGCAAGGTGCTGAAACGGGTGTTGCGCGATGGGATCGCGCGGTGAACGCGCCACGATTGACCCGTTCAGAGCGCAATGCGGCGGTGAAGCGGCGGCTGTTCGAGGCGGCCTGCGATGTGGTGGGCGCGGTGGGCTATGCCGATGCCTCGGTGGCGGCGATCACCGCCAGGGCCGGGGTGGCGCAGGGCACGTTCTACAACCACTACGCCAGCCGACAGGCGCTGTTCGACGCACTGCTGCCCGCGCTGGGGCAGGAAATGGCGCGGTTCATCCAGCAGCAGACCGAGGCCGTGCAACCCGAGGCGGCGCGCGAGGTGGCGCGGTTTGCGGCATTTTTCGACTATCTGGCGGCGCAGCCGGGGTTCCTGCGCATTCTGAACGAGGCGGAGTTCGCGGCCCCGGCGGCTTATGCGGCGCACATTGCCAACATGGCCGGGCCGTTCCAGCGGATACTGGCGCGGGCGCGCGAGCGCGGCGAGATCGGCGCGTTCAGCGATGCCGAGCTGGGCGTGGTGGTGCATATCCTGATGGGCGCGCGCGGCTATCTGGCGCAGCGGCAGGCGGCGGGCCAGCCTGCGGAACCGCATGTGCTTTCGGCTTATGCCAAGCTGCTGGGCGGCGGGCTGTTCACACCTGGCGGATGAACGCCGCCATGCGGTCGATGGTTTCGCCGGCAGCGCCGGGCAGGAACGGATCGAGCGTCAGGAAGCCGTGGATCTGGCCGGGAATGCGCTCGATCTGCACGGGGACGCCAAGGCCGGCCAGCTTCATGCCATAGGCTTCGGCCTGTTCGGTGATCACGTCGTGTTCGGCGGTGATCACCAGCGTGGGCGGCAACACCTCCAGCCCCTCGGCGTGGAGCGGGGCGAAATCGGGGTGGAGGCGGTATTCGGGGCCGGGCAGGTACATGTCGATGAACCAGGTGCATTCCTCCACCCGCATGAACGGCGG
>JAGWVC010000163.1 GCA_018971065.1 Sphingomonadales bacterium | reverse complement strand
GCCTGCTGGATCACCGTCATCATCGCGCCCATCGAATGGCCGCCACCGATCGCCACGAAATCGGCCAACGGGGGCAGCGCCGGGTCGATCGTTCCCGCCGCCAGCATGGCGTGGACCTGCCGCACCGCCGCATCGGCCGCCTGCGCGACGACGAACCGCGTGGCGCGCTTCTGATCGGGCACCCGGCTGCTTTCGCCGCTGCCGAGATGGTCGAGCAAGATCACGACATTGCCCAGCCCGGCCAGGTGTTCCGCCGCCGAATAGCCGGGATAGCCCGGGATCACCGCATGGTGATAGCGCTTGTCGTAACTGCCGCCGCTCAGCAGCGTCAGTACCACCGGACGGGGGCCGAGCAGGGCGGGATCATCAGGAAAGAACACCCAGGCTGCCATTGCAACCCGCGTACCGGCGGTCACCTCGGCCGGCAGTTCCGCCGTGACATCGAGCGATAATGCGATCGGCCCCATCGAATGACTCCCCATCGCCGATTTGCCTGGTCCGTCGGATCACCCGTGGCGCGAGGCGGGCTGCAACCCTCGTCAGGAATGGGCGCGCGCCACGCCGAAGCCGTACATCAGGTGGTCCAGCTCGCCATGCGGCACCGGCGGAAACACCAGCGGATCGGCGGTGCTGCGGATGGCGGCATCGTCGGCGGCCATCTGCTCGATCGTCCAGTCCTTGTGGAACACCCCGGGCGATTCCGCGGTCCACGCGCGGGCGACGCGGCCGCCCATCGCCACCAGCATCTCGCCCGTCGCGGTGCAGTCCTCATGCGCCAGCCACGCCACCGTGGGGGCGACCATTTCCGGCTCCATCGGCGGAAACGCGCTGGTGTCGATGCCGGCGGACATACGGGTCACGGCGGCAGGGATGATGACGTTGGAATGGACGTTGCGGTCCTTCCCCTCGATCGCGGCGGTGTGCGACAGGCCGATCAGCCCGGCCTTGGCGGTGGCGTAGTTGCCCGAATTGGCCTTGCCATAAAGCCCGTTTATCGAACCGGTAAGGACGATGCGGCCATATTCCTGCGCCAGCATCAGCGGGAACGCCGGGCGCAGCACATGGAACGCACCGCGCAGGTGGACGCTGAGCAGCGATTCGAAATCGTCGTAGCTCATTTCCGAAAGCAGCGCCTTGCGCACGTTGCCGGCGGAATGGATCAGGATGTCGATGCGGCCGAACGCGTCGAGCGCGGTCTGGATGATCGCCTGCCCGCCTTCGGGGGTGGCAACCGAATCGGTGTTGGCCACGGCCTCACCGCCGGCGGCGCGAATCTCGGTGGCCAGCGCTTCGGCAGGGCCTTCCCCGGTGGCGTCACCGGCCATCGATACGCCGGGATCGTTGATGACGACCTTCGCCCCGCGCGATGCCAAAAGCAGCGCATAAGCGCGGCCAAGGCCCCTGCCCCCGCCGGTGATGACGGCAACGCGGCCATCGAAACGCAGATCGCTCATGGGTATTCCTCCGGGTCAGTTCAGGCGACAACGCCGCTGGCGCGCAATGCCGCGATGCGTTCATCATCCAGCCCAAGCACATCGGCAAGGATGGCGGCGGTGTGCTGCCCCAATATCGGCGGGGCGGCGGGGGTCGGCTGCGCCTGGTCGAATTGCAGCGGGCGGTTGACGATGGGAATGCGGCCCAGCGTCTCGTGCTCCACCTCCACCACCATGCCGCGCGCCTGCGCCTGCGGCTGGTGCAGCGCCTCGGTCACGCCGAGGATGGGGGCGTGCGGCACCTCGTGCGTGGTGAAGATCGCCACCAGTTCGGCGACGGTATGCCGCGACGTGAACGCGGAGACGATCCCGTTCACATCCTCGCGCGCGTCGCGCCGCTTTTCGAGGCTGTCGTAGCGCGGGTCGGCGGTAAGTTCTGGACGCTCGATCGATGTGCAGATCTTGCCCCAGAAGCCGGGGGTGAGGCAGGCGATGACGATCGAGCCATCAGCGGCGGGGAAGATGCCGTAAGGCACCAGGTTGGGGTGCTGCGAGCCTTGCCGTTGCGGGTCCTCGCCGGTGAAGAACGCCAGTTGCGCGATATAGCCCAGCATTCCCAGCAGCCCGTCCATCAGGCTGACGTCGATCAGCCGGCCCTTGCCGGTGCGTTCGCGTTCGTACAGTGCCGAGAGGATGCCGATCGGGCCGTTGATGCCGCCGACCAGATCGCCCAGCGGAATGCCCAGCTTGGTGGGCAGGCCGCCCGGCTCGCCGTTCATCGCCAGCGCGCCCGACATCGCCTGCAGCACGATGTCGAAGCTGGGCCGGTCCTTCAGCGGGCCGTACTGGCCATAGCCCGAGATAGCGCAATAGATCAGGCGCGGGTTGATCGCCTTCAGCGCCTCGTACCCCAGCCCCAGCCGGTCCATCACCCCGGGGCGGTAGTTCTCGACCAGCACGTCGCATTTCGCCGCGAGATCGCGCGCCAGTTGCAGGCCTTCGGCGCTCTTGAGGTCGATGACGATGCTGCGCTTGCCGCGATTGACGCTGAGGAAATAGTGGCTCTCGCCATCGCGCATCGGCGGGAAGCTGCGGGTCTCGTCGCCACTGCCCGGCGGTTCGATCTTGATGACTTCGGCGCCGAGGTCGGCCAGCGCCAGCGACGCGGCGGGGCCGGCCAGCACGCGTGTGAAATCGAGGACGCGGACGCCGGCAAGCGGGCCGGGCCATTCGGGTTGAGCGGTGTCAGGCATTGATCAGTTCAGGTTCTCTTTGAAGAAGCGCACGATCAGGTCGCAGGCGTCGCGGCCTTCGGGCACCGAGACCTGGTAATGGAAGCAGTGCCCCTGGCTTTCGCCGACGATCAGCGTCGAGCGCACGCCGGCTTTCAGCAGTTGCGAGTTGGTGAAGATCGCCGGGCTGAGGTCCATCGCGCGGGTGCCGGTGATGATCAGCGTCGGCGGGAATGTCGCCAGCACATCCAGGTGCCACGCGGGCCAGGCGCTGGCGTCCCGGTCATCGACATCGGCGAAATAGCCGCGCGTCATGTCCACGTCCATGCTGCGGTCGAAGTTCGGCGGCGGGAACGAGCCATCGATAAAGCCGGCGGTGTACGTCGATTCGCCAGCGTGGAACGGCACCCCGCCGGCGCCGAACACGCCGACCGCGCCGCACTGCGGCAGGCCATGCGCGGGCAGCCACGCCGCCGCCTGCGCCGTCAGCACACCACCGGCCGAGCCGCCGTAGATGCCGATACTGCCCGGTGCGTAGTCGGCCAGCAGCGCCGCATAGACCGTGGCGACATCCTGCACGCCCGCCGGACGGCGGTGCTCGGGCGCCATGCGATAGTTGACACTGACGACACGCCAGCCGCCCAACGCCGCAATCGGGATCGATTCGAGCATGGGAATACCATCCCAGCCGACGCAGAACGCGCCGCCGTGGAGGTTGATCAGCACGCGGGTCGGATCGCTGACGCCGCCTTCGGGCGTGAATTCCATGACCTCGACCCCGGCAATCGTGGTGCGGGAGATGGTGACCGGAAAAGTCTGCAGCATCCGCTCGGCGCCAGGGCGGGCATAAGCGTTGATTTCGTCGCGGCGCACCGCAACGTCGGGTTCTTCGGATGCCGGCTCGAACGAGGGCATCGTGGCGCGCATTTTCTGGAAGGCGATGGCGGGTTCGCTGAGCAGCGTCGAAACCGGCAGGGTGAAACCGGGGACGACGACCGAGCCGTCTTCGCGAAATTGCGGTTTTCCCGTGCTGCCCATGTGTCCTGCTCCCGTCTTGTCGCCTGAAAATGGCAACGCCTGCCACCGACACTACGGTCGGTGGCAGGCGCTGGCAACGTCGGCTCAAGCCTTCGAGGGCAGTTCCGCCACGGCGGTGCCGAATGCCGAAAGCTCGCCACGGTGCGTGGTCGCCTTCTGCTCGACTTCGACGTACTTCTTGCCGTTTTCCTCGAACTTGCGCGTCACCGCGCCGTCGATGAACAGCGCGTCGCCGTCGGGGTTGTGGCGGCGGATCTGGCACGAGGACTTGGCAAGGAAGCCATCGTCACCGATCCAGTTGGTCATGTGGTGCGTCAGCCACGAGGTGCGCTCCGGGCCGTAATCGTAAGCGCCGGGGGCGCCGACTTCGAGGGCGAAGGCTTCGTCCCAGTGAACGCGCTCGGGGCAATCCGGCACGTTGAAGCGGTTCTTGATGCCCAGGCCCGGGTGCGCCTGCTGCATCTTCCATGCCAGCTTGTTGGCGCGGATGTAGAGGCCGCCCCAGCCCTGCGCGTAGCAGATGAAGCCGGTGACGGTCATCGGACCCTTCATCATGCGCGGCAGGGTGTCGCCGACGTTGACGTCTTCCCAATAGCGCGGGGTGGCGCCACGGATTTCCTCGTTGGCGTAGATGTCCGAGAATTCCTGGAGCTGTTCCTCGGTGAAGGGCTCCACGCGGCCACGGGCTTCGGTGTACTTGGTGCCGCGCTCGCGGGCCTCGTCGC
>JAGWVC010000162.1 GCA_018971065.1 Sphingomonadales bacterium | reverse complement strand
CTGCGCCAGCACGTCCACCGGACCGCACTGCCGCCCCACCTCGCGAAAGAACAGCGCATGCTCCACCGCGCCAAGCCCGCTGCCGCCGCACCCTTCCGGCACAGCCAGCCCGAACCAGCCCATCGCCCCCAGCGACCCGCGCAAGCCTGCGTCCATGTCCGCCGCCGAACCCGCCGCATGCAAACGCGAAATCGGCATCGCCTCGGCAAGATAATCCGCCGACGCCGACGAAATCCCCAACTCTTCCGCATCGGGCGCAAGGTACAACGCGCATTCCCCTCTCGCAGGGCCGCAGGAAATGATTCGCGGCCTGTGCATTTGCGTGTTCTGCCATAACCGGCTAGAGAATGAATGCAACTGCCATGAGACATTGTGCCGGCGCTTCGCACCTGTACAACCGCCACGGCGACCAAGGAGAGCACGCGATGAAAGCTGCCGTTCTGCGCAAAATCGGCGAACCGATGACGATCGAGGACGTCGCGATCGCCGATCCGATCGGGCACGAGGTTCTGGTCCGGGTCGCTGCGGTTGGCCTGTGCCATTCCGACCTGCACGTTCTCGACGGGGCCTATCCCGCGCAGTTCCCCGCTGTCCTGGGGCACGAGGTCGCCGGCGTGGTCGAACAGGTCGGCCCGCATGTGCGCGGGGTTCGCCCCGGCGATCAGGTGGTCGTCTGTCTCTCGTTTAGTTGCGGCCATTGCGAGCACTGCCAGTCCGGCAACCTAGCGCGCTGCATGCCATCCGAAGCCGCGCGAACGCCCGACCAGCCACCGCGCCTGACCAGCAATGGCGAGGCGCTGCACGCCTTCATGCACATCGGCGGTTTTGCCGAAAAGGTGCTTGTCCACGAAAGCGGCTGCATTCCCGTCGATGCATCGATCGCGCTCGATCGCGCCTGTCTGGTCGGTTGCGGCGTTACCACCGGGTTCGGCGCCGCAGTGCGCACCGCCGGCATCCGCGCCGGTGAAAGCGCGATGGTGATCGGCTGCGGCGGCGTCGGCCTTGCCGCCGTCAATGGTGCTGCCGTGGCGGGCGCCCGGCAGATCATCGCGGTCGATCGCGTTGCCGAAAAACTCGAAATGGCGCGCCGCTTCGGCGCCACGCATGTCGTGGACGCCTCTGCCGGCGATGTCGCGGAGCAGGTCATGGCGCTGACCAACGGTCGCGGCGTCGATCATGCGATCGAGGCCATCGGCCGCAAGGACACCATCGAGGCCGCGTTCGATTCGCTGGCCAAAGGCGGCACCGCCACGGTTGTCGGTGTTTCGCCGATGGGCACGACCGTCGAGATCAGCGCCAACCGCCTGCTTCGTGAAGTGCGCCTGCAAGGGTCGAACATGGGCAGCGTCCGCCCTGCCGTGGACATTCCACATTATCTGGACCTCTATCGTGGCGGCAAGCTGCACCTCGACCCGTTGGTCTCGCGCACCCGCCCGCTGTCCGAGATCAACGAGGCCATTGCCGACATGCGCGAAGGCCGCATCGCCCGCACCGTCATCACCTTCGAGGCCCTCCCATGAGCGACCTTGTCCGCTACGAAGCGCTGGCCCCCCACGTCGCGCTGGTCACCCTCAATCGCCCCGACAAGCGCAACGCCGTCAACGGCGAAGTCGCCGCCGCGATCGACGCGATCGTCAAGCGCACCGAAGCCGACCCTGAAATTCGCGTCGTCATCCTCACGTCCTGTGACAGCAAGGTGTTCTCGGCCGGCGCCGACCTTGCCGCCGTGGCGGGCGGCACCGGCCTGTCGATGGAAACCCCGCACGGCGGCTTCGGCGGCCTTGCCTATGCCACCCGCAGCAAGCCGTGGATCGCCGCGGTCGAAGGTCTCGCCGTCGCCGGCGGCTGCGAACTGTGCCTGGCCTGCGACATGATCGTGGCGTCCACCACCGCGCGCTTCGGCCTGCCCGAGGTCAAGCGCGGGCTGATGGCGGGGGCAGGGGGCATTCACCGTCTTGCCAACCGCATTCCGCTGGCGATCGCGCTCGAAATGATCGCCACCGGCGAACCGATCGACGCCACCCGCGCGCATGCGGCCGGACTGGTGAACCGGCTCGCCGAACCGGGCGAGGCGCTCGCCACGGCCGCAGCGCTCGCCGCGCAGATCGTGCCCAACGCGCCGCTGGCGGTGCAGTACTCGCTCGTCGCGGCCCGCGCGTCCGCCGGCTTGCCCGACGGGGCCGGGCGCACTCTCGTCGCCGAATGGATGAGCGTCCTGCGCAAGACCGAGGATTTCCGCGAGGGCCCGCGCGCCTTCGTCGAAAAGCGCGCGCCGGTGTGGAAAGGTCGCTGAACCCGGGCCACATCGTCGCCACGATCCCGCGCCGCCGTTCCGCCCGACCCGCTCGTTCAGTCGCGCTCATCCCAGCGCAGCATGCCGCGCGCCTCGTGCGTGCGCCGCCATTCCTGGGGCAGCGCCGTCGCGCCGTTCGCATCCGTCCCCACCAGCGTCACCGCCGCATAGACGCACGGCTTGCCGTCCTGCCGGATCAATTGTGCCATGGTGAACGAGGTCGCGCCCAGCCGCAAAATGCCGGTCGAAATCGCCAGCGGGCCGGGGTGTGTCAGCTCGTCGGCGTACTCCACGATCATGCCGGCCACCACGCTGCGCACGCCGTAATCGTCCAGCTTCGGCAAGCCGACGTCGCCCGGAAAGAACACCCGGGCCTCCTGCAGCATCACGATCACGGCGGCATTGTTGACATGCCACAGCACATCGAGGTCATCGAAACGCACCGGCATGCTGATCGTCGCGGGATATGTTGCCGCCGCCATCGCGGTGCGATCGAGGCGGCCCGGCAGTGCCATGTTCATGCAAGTGTCCTTGTCTTCCTGCCCCGGCTGTAACCACCGCAGCGAGTATTGCACAAGGTCTATTCCATTATGCCGCCGCGCGGCTACAACCCCCGGCATGAGCGAACCCAACATCATCGACCGCATGTTCGCGGCGCTTGCGGCCGGCGACATTGCCGCCGCCCGGGCCTGCTACACCGCCGACGCGCTGTGCTGGCACAGCTTCGACGGCGTCGCCCACGATCTCGATGCGATAACGGACCAGTGGCGTGATCTCGTCAGCGGCTTTCCGCGTCGCGCCTTCGTCGATGTCCGCCGCCAGGCCACCGCCACCGGCTTCGTCCAGCAACACGTCATGGTCGGCTGGACCGCTGCCGGCGTGGCGAAGGCGTGGCCGTGCTGCATCGTCGTCCGCGTCGAGAACGGCCTGATCGCCCGGCTCGACGAGTATATCGATCGGGCCGGCGCCTTCGTTCCGCAAGGCGATGCCATCGTCGCGCCCGGCCTGCCGGAGCCGGCCTGATGCGCCGCTGGCTTCAGCGTCCCGAAGGCTCCAATTGGGGCGAGTTCGGCGAGAATGACCAGATCGGTCGCATGAACCTCGTCACCCTCGCCCGGCGCCTCGCCGCCGTCGCGGAAGTCCGCGAAGGCCTTGCCTTTCCCCTCGGCCTGCCGCTCGACTACCCCCGGCAGCCGGTCTTCGCCGGCCGGAACCCGCCGATCCTCTCGCCCACGCACAGCGCCGATGGTCGCGTCATGTACGGCTGGAGCCCCGCCGGCGGCCCGATTGACGTGGTGAACGACGATCAGGTCCTGCTCGGCCTGCAATTCTCCACCCAGTGGGATGGGCTCAGCCACTACGGCACCCACTTCGATGCCGATGGCGACGGCGTGGCCGAGCCGGTGTTCTACAACGGCTACCGCATGGACACCCATTTCCGGCGGCCCACAGCCACCACCGCGCCCGCCGCGCTTGCCCTCGGTATCGAGCAACTCGCCGAAACCTGCGTGCAGGGCAAGGGAGTGCTGGTGGACTTGCGTGATGCGGGCGAGGGGCCCCATGCCGCCGTCGGCTATGACGCCCTGATGCGCGCGCTCGACGCGCAAGGTGCCGAACCGGGCGAGGGGGATTTCCTCTGCATCTGGACCGGCTATGCCGATCTCCTGCTGCGCGATGGCGCCGGCGTCGATGCCGCCGCGCTCGCGACCGCCCCGGGCCTCGACGGTTCGGACCGCGCGCTGCTCGACTGGATCGACCGCTCCGGCATCGCCGCGATCTGCGCCGACAATTCGATGGTCGAGAAGATCGCCGGCCTCGATCGCTGCGCCGGCCATGCGATGATGCCGCTGCACCTGCATTGCCTCGTCCATCTCGGCATCCACCTCGGCGAATTCTGGCATTTCGGCGCCATCGGCCCAGCGCTGGCCCAACGTCGCCGCACCCGCTTCCTGCTCACCGCCCCACCGCTGATGCTGCCCGGCGCGGTGGGCTCGCCGGTCACGCCGGTCGGGACGATCTAGGTGGTGTGGACTCTTAGGATTCCCATTTGCGGGAAAGTCTGATTCAAGGCTGTCTTTTGGAGGCGGCCTTGGGTGTTATGGATCGATTGGTGCTGAGCGACGCAGCTTGGGCGCGGATGGCTCCGCTGATCATTGGT
>JAGWVC010000161.1 GCA_018971065.1 Sphingomonadales bacterium | reverse complement strand
TGCCGGCGGATGCTTCGGCGTTGTATGCGCGCAACCTGTACAACTTCCTGTCGGCGTTCTGGGACAAGGACGCCGGGCGGCCGGTGCTGGATGCCGAGATCGGCGACGCGGTGCGGCTGACGCGGGGTGGCAGGGTCGTCCATCCACGATTGCTCGGCTGAAGCCGGGACAGGGGAGTACAACAATGAGCAACGCCGAAAACGCCACGAACCTGCTGTTCGTGTTCATGCTGGCGGCCTTCCTGGGCTTCCAGTTGATCAAGCGGGTGTCGCCGCTGCTGCATTCACCGCTGATGAGCCTGACCAACGCCATCGCGGCGGTGGTGATTGTCGGCGCGATCATGGTGACTGGCGCGGGCGATGCCACGCCGGTGGCGCGCGCGCTGGGCTTCGTCGCGGTCACGGCGGCGACGATCAACGCGGTGTCGGGGTTCCTGATCACCGACCGGATGCTGAAGATGTTTCGCCGGAAGGGTGATTGAAATGGCTACTGTCGTGGAATCGTCGAACGCCGTTCTGGTGCAGGCGTCGTATCTTCTCGCCTCGGGCCTGTTCGTGCTGGCGCTGATGTGGATGAGCAGCCCGAAAACCGCGCGGCGCGGGGTGCGTGCCGGCGAGGTGGGAATGCTGGTCGCGGTCTGCGGCACGCTGGTCCACAGCGGCGTCGTGCAGTACGACCTGATCGTCATCGCCATGCTGGTGGGTACGCTGGTCGGCGTGCCGATGGCGTTCCTGATGCCGATGACGGCGATCCCGCAGCGCACCGCGATCAGCCATGCATTCGGAGCTATGGCGGTGGGGCTGATCGGCGCGGTCGAGGTCTACCGGTTGGCGCCGACGATGGCGGCGGGCAGCTTCACCGTCTGGGCGTTGATGTTCGAGGTGCTGCTGGGCCTGCTGACCTGCACCGCCAGCGTCGTCGCCTTTGCCAAGCTGCAGGAACTGATGCCGACCCGGCCGATCATGTTCCGGGGTCAGCAGGCGCTGAACCTGGCGGTGTTCCTGGCGGCGCTGGCCTGCGCGGGCGCGATGATCGCCACGCCGGCCAACACAGCGCTGTTCCCGCTGTTCGCGGGCCTTGCGCTGGTGTTCGGGGTGCTGCTGGTGCTGCCGATCGGTGGGGCCGACATGCCGACGGTGATCGCGCTGCTGAACTCCTATGCCGGGCTTGCCGCCAGCGCGATGGGCTTTGCGCTGGGCAACAAGCTGCTGATCGTGGTCGGCGCGCTGGATGGCACTTCGGGGTTCATCCTGGCGATGGTGATGTGCAAGGCAATGAACCGCAGCTTCACCAATGTGCTGTTCGGCGGGTTCGGGCAGGTGGTCGTCAGTGCAGGTGCGGAAACCGGTGAGCGCGCGCACCGCTCGCTGACCGCGGAGGAAGCCGCGCCGATGCTCGAGATGGCGAGTTCGGTGGTCATCGTGCCCGGCTATGGCATGGCGGTGTCGCAGGCCCAGCATCGCGTGGCGGAGCTGTACGAGCATCTCGAAGAGCATGGCGTCGATGTGAAGTTCGCGATCCACCCGGTGGCCGGTCGGATGCCGGGGCACATGAACGTGCTGCTGGCCGAGGCCGATGTGCCTTACGACAAGCTGGTCGAGCTGGAGGACATCAACCCCGAACTGCCGCAGACCGATGTCGTGCTGGTGATCGGCGCCAACGACACGATCAACCCCGCCGCGCGCGACGATCCGTCCAGCGCCATCGCCGGAATGCCGATCATCGAGGCAGACCGGGCCAGGCAGGTGATGATCGTCAAGCGCAGCATGGCGGCGGGTTTTGCCGGCATTGACAACCCGATCTACTACAAGGACAATGCCAACATGCTGTTCGGCGACGCCAAGAAGGTTGCCGAACACCTCGTCAAGGAACTGCAGGCTTTGGCGGAATAAGCCGGGGCGTTCAGAACACCCGGTCGAACGCCGCCTCCAGCCGGGCCAGGCTGGCGGGCACGTCCTTCAGCTTGTCCAGCCCGAACAGGCCCAGCCGGAAGCTGCGATAGTCGGCACCTTCATCGACCATCAGCGGCACGCCCGCCGCGATCTGCAGGCCCAGCGCGGCGAACTTGCGGCCGTTCTGGACATCGGCATCGGTGGTGTGGCTGACCACCACGCCCGGCGCCGCGAATTCGCCGGCGGCCACCGGCTTGACGCCGCGTTCGGCCAGCATGGCGCGAACCGCATTGCCCTGTTGCCATTGCGCCGCGCGCAGCTTTTCGAAGCCGATCGCCTGCGTCTCCAGCATCGCGGCATGGAAGGCGCGCAGCGCGTCGGTCGGCATCGTCGCGTGATAGGCATGGCCGCCGCCCAGATAGGCTTCCATGATCGTCAGCCACTTGCCGAGATCGATCGCGAAGCTGGTCGATCTGGCGGCGCGGCAGCGTTCCAGCGCGGTTTCGCGCATCATCACCAGACCCGACGACGGCGGCGCCGACCAGCCCTTCTGCGGGGCCGAGATCAGCACGTCCACCCCGGTCTGCCGCATGTCCACCCAGACGCAGCCCGAGGCGATGCAATCCAGCACCAGCAGTCCGCCATGCTCGTGAACGGCATCGGCCAGCGCGCGCACATAGGCATCGGGAAGGATCATGCCCGATGCGGTTTCGACATGCGGCGCGAACACGACATCGGGCTTTTCGGCGCGGATCGTCGCCACCGCAAGTTCGATCGGGCAGGGCACGAACGGGGCATCGGTCGAGGCACCATCGCGGCGCGCCTTCAGCACCGTTTCTGCGGCCGGAATGGCCCCAGCCTCGAAGATCTGGCTCCAGCGGTACGAGAAGAAGCCGTTGCGGATCACCAGAACGCGGGCGCCGGTGGCGAATTGCCGGGCGATGGCTTCCATCGCATAAGTGCCGCCGCCGGGAACGACCACGGCACGATCGGCGCCATAAACGTCGCACAAGGTGGCGTGGATGTCGCGCATCACCGACTGGAACGTCCCGCTCATATGGTTGAGCGAGCGGTCGGTGAACACCACCGAGTATTCGAGCAGCCCTTGCGGATCGATTTCAGGGCGAAGGCTGGGCATCAACGAAGTCCTCTGGATGGTGGATATGCACCGCCCTAGCGTTCGCCGTGGATTTCCGCCAGCGATCCCGGCATGGGCATACCGGCGAGGATGTAATAGGCTTGGCATTTCCATGCCCCGGCCCGCTTCACGCAATCCATGCGATAGCGGACGTGGACCTGAACCTCGTTGCCGTCGTTCGAGCGGCCCAGCCCCTGGACATAGGACCGCATCACCGCGCTGTCGCCGTCATAGCTGACGAGGCGGAAGTTCGAGATGTAGTGGGTGTGGTGGCTCATGTCGGCGAACACGCCTTCGTAGAACTTCCGGTGTTCGGCGCGGCCGTGCATCGCGGGCAGGCCGATGTCGGAAAAGTCCAGCACGGCATCCTCGGTGAACAGCGCCAGCAGTTCCTCGACATCGTTCAACCCGTCCACCGCATAGCAGTAGTCGGTCATCAGATCCTGCAGGGCAATGCGTTCCTCGATCGGGCAAGTGGTCATGCGTTGTGCTCCTTCAGGCGATTGTCTCACCATTATCGATGACGATGTTGGTGCCGGTGATGTGCTTGCCCAGATCGCTGGCAAGGTAGAGCACCATCTCGGCGATGTCGGCGGGTTCGCCCATGCCGTGGTTGGCGTTCTGTTGCAGCCCGGGGTCGTCGGCGGGCAGTTCGGCCAGTGCCTGCGCGGTCATCGGCGTGACGATGCCGCCCGGCGCGATCGAGTTGACGCGGATGCGGTAGCCCTGCTCGCGGCAGTGGATCGCGATCGAGCGGGTCATGGCGATGATCCCGCCCTTGGCTGCGGCATAGGCGGGAATGGCGGATATGCCCTTCATGCCGCCGACCGAGGCCATGTTGACGATGGCGCCGGTGCCGTCGCGGCGCATGTGCGGGATCGCCGCCTTGCAGCCGAGGAACGTGCCGTCGAGCATGATCTCGACCTGGAGCTTGTAATCGGCGTAGCTCAGTTCCTCGATCGTGCCGAAGCGGACCAGGCCGGCATTGTTGACCAGCACGTCGAGCCGCCCGAATGCGCGCAGCGTTTCGGCAACGACTTCGCGCCAGCGCGCCTCGTCGCGCACGTCGTGGTGCAGGTAGATGCAGCCGGGGATGGAGGCGGCCACCGAGATGCCCAACTCATCCTGCACGTCGGTGATGACGACCCGCGCGCCTTCGCGTGCCAGGGTTCGTGCATCGGCGGCGCCAAGGCCCGAAGCCCCGCCGGTGATCAGCGCGACGCGCCCTTCCATTCTGCCCATTGTGCCACTCCCGTCGTGTTGTGCGGCCGGGGTAACACGGGGGCAGGGCATCGCCGCCTAGCAAAACAGGCAGTAGTGCCGATATTCAGATTCCGGCGGCGTCGCGGGCGAGGCGGGCGAGGCGGGGAAAGGCTTCGGCGCGTTCGCGGGCCTGGGCGTTGGCGGCGGTGCCGCGCAGGACGCGGCCCTTGAT
>JAGWVC010000071.1 GCA_018971065.1 Sphingomonadales bacterium | reverse complement strand
TCGGCGACCTGGTCCAGAAGACCGAGGCCGAGATGCTCCGCACGCCGAACTTCGGCCGCAAGTCGCTCAACGAGATCAAGGAAGTGCTCTCGTCGATGGGCCTGCGCCTCGGCATGGACATCCCCGGCTGGCCGCCGGAAAACATCGAAGAGATGGCCAAGAAGCTGGAGCAGGAGCTGCTCGGCTGATCCATTCGGCCCATGCGGGGCTGCGAAGCGCGATTTCCTCCGTTCCGGTGCTCACGTACTGAAAGTACGCTGCGCTCCGGTACTCGGAAATCACGCTTCTCGCCTCCACCTGGCCCAAATGGCTCAACCGATCAGTCGCCTCGCCGGCGCCGGATCGAGAGCGAACAGGGAACAGGCGGCCCCCCTTAGCGGCCACCGGGACCGGGGTACCTCGAACGGCCCCCTTACGAACGAAGGAACGAAAAAATGCGTCACAAACACGGCCAACGCAAGCTGCAGCGCACCTCGTCGCACCGCACCGCGCTGCTGCGCAACCTCGCCGCCTCGCTGATCAAGCACGAGCAGATCACCACCACCCTCGCCAAGGCCCGCGAACTGCGCCCTTATGCCGAGAAGCTGATCACGCTCGCCAAGCGCGGTGGCCTGTCGAACCGCCGTCTGGCCCATGCCCGCCTGCTCGACGATGCCCAGCTCGTGAAGCTGTTCGACGTCCTGGCCGCGCGCTACGCCGGTCGCGACGGTGGCTACACCCGCGTCATCAAGGCCGGCATCCGCGCTTCGGACGCCGCGCCGATCGCCATCATCGAACTGGTTGACCGCGACACGGCTGCCAAGGGCCAGGATTCGGGCCCGGTCGCTTCGGACGAAACCGAGGACTGATCGCTTCCCATCCCGCACGGGACAGGAATTCGAAAGGGCGGAAGCGGCAACGCTTCCGCCCTTTTCGCGTTCAGACCACTTCTTCCGGCGCCAGCGCGCAATCGCCCATCGCCTGTTCCACCTGCACGGTGGCGTGGCCGATGGAAAAATCATGCGCCAGTTCATGCGTCAGGTGATGCAGGAACGCGTCGCCGGGATGCCCATCGGGCATCACCAGATGCGCGGTCAGCGCGGTCTCGGTGGTGCTCATCGGCCAGATATGCAGGTCATGCACCGCGCTCACCCCCGGTTGCGCCGCCAGGAACGCCCGCACCGCGCCATGATCGACGCCATCGGGCACCGCCAGCAACCCCGCCTTCACCGAATCGCGCAGCAGCCCCCACGACCCGACGGCGATCAGCAGCGTGATCACCAGGCTGGTGGCCGGATCGACCCAGCGCCAGCCGGTCCACAGCACCACCGCGCCCGCCGCTACCACGCCGGCCGAAACGGCGGCATCGGCCAGCAGGTGCGTGAACGCCGCGCGCACGTTCAGGTCGTCCTTGTTCCCGCGCGCGAACAGCAGCGCCGAAAGGCCGTTGACCGCGATACCCGCCGCCGCCACCGCCATGATCATCCCGCCTTCCACCGGCGCCGGGTCGGTCAGGCGCCGCACCGTCTCGATCAGGATCGCGCCGATCGCCGCCCACAGCAGCGCCGCATTGGCCAGAGCCGCCAGGATCGACGAGCTTTTCAGGCCATAGGTGAACCGCGCCGAAGGCGGCCGCGTCGCCAGCACGCTGGCACCCCAGGCCAGCAGCAGCGACAGCACGTCGGACAGGTTGTGCCCGGCATCGGCCAGCAGCGCCAGCGATCCCGACCACAGCCCCGCCGCCACCTCGATGACCACGAACGTGGCATTCAGCGCCACCGCAATGGCAAACGCCGCGCCGTGCGATCCGCCGGGGGTGATGTGGGCATGGTGATGCCCATGATGGCCGTGGCCGTGGCCGTGGCCGTGATGCCCGTGCCCGTGATCATGCCGATGCCCATGATCATGCCGATGATTATGCCCGCCGCCGTGGCCGGAATCGTGCAAACCGCTCACTGAATCGATCGCCTTTGTTGATCCCGCCCGTCATCGGCTTGTGGCAGCGCGGCTCCGTGCCGGCAAGACCCGGCGTTCATCCTCCGAACCTGCGCATCGACGCGTTTCGCTGCGTTGCACAATTGCCGCACTTCCACAAAAATCGACTCGTGGATTTTCAGGTGCTGTCAGATAACATGCACAAATATCAGCTAAAATTGTAATAAACTTACAACAATGTCAGTCAGCCGCGATCATTTCTTTCGCACTTGCGATGAGCTGTAAAAAAACGTCGCAAAAGCGTCACAACCCCCTGTTTAGAACCCCTCGCACCACGGCTAAGCATCCTGCGCAGCGTGCTCCCGGCGATTCGCCGGAAGGGCCGCGCAGGGGGTGGTGCCAGGCATAGTGTCGCACTTCGTACCGGCCTTCCGACCAGGCCATCAGGGGGACTGTTCAGTCATGCAGCTTCGTTATTTCCTCGCCGCGAGCGTCGCCTCGCTCACGCTGGCCACCGCGATCGCCACGCCGGCCTTCGCTCAGGAAACCACCTCGGCCGTCACCGGCCAGGTCACCGATGAATCGGGCGCGCCGGTCGCCGGCGCCAAGGTCGTCGTCACCCATCAACCTTCCGGCACCCGCAACTCGGTCCTCACCGACGGCACCGGCAACTACTCGCTGCGCGGCCTGCGCGTCGGCGGCCCCTACACCGTCACCGTCACCTCGCCCGCCTTCGCCGCGCAGACCATCGAAGGCATCACGCTCTCGGTCGGTGAAGCCTTCGGCGTTCCCGTCCAGCTCGCCCAGCGCGAGATCATCGTCTCGGCCGATCGCGTCGCCGCGCGCGGCCTCGCCACCTCGTCGCAGAGCACGTTCCGCGCCTCGGACATCCAGGACATCGTCTCGGCCCGCCGCGACGTGCGCGACATCGTCCGTCGCGACCCGCTCGCCGCCTACAACCCCAACGTCGGCGGCGTCACCATCGCCGGCGGCAACATCCGCACCCAGCGCTTCTCGGTGGACGGCGTGCAGATGCAGGACAGCTTCGGCCTCAACTACGGCGGCCTGCCCTCCACGCGCGGCATCGTCTCGATCGAGGCGATCGACCAGCTCACCGTCAAGGCGGCCCCGTTCGACATTTCGGAAGGCAACTTCCAGGGCGGCGCGGTCAACGTCGTGATGAAGTCGGGCAACAACGCCTTCCACGTCACCGCGTTCGGCAACTTCGGCGGCCCCAGCCTGACCGGCGACCAGACCCGCAACAACCACGGCGCGCTCGGCGAAGTCTACCCGGTCGGCAAGACCACGGTGTTCAACTTCACCAACTGGGGCGGCAGCATCTCCGGCCCGATCATCAAGGACAAGCTGTTCTTCTCGGCCGCCTATGAAAAGCTGACCGAAGGCGCGCCCAACACCTACGGCATCGCCGGTTCCACCGCCGCCAACATCGTCCCCGGCCTCACCCAGGCCCAGGTCGACGACGTGATTGCGCGCTTCAACAGCGCCGGCTACGACAAGTACAACATCGGCACGATCCCCACCGCCATCGCCGAAAAGGACAAGAAGTACTCGGCCAAGCTGGACTGGAACGTCACCGACGGCCAGCGCTTCACGCTGTCGTACATCCACCACGAGAACACGCTGCCCAACTTCGCCACCGGCGCCGCCACCGGCAGCAGCAGCACCACCACCCCGTACATCCAGCTCCAGTCGAACCAGTACCAGCTCACCGAGTTCACCAACGCCATCTCGGGCCAGTTGAACTCGCAGTGGTCGTCGAACCTGTCCAGCGAAGTGCGCGTCGCCTACAAGTACTACCGTCGCGGCCAGGACCCGTACTTCGGCACCGATTTCGCCCAGATGGCGGTCTGCACCGACGCCACCTCGGCGGCGTTCTACACCTCCACCGCCGCCACCCAGTGCAACACCGGCAACGGCATCGTCCGCCTCGGCCCGGATACCCCGCGCCAGGCGAACAAGTTCGACAACCGCCAGCTCACCATCGCCACCAACCTCCAGCTCAAGGCGGGTGACCACACCTTCAAGCTGGAAGCCGACCACTTCCACACCAGCCTCTACAACCTGTTCGTGTACGGCGGCACCTCGGTCTCGTCGGGCGGCACCGGCGGCGGCAGCGGCGCCTACTACTTCGACTCGCTGGCCGATTTCACGGCGCGCACCCCCAACGAGTTCGTGCTGACCACGACCTCGACCGGCAACAAGAACGACGGTTATGTCGATTGGGCCTACGACGTGAACACCGTCGGCCTGCAGGACACCTGGAAGCCCAGCAGCCGCCTGACGGTCAACGGCGGCCTGCGCTTCGACATGTACGCGGCCGACAAGTCGATCGCCACCAACCAGAACTTCCTGAACCGCTACTCGGCGCTCTATCCGGGGCTCACCAACGCCGCCACGCTCAACGGCCGCGCCAAGCTGCAGCCGCGCTTCGGCTTCAACTGGGCGGCCACCGACACGCTGCGCGTCTCGGGCGGCGCCGGCCTGTTCGCGGGTGGCCTGTCGGATGTGTTCATCTCGAACAACTATTCGAACAGCGGCGCGCCGATCAACGCCACCGGCGCCACCATCGCCTCGATCGACATCCTGCGCACCGGCGTCGTCAACGGCGTGCCCACCTGCGTCGATCGTGCCAACGGCGGTGTCGCCCTCTCGGCCGCGCTGTGCACCGCGGCGCTGACCAACGTTGCCGGCGGAACGATCCCGTCCGCGATCATCAACTACGTGAAGTCGAACTCCGGCGTCTCGGCCAACGCGCTGACCAACTCGCTCGATCCGAACTTCAAGCTGCCGGCGCAGTGGAAGTACAACCTCCACGCCGACTGGAAGCCCGAATTCGGTGATTCGCTGCTGGCGCGCGGCTGGTCGTTCCGGGCCGACATGCTGTACTCGAAGGCACAGCAGGCGGTCCGCTGGATCGACCTGCGCTCGCAGCCGCTGGTCAGCGGCGGCGTGGTCCAGGTCGCGCCCGACGGTCGTCCGCGCTACGGCGGCGCCATCGGCAGCCTGACCAACATCGGCGGCAACTACGACATCCAGCTCACCAACACCACCAAGGGCCGTGCGCTGGTCTGGGCGCTGGGCGTGACCAAGGACCTGGGCGACATCGACATGTCGGCCACCTACACGCACCAGAACGTCAAGGACGTCGCAGGCATCCTGACCAGCTCGACCGTGTCGAGCGCGTTCTCGATCCCCACCTCGGACCCGAACTCGGGCGGCGACTATGGCCGTTCCACCTTCGAGGTCACCCACACCCTGCGCGCCAACCTGAGCTTCAAGCACAAGTTCTTCGGCGACAACTACACCCGCTTCGGCATCAACTGGGAACTGCGCTCGGGCCAGCCCTGGTCGGTGACGATGTTCGACAACACCACCAACGTCGCCAACGGCCGCTCGGCGGTGTTCGGCACCGCGCTGAACACCAGCTCGCACCTGTTCTACGTGCCTGATTTCAGCCTGGCGCCCACCAACAACGGGCTGACTTACGGCATCGTCACTTTCGCCGACGCGGCAACCCGCGATTCGGTGATGGCGCTGGTCAAGGGCACCAAGCTGGCGGACTACCAGGGCAAGATCTCGCCCAAGAACGTCCTCACCGGCCCGCGCTACAACAAGGTGGACCTGAACTTCGCCCAGCAGATCCCGTTCGTGTTCGGCAGCAAGATCACCGCGCTGCTCTCGATCGAGAACTTCCTGAACCTCCTCAACAAGAACTGGGGCACCTACCAGGACTTCGGCGGCAGCCAGAGCGTCGTCCGCGTCGCCTGCAACGGCGCCGCCGTCAACGGCCAGACCTGCCCGGGCTACACCTATTCGGTCTACTCGGCACCGAAGACCCAGTCGTACTCGAAGCCCTCGCTTTACGCGATCCGCGCCGGCGTCCGCCTCGATTTCTAGAGCATCGTGCAAAAAAGTGGGTACCGGTTTTTTGCCTAAAACGATGCGATAACAAATAGATTTAGAGTGGAATGCGTTTCAGAATAAACGCATTCCACTCTAAGTCGAACGGCACCCGCGAAACCGAAAGGCCAAAACAAAGGGGCGCCCGGCAACGGGCGCCCCTTTTGTCATCCGGTCATCAACCGGAATTCAGTCGTAAACGCATTCGTCCAGCGCATCGCGCCGCACCGCGCCGCTGCGCGCGGCGATCGTGTTGCCGTGCCGGCGGGTGAAGCCACTGGCCCCCACCACCTCGCGCTTCTTGGGGTTGGGCAAAGCCGCCGCGATCCGCGCCGCCTCGATCCGGTTCAGCCGCGCCGCCGAATGGTGGAAATAGCGCTGCGCCCCCGCCTCCACGCCATAGGTGCCGATCCCCGTCTCGGCGACGTTCAGGTACATCTCCATGATCCGCCGCTTCGGCCACAGGTTCTCGATCAGCACGGTGAACCAGGTTTCCAGCGCCTTGCGGGCATAGCGGGTCCAGCCGGTGCCCTGCCACAGGAACACGTTCTTGGCGGTCTGCTGGCTGATCGTCGATCCGCCGCGCAGCCGCTTGCCGTTGCCGTCCATGTTGCGCTTCAGCGCGTATTCGATCCCCGCCTTGTCGAACCCGCTGTGCTGGCAGAAGCGCGCGTCCTCCCCCGCGATCACCGCGTCCACCATGCTGCGGTCGATCCGCGAGATCGGCGTCCAGTCCTTCTCGAAGCCGTTGCGGTCAAGGATCATCGTCAGCGTCACCGGCGGCGGCACCACGCGATAGACCAGCACGATCAGCACCGACAGACCGACGAACCAGGCGATCGACCACGCGCCGCGCCACAGCAGGCGATAGCCGAACGAACGATTTGGGGCGGCACGGGGGATCAGGCGGACCATCGCCGCGCAGACTAGCGGCGAACCGCCCCGTCACGCAATCGTCCGCGTCACGGTTTTCGCATCGGCAGCACCCGGCCTTCGGTCAGCGATCGCCAGACCCACTCCAGCGGCCCCTGCCGGAACCGCGCCAGCCACGGCGCGCTTCCCGCCAGCATCACCAGCCACCACGCCCCCACCACGCCCAGTTGCGCCGCCGGTGACACCCGGCCGTAAAGCCCCAGCCCCCAGCCATAAAACAGCGCGCACATCGCCACCGTCGTCATCAGGTAATTGGTCAGGGCCATCCGCCCCGCCGCCGCCAGCCGCTGCCCGATCCGCGTCGCCAGCAACCCCGGCGCCGTCAGCACCAGCGCGGCGGCATAACCCAGCGCCATCAGCAGATGCGGCAGCGCGGTCCAGTAGCCCAGCACCGCCTGCATCGTCGCCACGGGAAAGTGGCGCGGCCACAGCCAGCCCAGCAGCAGCGCGGTGATCGCGCCGCCCAGCCCGATCCCGCCCCACGCCAGCGCCCGCATCCGCGCGCGCGGCCAGTGCCCGGCAAGGAACCCGCTTCGCAGCAACACCATGCCCAGCAGCATCAGCGGCAGCGTCTCGCCCAGCGTGTACAGCGTCATCACCACCGGCCAGCCCGGCGCATGCGCCAGCTTGTCCGCCGCCATGCCCACGAACCCCAACCGCGCCTGCGCGATCTCGCCCCGCATCCGCGCCACCGTCGCGGCGTGCTCGCCCGCCAGCCCGTTCCGCTCGGCCAGGCTGGCCACGCCCGCGCGCACATGCTCCTCGGCCACGATCGCCGGCCAGCTTCCCGCCATGCCCCAGCCATGCAAGCCCAGATAGGTCACCGCCGCGATTGCCAGCAGCACCCCGCTTGGCCAGCGCCGCATCACCAGCGCGAACGTCCCCGCCACGGCATAGACGAACAGGATGTCGCCCCACCACAGCAGCATCGAATGCAGCCAGCCGATCGCCAGCAGCCAGCCCAGCCGCCGCAGTTGCAGCAGATCGCCATCGCGCCCGCGCGCATCGGCCTTGTCGATGAACAGCAGCATCGATGCGCCGAACAGCAGCGAGAACAGCGCCCGCATCTTGCCTTCGAACACCAGGAACACGAACGCGAACGCCGCCTCGCCCAGCGGGCCGGCCGCGTGCGGCAGGTTCGGTGTGTCAGTGGCGACGCGCGGCCCGGCAAACCCGGCGATGTTCACCGCCAGGATGCCCAGCACGGCAATCCCGCGCAACAGGTCCAGCGTGGCGATCCGCCCGGCATCACCGGGCGGGCCGTCAGCGCCGGCGCTCAATCGCTCAGTTTCCCACGGCGATGCAGGCAATCCCGGCGGCGGAAAGCCGGCCGCACGCCGCCTTCGCCCCGCTTTCCGAATAGCCGCCCGCCAGCAGCCGCGTCACCGCGCCCGATTTCAGGTTCACCCGCGCATGGCCCGCCACCTCGGGCCGACCATGCACCCGCGCCCACTGCGCATCGGCATTGCCCGCCACTCCAAACGCGCCAAGCTGGATCTTCCAGTTGCCGCTGCCACCCGCCGGCAAACCGGTATCGGCCGCCGCTTCACGCACCGGTGCCGAACGGACCGGCGCCGGACGCACCGCCGGACGCGGTGCCGGAGCGGGCGCAGGCGCGGCATCAACCGGCGCCCCGCTGCCAAACGTGCCCTGAACCGGGCGACCATTGCCGCGCGGCAGCATCGCCGGAGCGGGCGGCAGGCCACGCAGTGTCGGCGCCAGATACGAAGGCGTGGGCGCCGGCGGCGGGGTATAGCCCGGCGTCGGCGCCGGATAGCGCGTCGAAGGCGTATAGATCGGCGTTCCCGATGCGGCCGGGGCATAGGCAGGCGCCCGCGTCACGGGCGCAGGCGGCGGCGCATAGGCTGGCGCGCGCATCACTGGCGGCGGCGCTGCAACCGGCGCGCGCGTCGTCGGCGCGGGCGGCGTTGCCGCCGCCACGCGGGTTCCGGCGGCGGGCAGCTTCGTGCCCAGGTCCATCGCCGCGAACTGGCGCTGGCGGTTCGCCTCGGACTGCGCGGCAAGCTCGGTGGCCACCGAAACCGCCTTCTGGCGCTGGTCCAGCGGAATGTACTGGTCCATCTGCCCCAGCGCCGGGGTCGCCTGCGGCAGGCCCTGCTGCTGCGCCAGGCTGACCAGCGCATAGGCGCGCACCCAGTCCTTGGTCACGCCGTCGCCGTTGAACAGCGCGATGCCGTACAGATATTGCGCGCGCGGATCGCCGTGTTCGGCCCCGGCCTTGATATAGGGCATCGCCTGGCCATGTTCGCCGCGCTGGAACAGCAGCAGGCCATAGTTGTCACCCGCCTGCACGTGGCCCTGCGCCGCCGCCTTGCCGTACAGCGCTTCCGCCTTGGCCAGGTCCTGCGGCACCCCGCGCCCCAGCTTGTAGGCCTGCGCCAGATTGAACTGCGCATCGGCATCGCCCTTGTCGGCATAGCCCTGCCATTCATGGACGGCGGCGGCATAATCCCCGCGCGACCAGGCATCGACCCCGGCCTTGACGTCCGCCCACGCCGACGAACCCGCCAGCATCGCCACCGACAGGGCCAGGATTGCGGCGCCCCCGCGCCGGTTCATCCGCTTCAAATCGCGCCAAATCATCACGATCCCTTTCGTATCCCGCCACAGGCACCGGAACGCCACGGCGACATGTCCCCGAAAAACAGGCTTGGCATACGGACAACATGGTTAGCAAAACCTTTACAACCGCCCTCCGCCGGCCCTGTCGGAAAGATTAATTGCCGCCTACGCCAAAACCGCTTTGTTAACCTCATCTTAGGAACGATCTGCGAATCCCCTTGCGATTGCATTCGCCAACCGGCGGTACAGGGGATCAAGACTTTGCGCGTTCTGGCACTCGCATCGCAAAAGGGAGGCTCGGGCAAGACCACCTTGTCGGGCCATCTCGCCGTGCAGGCGCAACGCGCCGGCGCCGGACCCGTCGTGCTGATCGACATCGATCCGCAGGCCAGCCTGGCCGACTGGTGGAACGAACGGCAGGACGAATTTCCCGCCTTCGCGCAAACCACCGTCGCGCGGCTCGCCACCGATCTTGCCATCCTGCGCAGCCAGGGCTTCAAGCTGGCGGTCATCGACACCCCGCCGGCGATCACGATGGCCATCCAGAGCGTCATCGCCGTGGCCGAACTGATCGTCGTCCCCACCCGCCCCAGCCCGCACGACCTGCGCGCCGTCGGCGCCACCGTGGACATGTGCGAGCGCGCCGGCAAACCGCTGCTGTTCGTGGTCAACGCCGCGCTGCCCAAGGCGCGAATCACCGGCGAGGCCGCGATCGCGCTGTCGCAGCACGGCACCGTTGCCCCCGTCACCATTCACAACCGCGTCGATTTCGCCGCCTCGATGATCGATGGCCGCACCGTCATGGAAGTCGATCCCAACGGCAAGTCCTCGCAAGAAGTCGTGGCGCTGTGGAACTACATCGCCGACCGGATGGAACGCAACTTCCGCCGCACCGTGTTCGCGGTGCCCGGGGCGCCCACCGGCCCCGGCCCGATCGGCCGTCACGCCGGCTTCGGCCGCCGCGTGACCGGCGCCTGAGGGGGAACGCGCCATGCCCGAACTGCGCCCGATGGCCTCGCTGACCAGCGGCCTGCTGGCTCGCAAAGGCGCCGCCCGCCCGGCGATGCGCTCCACCCTGCACGCGCCCGACATGTCGGTGCCCTCGATGGACGACCTCGGCTGGAACGATTTCGGCCATCATGCCCCGGCGCAAGCCCCGGCCATCGCCGCTTCCGCAGTGGTCGTGCCCATCGCCGCCCACGCCGAAGCGCCCGTTGCCCCCGCACCGGTCCAGGCGCCGGTGGTCGTGCGCCAGCAGCAGGCCATCGCCGAAGCCGTTGCCGTCGCCAACCCGGCGCCCGCGCCGCGTTCGCCGCTGGTGCGCAAGTCCGCGCTGGCACAGGGCCGCCGCGCCGCGTTCACGCTCCGGCTCGATGCCGAACGCCACCTGGCGCTGCGCGTCGCCGCCACCATGCTGGGCCGCAGCGCGCAGCAGATCGTCACTGACGCGCTCGACGAACTGATCGCGCGCCATCCTGAAATCCACACCATCGCGGGGCAGATTCATGGCCGCCGCTGACCGAACCGCAACCGGGGATAGATTCGCCATGACCCTCCAAAGCCAGCCTTCGCGCCGTCTTTCCGCATCGCGGCTCACCGTCGCCAGCACGCTGGCGGCGGCGATCTTCGCCACCTCGGGTGGCACCGCGCTGGCCCGCTCGGACGAGGCACAGGCCCAGATGGACCAGTGCGCCGCCAAATTCGCCATCGCCGGCAGCGCCATCGGCGGCACCGCCGCGATGGCACTCGGCCCGGCGGGCGCCCTCGCCTCGGCGGGCGGCAGCGCGGTGGCCGGTGCCGGCGGCCAGGCGGCCGGTTCGGTGTTCTGCAAGGACCCCGATGTGGTCGCGGCCCAGAACCAGGCCAAGGCCATCGCCAAGGTCGAACTGTCGGTCGCCAAGGCACCGAAGAACGCCGCCACCCGCGCCGAACTCGGCCAGACCTACATCAAGTACGGCCGCTTCGTTTCCGCCGCCGCTGCACTGGGCGATGCCGTCTCGCTGGGCGATCAGTCCAGCCGCACCCTGCTCGGCCTTGCCCTCGCCCAGATCGCCAATGGCCAGGGCCATGATGCCATCGCCACGCTGGACGGCGCCCAGGGCCGCATCCCGGCGGGCGATCTCGGCCTCGCGCTGGCGCTGGCCGGCGAAACCGGTCGCGGTGTCGCCATGCTGTCCGACGCGGTCCGCGCCGGTTCGCCCACCGCGAAGCTGCGCCAGAACCTCGCCTATGCCTACGCGCTCGACGGCCGCTGGAGCGAAGCCAGGATGACCGCATCGCTCGACGTTCCGGCCGACCAGCTCTCCACCCGGCTTGAACAATGGGCACGCTCAATGCGCGCCGGCGCCGATCAGGAACGCGTTGCCGCGCTGCTGGGCGCGCCCTTGGTGCAGGATTCGGGAATGCCGACGGCACTGGCGCTGACCGCGCCCGCCGCTGCCCCGGCGCTGGCCCGCGCCGAACCCGCTGCCCCGGCACCCGCCGCCGAGCTTCCCGCCGCCCCGGCCCCTGCCACGGCAGTCGCCACCGCCGAACCCGATTCGGCGGTCGCCGTCGCCGCCGCCGCGTTGCCGCCCGAACCGACCGCCGCACCCGCCACGGCCGAACCCGCGCCGCACGCCCTTGCCGTTGCCGAAGCACCCGCTCCCGCACCGACACCCGCTCCGGCCACCGGAATGCAGTTCGTGTCCAACCCGGTTGTCCAGGTGCTGCCGACAGCGCACGCCCCGCACGGCGCGCGCCACCTTGCCGCCGCGCCCGCGCATGCGGCCCCGGCGGTTCGCGAAGCCACCACCGATGCCGAACCCGGCAGCCACGCCATCCAGCTCGGCGCGTTTTCCAACGCCGCCAATGCAAAACGCGCCGTCGCGCTGTTCGAACACAAGCCCGATCTTGCCGGCCACAAGTTCGTGGTCAGCCAGGCCAAGGTTCACGGCCGCGACTTCTGGCGCGTCGCCGTCACCGGCTTCGATTCGAGCGGCGCCGGCAGCCTGTGCTCGTCGCTCCGCCAATCGGGCGGCGCCTGCTTCGCTTATGTCGTGCGCCCGGCCACGCTGGCCCGGCCCGACAAGCCCAGCCACGGCCCGGCGCTCGCCGCCCGCCGCTGATCCCCCCCTCACCCAATCCCGGAATGGCCCGCCCCGCGCGGGCCATTTTCGTTTCAGCCGACCCGCATCCCGCCCTTGTACAGCGCCATGACCCGGCCCTGCACCGGCTGGCGATCAAACGGGGTGTTCCCCGCCGCCGCCGCCATCCGGTCGGAGTCGACAATCCACGGCCGATCGGCATCGACCAGCGCCACATCGGCCTGCATCCCCACCGCCAGCACACCGGCGTCCACCCCCAGCAGCCGCGCCGGATTGGTCGCCAGCAGCGCAAACGCCCGCTCCACGCTGATCACCCCATCGCGCACCAGGTTCAGCGTCAGCGGCAGCACCGTCTCCGCACCGGCCATGCCCGGCTCGGCATCGGCGAACGGCAGCCGCTTGTCCTCCGGCCCGCGCGGATCGTGGCCCGAAGCGATCACATCAATCGTCCCGTCGGCCAGCGCCGCCAGCACCGCCTGCCGGTCCGCCTCGCAACGCAACGGCGGCGACAGCCGCGTAAACGTGCGAAAATCGCCGATCGCCGTGTCCGAAAGCATGAAATGCGCCGGCGTCACCCCGGCGGTCACCGCCACGCCGCGCGCCTTTGCCGCGCGCACGATGTCCAGCGCCGCCCGCGTCGTCACCTGCCGGAAATGCAGCCGCGCGCCCGCCATCTCCGCCAGCGCCACATCGCGCGCCACCGCCAGCGCCTCGGCCTCCGCCGGCGCGCTCGGCAGGCCCAGCCGCGTCGCATACTCGCCCGCCGTCGCCACGGCATTGCCCGCCAACCCGCCGTCCTCGGCATGGCTGACCACCACCATGCCCAGCATCCCGGCATAGCGCAGCAGCCGCAGCATCGTCCCCGAATCGCCGATCCAGCGCCGCCCGGTCGCCACCGCTTTCGCGCCCGCGTCACGCATCAGCGCGATCTCGGCCAGTTCCGCCCCTTCCAGCCCGCGCGTCGCCGCCGCCAGCGGATGCACCCACAAGTCGGGCTTGCCCGATTGCGCGGCGAACCGCACCCGCGCCGGATGGTCCAGCGGCGGGTTCTGGTCGGGCATCAGCGCCGCCCGGGTGATCCCGCCGAAATGAAACGCCGGCTTGTCGATCGCGAACACGCCCAGATCGACGATGCCCGGCGCCAGCAGCAACCCTTTCGCATCGACCACCGCGTCGCCGTCCTGCGGCGCCACATCGCCCAGCGCGACGATGCGGTCGCCCGCCATGCGCAAACCGCCCGGCGTCGGCATCCCTTGCGGCAACACCAGACGGGCGTTGACGATCGTCGTCGGTGCAGAGACGCTCATGCCCAGCCCTCCAGCCCGCGCGCCTTCCGGGTCAGCACTTCCAGACAGGCCATGCGGATCGCCACGCCCATCTCCACCTGCGTGGTGATCAGCGAGCGGCCAGGCATGTCGGCCACGTTGCTGTCGATCTCCACCCCCCGGTTCATCGGCCCGGGGTGCATCACCACCGCATCGGGCTTCGCGCGCGCCAGTCGCTCCAGCGTCAGCCCGTACAAATGCCGGTATTCGCGGGGGCTGGCGATGAACTGGCCCTGCATCCGCTCCTGCTGCAACCGCAGCATCATCACCACGTCGGCGCCCTGCAAGGCCGCGTCAAAGTCATGGTAAGGCGTCACCTTCATCGCCTCGATGCCCTCGGGCATCAGCGCCGGCGGCGCGCAGACCCGCACTTCGGCGCCCAGCGTGGTCAGGCACAGGATGTTCGACCGCGCCACCCGGCTGTGCAGGATGTCGCCGCAGATCACCACGGTCAGGTCCGAAATCCGCCCTTTGGCGGTGCGGATGGTCAGCGCATCCAGCAGGCCTTGCGTGGGGTGTTCATGCTGGCCGTCGCCCGCGTTCAGCACCGGGCAGTCCACCTTGCCGGCAATCAGCCGCACCGCGCCCGAACTGGCGTGGCGGATGACGATGGCATCGGCGCGCATCGCGTTCAGCGTCATCGCCGTGTCGATCAGCGTTTCGCCCTTCTTCACGCTGCTGGTCGCGGCGTGCATGTTGACGACATCCGCCCCCAGCCGCTTCCCCGCGATCTCGAAGCTCAGCAGCGTGCGCGTCGAATTCTCGAAGAAGGCGTTGATGATCGTCAACCCCTTCAGTCGATCAGCGCGCTTCTGCGGCTGGCGGTTCAATTCCACCCATTGTTCCGCCTCGTCCAGCAGGAACAGGATCTCGTGCGGGGCCAGGCCGGCCAGGCCCAGCAGTCCGCGATGCGGAAACGCCAGCGAGCCCGCCGGATAGCGGCCCGCGGCAGAAGGATTTGTCGATGTCATTGAAGCCAGCGACCTAGCGTCGGAAACGGCTGTCCTCAAGGGGCTGTGTCACGCCATCCCCAGCAACCTCACTCCGCCGGCGCCATCGCCGGCGCCAGCGTCACCTCCAGCTTCGTCAGCCCGCGCACGATATAGCTCGGCTCATAGTCCAGCCGCCGCGCCCCCGCCGGGCCGTGCGCGGCCTCGGCAATCGCCATGCCGGCGGTGGCGTCGAACAGCCGCTCGAACAGCACCCGCACTTCGGCGCGCGCCAGCGGGTTGCCGATGCAGGTGTGCGCCCCGCGCCCGAACGCCAGATGCTCCTTCACGCGCGGCCGCCCCAGCCGGAACGCGTTGGGGTCCTCCCACCGCGCCGGATCGCGGTTCGCGCCCGACAGCGACACCACCACCTTGGTCCCCGCCTTCACCGGCAGGTCGCCGATCATCGTGTCCTTCGTCACCAGCCGGTGCGTGACCTTCGACGATCCCTCCAGCCGCAGCATCTCTTCCAGGAACGGACCGATCAGGCTGTGGTCGGCGCGCAGTTGCGCCTGCAATTCGGGATGCTCGCACAAGTGCCGCACCGCATTGCCCACCAGCTTGGCACTGGTGTCCTGCCCCGCCGAAAACAGGAAGATCGCCAGAATCACCAGTTCGCTCACCTCGGGCATCGTGCCGTCCGGGAATGTCGCGGTGGCCAGCAGGGTCATCACGTCGTCACGCGGGTTGGCGCGCCGCTCGACGATATAGCCGCCGAACAGCCGCCCCAGCTTCTCCGCCAGCGGCGCCAGCGATGCCCCGGCATCGGCGTCATCGACGCTGCCGGGCAGCGGCGCGTCGGCCAGGATCGCGGTGATCTCGGCCCGGTCCGCCTCGGGCACGCCCAGCAGGTCGGCGATCACATAGGTCACATAAGGCGTCGCCAGCTCGCCCATGATCTCGCAGCCGCCCTTTGCCACGGCATCGCGCACCATGCGTTCGGCCAGATCGTGCATGTACAGTTCGTTGGCCCTCAGCCGCGACGGCGTGAACAGCCCGTTCAGCAGTGCCCGCCGCGCCGAATGTTCGGCGCCGTCGAAACTCAGGAACGTCTCGTGCCCGACGAATTCGTGGTGATGCGCGGCAATCTGCGCGGTGATGTCGCTGCCCTCGGGCACGAACGGCAGCGGCGCGGTCGGCCCGGCGGCGGCGATCACCGACGAGAAATGCTCGCCATCCAGCAGCACGGCGGTCGCCTCGGCGAAGCCGGTCACCATCACGAAATCGTGCCGCTCCATCTGCCGCACCGGCGCCTGCGCACGCACCGCATCCAGCGCTTCGTAGGGATTGAGCAGCACCGAATGGTCGGTGAAGAAATCGGGCTCGGCAAACGCCGCCGTCGGCTGGTCCATGATGATCTCCCGATGCCGGGGCATCCCGCCCTGTGCAAGTGCTCAGCATATGCCCGCCGCGCCCCCGGTCAAGGCGAAACCGCTTGGCATCGGCGCCCGGATGTGCGCAATCCCGCCGGATCGGCGCCATCGCTTTGCCAAACGGGCAATTTCGGCAGCCGATCTTCCACAGACAGGACCCAGCATGGCCAACATCCGCTCCGCCAACCGGCGGCACAAGCGCGCCATCGTCAACAGCAACCCGCGCAAGGACCCGGCCCTCGTCGCACCGGCCAAGGCACCCAGGCCCGCCAAGGCCGCGAAGGCCTGACCGGCGACAGGCGGGCTGCGGTGCCCCCCCCGGCCCGCCTGCGCTACATCTCGCTCCACCCGCCCGAGTACGAGAAGTACTGCGCGGTCTGGAAGCGGTTCGATCCATCGACCAGGCTGATCGCGAACGCCGCCAGCCCGTCCATCGTCCCCAGCCACGGCAACGGCGTCTCGGCCAGCAGCGGCGCGGCCCAGTCCCCCGGCGTCACCGCGGTGTCGCTCGCCGCACCCGGCGGCGCATAGGGAAACCCCTGGCTGATCGCGTTCTTCGACCCCAGCGCGTTGATCTGCACGCCCTCGCCCGCGTGCTCCAGCGCCGCCGCACGGATCAGGAAGTTCTGCCCGGCCCGCGCCGCGCCATACAGCGACCAACCCGCCTCGGGCCGCGCCCCGGCATCGCTGGTGAGCACCAGCACCTGCCCGCCACGCTGCCGCAACGCCGGGATCACCGCGCGCAAGGCATGGGCGGTCACATCCAGATAGCCGCCCATCGCCGCCACGTGTTCCGCCGGCGCTTCCAGTAGCCGCCCCCGGATCGACCGGCCGTAATGTCCCATCGGCGGCAGCAGCGTTGCCGCATCCAGCCGCCCGAACGGCGCCGTCGCCAGCGCCACCAGGGCATTCCACCCTTCCGCCGTGCCGTCCCACCCCGGCGCCAGTTCGCCATCGTCGATCACCGACACCGCCGCCCCCAGCGCGCGCAGTTCCTCCACCATGCCCGCGCGCGGCGCGTGAAGCACCAGCGCCTGCCCGCCCGCGGCCAGCCGCCGGGCCAGGCAGGGATTGGCGAAATGCCCCGCATTGTGCAGCAACACCACCCGCATATCGGCCATGCCACTCTCCACGAACCGCCGTCCCGCTTTCCATCTGGCGCGCACCAGGCTGGCGGCACAAGCGAATTCGTGCCGGACACGCCCGCTTCCGCATCGCCGCCCATGCAATCAATCTATTGATTTATAGGGATATTATTGATCACTAGGATTTTCCCTTATCCAACCCTGAAATCCCCATTTCAATCAAGCCGTTAAGGCATTGTTGTTTGCCCCCATTAACACATTCTAAATCGCTAAGTGCTTAAAAGACCACACGTTTCTGTATGGGTCGCACTATGCACAGAATTCAGCGAATGACGGCGGCGTTCCTGCGCTTGCTGCGATGCGAATCCGGCAACACGCTGATGATCGCCGCCGCCGCCGTGCTGCCGCTGCTGGCGCTCAGCGGCAGCGCGATCGACATCGGCCGCACCCTGCTGGTCCGCAGCCGGCTGCAACACGCCTGCGATACCAGCGTGCTCGCGTTCCGCCGCTCGATGGTCGGCACCAACATCGGCGACAACACCGAATCGATCGCCCGCAGCTTCTTCAGCGCGAACTTCAACGCCAACCGCTATGGCAGCCGCAACGCATCGATGGACTTCAGCGTCGATTCCTCGGTCATCGTCCACGGCACCGCCACGGTGTCGGTGCCGCTGCTCATCATGGGCATGTTCGGCAACCAGGCCATCGCGCTGACCGCCAAGTGCGACGCGCAGATGCAGCTGCCCAACACCGACATCATGTTCGTGCTGGATACCACCGGCTCGATGACCGATGCCAACCCCGGCGACACCGTCACCAAGATCGCGGCGCTGCGCAGCGCGGTGATCGGCTTCTACAAGACCGTCGAACAGGCCCGCCCCTCGATCACCCAGGTGCGCTACGGGTTCGTGCCCTATGCCAACACCGTCAACGTCGGCATGTTGCTGAAGCGCGAATGGATGGTCGATTCCGCCACGTACCAGTCGCGCGCGTTCGACAAGCAGGTCTCCACGTTCGCCTACAACAATCCGGCCTATACCACCGTCACGCAAAACCTCGTCAACGTCTCGGGCTTTTCGCAGGTGCGGACCAAGGGCAGCCCGGAAAACTGCACCGCGCCGGCCAACACCGATGTCACGTCGAACTACCAGTATGGCGCGTGGACGCCGAACGACACCGCCGTGCCGCGCCAGCGCACCGTGCAGCGCACCGTCAACGGCAGCACCTACAGTGCTTCGATGCAAAGCGACGGCTCGTGCCTGATCACTGAAAACCGGTACAACAACGCCATCCAGACCTGGACCGAAGTCTATCAGGTCGATCCCAACGGCAGCACGCCGGTCTACATGACCTCCAACTACTGGAACTACAAGCCGGTCACGTATGATGTGTCCGCACTCAAGGGTGCCGCCGCCAACGGCCTGATGGCAGGCGGCGCATTCGATGCGCCGATCCTAACCCCCGCAACCAACCGTGCCAACCCACCCACCGCCGCCGCCAACGCGACGATCACGTGGAATTCCAGCAGCGCCTGCATCGAGGAACGCAAGACCCTGCGCGACGGCGAAGCCGGCACCGCCTACGACATGGATGTCGACATGGTGCCCAGCGCCGGCAATGCCGATACGCAATGGCGCCCGTATCTTCCCGGCTTGCTGTTCGGCCGCAACGTTCTCTACTGGTCGGGCGGCGGCAATGCCTCGAACTGGAGCTGGAGCTACAATCCGTCGTACTACGGGGGGGATTACCTCGGTTACATGTGGCTCGGCAGCCTCGTCGCCGCCTGCCCCAGCCCTGCCCGCAAGCTGCAATCCACCGCGCAGGGCCTGTCGCTCAGCACCGTCACCAATTACGTCAACGGCCTCACCCCGCGCGGCGATACCTATCACGACATCGGCTTCCTGTGGGGCCTGCGCCTGCTCTCGGCCCAGGGCCTGTTCGCAGCGGAGAACAGCGCGACTCCGCCCAACGGCGGCGACATTTCGCGCCACCTGATCTTCATGACCGACGGCCAGACCGATACCCGCATCCAGGAATACGACGCCTACGGCCTCTCGGCACTCGATCGCCGCCGCACCTCCGTCTCCGCACTGCCCACCGATGCCCGCCAGAACGAGATCGTCGAAGCCCGGCTCCAGCACTATTGCAGCGTCGCCAAGGCCAAGGGCATCACCGTATGGGTGGTCGCCTTCGGCACCGAGCTGACCCAGATGCTCAGCGACTGTGCCTCCGCCGGCCGCGCCTACCAGGCCGACAACGCCGCCCAGCTCAACACCACTTTCGCCGACATCATCAACCGCATCGCCCAGTTGAGGCTGACCGCATGACCGCGCTGCGTCGCCTCCTGACCGACCGGCGCGGCACCGTCGCGGTGGAATTCGCGCTGGTGGTCCCCTCGCTGCTGCTGCTCACCGCAGGCGGCATGGAACTGGTCCACATGAAGTTCGTCCAGACCGTGCTGGTCGGCGAGGTCCAGAAAGCCGGCCGCGACATCAGCCTCGAAAGCTCGGCGACTGCGGCACGCCGCACCGCCATCTTCAACCGGGTCACCCGCAGCGTCCGCGCCATCGCGCCCGGCGTTTCGGTCGATTATTCGATCAAGTCGTTCCACGATTACGCCAACGTCGCCAGCCCGGCCGAGGAATTCAGCGACACCGATCGCGACGGCCGGTGCGACAACGGCGAAAACTTCATCGACAGCAACGGCAACGGCGTCTGGGACGCCGATGGCGCCGTGGACGGGCGCGGCGGCGGCAAGGACGTGGTCGTGCTCACCGCCACGCTCAGCTACCCCCGGCTGTCGCTGGGCAGCCTGTTCGGCGGCACCGAGCCGTTCTCGATGTCCGCCCGCACCGTGCTGCGCAACCAGCCGACAACCGCGCAGACGGTGCCGGCCGTCGGCATCTGCGCATGATCGCGCCGTTGCCCATGTCACGGCCGCGCCCCGCCGGTACCGGCCTGCTTGCCGATCGCTCGGGCGTGGCGCTGCTGGAATTCGCGGTGTCGCTGCCGCTGATGCTGACGCTGTCGCTGGGCCTGCTGGAACTGGCCAACTACATCCTGGTCCGCGAGCAGATCAGCCAGCTCGCGCTCCAGGTTGTCGATAACGCCTCGCGGATCGGCACGCAGACCACGCTGCAATCGGTGGTGGACGAGAAGCAGGTGAACGACCTGCTGTTGGGCGCCAACCTCCAGGCCGGCCGCCTCGACGTGCGGCAGAACGGCCGCATCGTCCTGTCCAGCCTGGAGCGCGACCCGGATTCCCCGCACGGGCAATACATCCACTGGCAGCGCTGCTATGGCACGCTGGCGTGGAATTCCACGTATGGCCCGCAAGGCACCGGCAAGGGCAGCGACGATCTGGCCGGCATGGGCGCGGCGGGCACGCGCGTCACCGCCAGCGATACGGTGCCGGTGATGTTCGTCGAAATCCGCTTCCACTATCGGCCGCTGATGGCCAACCTGTGGGTGCTTCCGCCCGACATCACCGAAATGGCCGCCGCCCAGGTGCGTGACAGCCGCGACACGAGCGGTCGGGGCATCAACCCGGTTGCCGGCGTCACCGCCAGCACCTGCGCCTGATGAATTGCTGCGGAAAGGGATAGGCCGGCTTAGGTGGTGTGGACTCTTAGGATTCCCATTTGCGGGAAAGTCTGATTCAAGGCTGTCTTTTGGAGGCGGCCTTGGGTGTTATGGATCGATTGGTGCTGAGCGACGCAGCTTGG
>JAGWVC010000070.1 GCA_018971065.1 Sphingomonadales bacterium | reverse complement strand
ATGCTGCTTCAGCAAACTCAAGCAATTCCGACGCGTCGCGACACGCTTCGAGAAAACTGCTCGAAATTACCTCGCCATCATCACACTCGCCGCAACAATCTTATGGCTCCGGTAAGTGTCCACACCACCTAGAACGTGATGACATTGGATTGACCAATGCCCTCACGTTCTAATTGTTGTTGTCGTGCGATTTTTTGACAAAAACCGGTTCCCACTTTTTGTCATCGCACTCTAGGCGGCGTGGACAAATTCCGCAACGCCACGGTTGCCCTGCAAAAGGCCCTGGCGAGGCGCGAGACCGCAGGAAGAGTGGGCCTCTTTCAAGGGCGAGCAACGCTGCCAGGGCCTTTTGCAGGGCAACCCCGAAGGGGCTGGACCAAAAACCGCCATTTCAGCGTCGGCTCGGCTCGAAATATGGCCGATATTCCTTCACCTCGCCTTCTTGAACTGGCGGTTTTTGTCTCCAGCCGTGGCGTTGCGGAATTCGTCCACGCCGCCTAGGCACGGCGGTCCGGATGGCGTTCGCCCCGGGTGGCCCTGGCTTCGGTGGCTTTCCGCAGCGTGAACCCACGCTCCGTTTCCCGATCACCCCTTCGCCAGAACCACCCGCGGCACCCCCGGGACCGGACATGCTCGCGCACGTCCGGGTGCGACCCTGCGGGCATGGCGCCGGTATTAATGTAACCGGTTGTTCTTTTGAATTGACAAGAAATTTCAATCTGCCCATCAAAATTTTATGAGTAAGAACCAGGTAGACTGGGATTGCCATCAGGCGTTTCTCACGGTCCTCGATACCGGCAGTTTCTCGGCAGCAGCGCGCACGCTCGGCCTGGCCCAGCCCACCGTCCGCAACCGCATCGATATTCTCGAAAGCCTCGTCGGCACCCCGCTGTTCGTGCGCACGGCATCGGGCGTCAATCCCACCCCCCAGGCGCTGACGCTGGCCGATTCCGCACGGCGCATGGATTTTGCCGCCCGCCACTTCCAGCGCGCCGCCGCCGGTGCGCCGGAACGGATCGAAGGTGTGGTCCGCCTCAGCGTTCCCGATTCGATGGGCATCGAAGTCATGCCCACGCTGCTGGCCCCGCTGCTGGATTCCTGCCCCGGCCTGACCATCGAACTGTCGATCACCAACGCGATGGTCGATCTGCTCAACCTCGAGGCGGACATCGCCATACGCCTGATCCCCTCCACCCAGAGCGCGCTGCGGGTGCAGCGTGTCTGCCGCATTCCGGTGGGTTTCTTCGCGTCCAGTGCCTACCTTGCCCGGCACGGCTGCCCGGCCTCGCTGGCGGAACTCGCCGATCACGTCCTGATCGGGCCAGATCGCGCCCCCACCGACGTCGGCATCGCCCGCCAGTTGGCGACAGCCGTGGGCAAGCCGCTGCGCTTCGCCATCCAGACCGACAGCCACCCCGCCCAGTTCGCCGCCGCCCGCGCCGGGCTCGGCATCGCCGCCATACCGGTCCACATCGGCCGGCGCGACATGGTCCGCGTGCTTCCCGACATCACCATCACCGAACTCGACGCCTGGGTCGCCACCCACGAAGACCTGCGCCACAGCCCGCGCATCGACACCGTGTTCCGTCACCTCGTTGCCGTCATGCGCAACGAATTCCGGTAATCGTTCAGCTTGGTATTACCCGGCCCGCGCCGCCAGGGCCGCGTCGCTGGCCAGCTTGTCCACCCGCTCGTTCTCGGCGTGGCCGGCATGGCCCTTCACCCAGCGCCAGTCGATCTTGTGCGGCTTGGCCGCCTCGATCATTTCCATCCACAGGTCGGCGTTCAGCACCGGCTTCTTCGCGGCGGTCTTCCAGCCGTTGCGTTGCCAGCCGAAGATCCACCCGGTCATCCCGTCGATGACATAGCGGCTGTCGGTATGCAGCGTCACCGCGCACGGCGCCTTCAACGCCTGCAGCGCGCGGATCACCGCCGTCATCTCCATGCGATTGTTGGTGGTCACCGGATCGCCGCCCGAAAGCTCCTTCTCGGCCGCTCCCATCCTCAGCAGCGCCCCCCAGCCGCCGGGGCCGGGATTGCCCTTGCAGGCGCCGTCGGTGAAGATGTCCACGTCCTTCACCCGAACACCCCGGCATTGGCGGGATCGGCATGGAACGCCAGCCGCCGCGCGAACGCCATCGGGTCCTTGCGCGTCACCAGCGCGTTGGCCGGCGTGTTCAGCCAGTCATAAGCGCGCGTCGCCAGGAACCGCATCGCCGCGCCCCGCGCCAGCACCGGCAGCGCCGCGCGCTCGGCATCCGAAAGCGGCCGCACCGCTTCGTAACCGGCCAGCAACGCGCGCGAAACCTCGGGCAGGAACCGCGCGCCGCTGGCATCGAAGCACCACGCCGTGTGCGTTACCGCGACGTCGTAGGCGAGGATATCGGTGCAGGCGAAATAGAAGTCGATCAGCCCGGTAACCCGATCCCCCAGCATCAGCACATTATCGGGAAACAGGTCGGCATGGATCACGCCGCGCGGCAGGCGCTGCGGCCACTGTGCCGCCAGCGCCGCCAGTTGCGGTTGCACGATCCCGGCCAGCTCGGGATGGATCGATTCCAGTCCCTCGCGGCCGCACTGCCCCAACAGTTCGCGCCAGGCCTCCGGCCCCATGCCATTGGCGCGCGCCATGCCGAAATCCGCAGCCGCCAGATGCACCCGCGCCAGCGCGCCGCCCACCGCGCGCGCCTGTTCCGGTGTCGGCTGCGATACCGAAACCCCCGGCAGGAACTCGATCAGCGCCACCGCCTTGCCGTCCAGCAGGCGATAGCTCGCCCCGGCGCGATCATGGATGGTGCGCGGCACCGGGCAATCGTGCGCGGCCAGATGGTCCAGCAGCCCCAGGAAGAACGGCAGGTCCGCCACCTCGGTCCGCGTCTCGTACATCGTCAGGATGAACCGCGCGCCGCTTCCGTCCTTCCCGGCGGTATCCACCAGCCAGTTGCTGTTCGACACGCCCTCGGCAATGCCCTTGGCGGAGACCAGCGCCCCCACGTCGAATTCGGCGATCAGACTCGCCAGCGCCTCGGCGCCGATCTGCGTATAGACGGCCACGCCCGCTCCCCCGGAATTCGGCTTACCCGGCCAGCTGGCGCGGCAGCTTGAACACCATGTGCTCTTCCATGGTCACGTGGGTTTCCTCGGTCACCTGCCGGAACCCCGCCAGGAAATCGATCACCTCGCGCACCAGCGTCTCGGGCGCCGATGCCCCGGCGGTCAGCCCCAGCGTATCCACGCCGTCCAGCCACGCCCGGTCGATCTCGCTGGCGCGCTGCACCAGCCGCGACGGCGTGCCGTTGCGCTCGGCCACTTCCACCAGCCGTTGCGAGTTCGAGGAATTGGGCGCGCCGATCACCAGCAGCAACTGGCATTCGGGCGCGATCTGCTTGACCGCCGCCTGCCGGTTCGACGTGGCATAGCAGATGTCCTCGGCACGCGGCGCCGCAATCTGCGGGAAACGCGCCCGCAGCGCCTCGATGATCTCGTGCGTGTCATCGACCGACAGCGTCGTCTGGGTCAGGAACGCCAGCTTGTCGTCCGGCCCGTATGCCAGCGCCGCCACGTCGTCCATCGTCTCCACCAGGGTCATCGTCCCCTCGGGAACCTGTCCGAAGGTGCCGATCACCTCGGGATGGCCGGCATGGCCGATGAACAGGATGTGATGCCCCGATTCCAGCTTGCGCTCGGCCTGGCGATGAACCTTGCTGACCAGCGGGCAAGTCGCGTCCAGCCACTCCAGCCCGCGCCGCGTCGCCTCGGCGGGAATCACCTTGGGCACGCCATGCGCCGAAAAGATCACCGGCGCGCCGTCGGGCACCTCGTCCAGCTCCTCGACGAAGATCGCCCCCTTCGCGCGCAGCCCATCGACCACGAAACGGTTGTGGACGATCTCGTGGCGCACATAGACCGGCGCGCCATACTTGGCGATCGCCCGCTCGACGATCTCGATCGCGCGGTCCACGCCGGCACAGAAGCCGCGCGGCGCGGCGATCAGCAGCCGCAGCGGAAGAAGGTCGGCGGACGGCGGATTCGGCAATGGGGCGTTCATGCACCGCCCTCTAGCGCTTTGACGCGCGTGCCGCTAGGGCGGGCGCAGGGATAATCCGAGGAACTTCAGATGAACCGTCGCCTGCGCCTGATCACGACCGCCACGCTGGCGACCGCGCTGCTCGCGGGCTGCAAGTCGAAGGGCGATATCGTCGTCGATGAAGGCGTCGGCATCACCGCCATCCGCTCGGCCTGCCCCTCGGTCGGCATCCCCGATTTCACCGGCGACGTCACCCTGTTCCGCACCCCCGGCGCCACCACCGCCGACGCGGTCGATGTCACCGCCGCGATGACCAACGTGCGCACCGCCTGCAACGACAAGTCGGAAAAGGTCTTCGCCACCGTCAACTTCGACGTGCTGGCCCGCCGCACCGACACGCACGGCGCCCGCACCGTCACCCTGCCGTTCTTCGTCACCGTCGTGCGCGGCGGCAACGCGGTGATCGCCAAGCGCATCAGCCAGGTCACCGTGCAGTTCGCCGACGGGCAGGATCGCGCCACCGGCACCGGCCACGGCTCGGCCTATATCGACAAGGCCGAAGCCACCCTGTCGAAGGAGGTGCGGGATCGCATCACCCGCAAGCGCAAGGCCGGCGACTATGACGCCGCGGTCGATCCGCTGGCCCAGGCCGACGTGCGCACCGCCGTCGCCCGCGCCACCTTCGACGTGTTCGTCGGCTTCCAGCTCGACGACGCCCAGTTCAAGTACAACGTCACGCGATGATCGCGCTGGTAACGCTGCTGCTGGCCGCCGCTCCCGCCGCCCCCGATCCGTTCGCCTACACGCTGGCGATCACTCCCGTGGAAGGCCCGGTCGATAATGGGGTCGAGGCGCGCTACACCCGCGCCCACGCCACCTGCAAGGATCACGCCCAAGGCACTAACGAAACCGCGAAGTGCTTCGTCGCCGAATTCGCCCGGCAAGACGGCGCCCTCAACCGGCAATGGGCGAAAACCCTTGCCCGCGTGCCCGCCCCGCAACGCCCGGCCCTGCGCGCCGCCCAGCGCCGCTGGGTCAGCCAGCGCGATCCGTTCTGCGATGCGGTGTACAAGAGCTTCGACGGCGGCACCTTCGCCCCCATCGCCTACGCCGATTGCCGGGTGGAACTCACCATCCGCCGCACGATGTGGCTGGAACAGCTCGCCCGCTGAGTTCCGCGCGGAAGCACTGCCCCCGCGCGTCGTAACTCAATGTTTCACCTGGCAGGCCAGCCCGGCCGCCTTCATCCCCGAACACAGGCTGCTTGCCGCGCCGTCGCTGTCGGTAACCGCCTGCAGGCGATAGACCGTGCCGATGTCGGCCTGCCCCTGGACGATGCGATGGTGCATCGATGCCAGCGGCGTGTACTGCTTCTGCAGCTTGGCCCAGCCCGCCTCGGCACTCGCCTGCGTGGTATAGGCACCCACCTGCACGCCAGTGCCGCCGCCCGGCCCGGCGACCGTACCGCCCGCCGCCGCGTGTCCGGCGGCATTGGCAGCCTCCGCCGCCGCCGCGCCGGCAGACTTCGCCGCCGCCACCGCAACCTGCCCGGCCTGCTCGGCGGTCTTCACCGCGCCTCCGGCCGCGGCACCCGCAGCACCGGCTGCGGCACTGGCCGCATCGCCCAGATGCGCCGCCGGATTCTTGCCCTGCGAAACCTCATAGCTCGAATCGCCGGTGCCTTCGTACGTCTTGCCGCCCGGGTTCGCCGGCGCGGTCTTGTACGCCCCTGGCTCGGCCTTGATCACGCTGCCGTCGGCCACCTTGTCGGTCGCCGCACCACGATGCGTGCTCCACCAGATGCCGCCGACGATCGCCGCCAGCAGCGCCAGCCCGGCCGCGACAAACAGCGCCACGCGCCTCGTATCGACCCCGCCGTCATAGCCATCGTCGTCGTCGCCCGATTCCAGCCACGGCAGCCGCGCGTGCTCTTCCAGGTCCAGCCGGCCGTCGTCGTGCGGCTCTTCCGGCGCCGCGTCGTGGCCGCCCGAAGTCGCGCCCAAGCCAGTGGCGGCGGCCAACCCTTGCACCTGCTCACCCGCCGCATCCACCGCGCCGGAGACGCGCTCACCGGCGGCTTCCGCCAGCTTGCGGCCATGCTCGGTCAGCCGCGCCTGCAGGTTGCCAAGCGTCTCGTTCGCCGCGTCGCCGATCCCGGCCAGCGGCCCGCCTTCAGAGTTTTCGTCGCCGGTCATGGTCACATTTCCTCCACGGCCTCAACGCCAAGCAGCGACAGGCCATTGCGCACAACCTGCCCTATCTGTTGCGCAAGGAAAAGCCGCGCCGCGGTCAATTCCATCGATTGTGCCACGATGAAACGCTTTTCCGGCCGGTCGTTGCCCAGGTTCCAATAGGCATGGAACGCCGCCGCCAGATCGCCCAGGAAAAACGCGATGCGATGCGGCTCGCGCGCCGCCGCCGCCGCCTCCACCACGCGCGGGAACTGCGCCGCCTGTGCCACCAGCGCCAGCTCTTCCTCGCCCAGCAGGGCCAGCCCGGCCGCGTCGGGCGCAAACCCCGCCTCCACGCCCTTGCGCAGCGTCGAACGGATGCGCGCGTGGGCGTACTGCACATAGAACACCGGGTTGTCCTTCGATGCTTCCACCACCTTGGCAAAGTCGAAGTCCATCTGCGCCTCGGGCTTGCGGGTCAGCATAGTGAAACGCACCACGTCCTTGCCCACCTCGCGCACCACGTCGGCCAGCGTCACGAACGTCCCCGCCCGCTTCGACATCTTCACCGGCTCGCCGTTGCGCAGCAGTTGCACCATCTGCACCAGCTTCACCTCGAACGGGGTGGGATTCCCGCCCTCGCCCGTCAGCGCCGCCACCGCCGCCTTGATCCGCTTGACGGTGCCGCCGTGGTCCGCGCCCCAGATGTCCACCAGCGCATCGGCGGTCTCGGCCTTCTGGAAGTGATAGGCAAGGTCCGCGCCGAAATAGGTCCAGCTTCCGTCGCTCTTCTTGATCGGCCGGTCCTGGTCGTCGCCGAACTTCGTCGAACGGAACAGCGGCAGCGCCACCGGCTCCCAGTCGTCCAGCACCTTGCCCTTCGGCGCCTCCAGCACCCCGTCGTACACCAGATCGCGCGCGCGCAACCACGCCTCGGCCTCGTCGGGCTTGCCCGCCGCCTGCAATTCCGCCTCGGACGAAAATCTGTCGAAATTGATCCCCAGCAGCGCCAGATCCGCGCGGATCATCACCATCATCGCCGCCACCGCCTTCGTGCGGAACAGCGCCAGCCACTCAGCCTCGGGCGCGTTCACGTACCGGTCGCCGAATTCCGCCGCCAGCGCCTGCCCCACCGGCACCAGATAGTCGCCCGGATACAGCCCCTCGGGGATTTCCCCCACATCCTCGCCCCCAGATTCTTTGGCAAGCGCCTCGCGATAGCGCACATGCGCGCTGCGCCCCAGCACCTGCACCTGCGCCCCGGCATCGTTCACGTAATACTCGCGGATCACCGTGTGGCCGACATGTTCCAGCAGGCTCGCCAGCGCATCGCCCACCACCGCGCCCCGGCAATGCCCCATGTGCATCGGCCCGGTCGGATTGGCGGACACGTACTCGACGTTGACGGTCGTGCCCGCGCCCACGGCGGACCGGCCATAATCCGCCCCCAGCGCCGCAATCGCGCGCAACTCGTCCACCCACGCCCCCGGCGCCAGCCGCAGGTTGATGAACCCCGGCCCGGCGATCTCGGCAGACTCCACCAGCGGAATCTTCACCAGCTCCGCCACCAGCGCCTCCGCCAGCGCACGCGGATTGGTCTTCGCCGGCTTCGCCAGCACCATCGCCGCATTCGTCGCCAGATCGCCATGCGAAGGATCGCGCGGCGGCTCGACGGCAACCGCGCTGCGGCTCAACCCGTCCGGCAGCGTTCCCGCCGCAACCAGCGCATCCAGCGCAGCGGAAACATGGGCAGCAAACCCGGCGTGCAAAGTGGTGATGGTGGACATGGCGCCGCGCCTAGCCGGTTTGGCGTTTCGGGGAAAGGGGAGCGGTGCGTGGCGTTCAAAAGGAAGCAGAAAGGTGCGAGGGGATGATCCCCTCGCGCTCCCACGATCCCTTCGCGTCGCGCCCTACCGATCCGTTCACCCAAATCGGCACGCTTCCGCTTTCCCGACTTTCATCCGCTTCGCGGAATGGCAGGAGTGGGGTGGAAAGCGGACATTGCCCGGCTCGCGATCCTATTGTACGCAAATCGCTATTCTGATCGGAAGCGCACATGCGGCTGAAAATCCCGGCAATATATCTCGCTTACTCTTTGCTCATTTTCTGGGCCGGAACAACGGGACATATCGACGAATTCCTTTGGGGGTTTTTATCTTGGGCAGGGTATCTTCCGCTATCTGAATGCCTTAGACCTTGTCAGGAATACATTTTACACCGTGTTTTTAATGGCGATATCAGTGAACAGATTTACGGCTTATATACTCCACATGTCATAACGTTTATTTTCGACGTGGTTATTGGTACTTTCTGGTGGATCATCGTTTCAGAAGCGTGGCTTTTTTATAAAAGCCGTCGTCACATCGCTGATTAGACCGCCTCATAGTCCGCAATTGGGTCGCAAGCTGCCATAGCGCTCCCCGCGTCCGCCAATAGGAAACCAGACTCGACATCTCTTGACAAATAGAACCCATTAGGTTATAAACTCCACCCATCCGGCCCACCATCGCGAAGGCAGTCCCCGGTGTTTCAGGTCGGCGTTGCAGGCCAAGGCGCACTCCCAGTGGAGCAACGTGCCGCGCGAGCAACGTCCCCATTCGGATCGGGCTGGCCTCGCGCCACCTCGGAAGGCGCCACTTGTGCGAGCCCTATCGCCTTTCCGCCCGATCCGCAGGGCCATGTCCGGCTTTTACAAGCTGTTCTCAACCGGACTGTTCGCACGTCAAAGCAGCAGCCCCGCGCCCCCGATCAACCGGGCCGGAGGCCCCAACGCCGGCCTGATGTCCCGCGTTTTCCCCGGCGTAAAGTCGCACTCGCCAGCGACGGCACAATCCCGCCAATCCTCCCCGCCGGCGGGGAGGCGGCATCGCGCAGCGATGACGGAGGGGGCGTGCAAACCAGGCGCACCCTCTCAAAAAGGGTTTCACGCAGAGGCCGCAAAGAGCGCAGAGCCGGCAGCGCCAGCCGCAACCGTCATCCCCGCTTCGGGCAACGACTTGGCAAGCACAAGCTGCCGCTGCGCGGGATCACTGCCGGCTCTGCGAGCCTCTGCGGCCTCTGCGTGAAACCCTTCTACGTTCCCCGCATGCCGTATCACTACAATTACGCTCCAAGCAGAGTTGGAGTCCTTAGTAGTCAAAATCGCCAAGCGACCCTGACTAGGCCAGCAGCAACTCAAACAGCAACGCCCCCAGCTCGCCATCCACCTCGCCGCGAATCCGCCGGGGCCGCCAGCGCCGCTCGAACGCCGTCACCGCCGCCCGCCCGTCGGAAATGTCATAGCCGAACCGTTCCAGCGCCAGGAAGAACTGCCCCGGATTCTCGTGCAGCAGCCGTATCCGGGGGCGCGGCGTCGGCATCGCCAGCCCGATTGCCGCCAGCATGTCCCAGTCGAACATCTCGCCCGGGTCCATCTTGCGCGACGGCGCGATGTCCGAATGGCCCACCACATTCGCCGCCTCGATCCCGTGCCGCGCCTTGATCCCGGCCAGCAGCGGGCACAGGCTGGACATCTGCGCGTCGGTGAACGGGCGATAGCCGAACTCGTGCCCCGGGTTCACCAGCTCAATCCCGACGCTGGCCGAATTCACATCGGTGATCCCGCGCCAGTACGACCGCCCCGCGTGCCAGGCGCGCTTGTCCTCGGGCACCAGCCGCGTAACCGTCCCGTCCTCGTCTATGAAATAATGCGCCGAAACCTCGGCCGCCGGATCACAGAGTCGGGCAAGAGCATCCTGCGCCGTTTCCATGCCGGTATAGTGCAGCACCACCATCGACACCGGCAGCGCGCGTTCGTTCCAGTTGGGGGACGGCACCTCGCGGTGAACCAGCTCCTCCACCGAAATGCCCCCTTCCCCGCGATCAGCCGATCGGCAGCATCGCGCCCAGCACCAGCGCGTCCTCGGATCGCGCATACTGCACGTTGCCGTGCAGCGCGTTCGCCAACTGGTGCAGCATCGCCGCCGGCGCCGTCCGGCTGGCCAGCTCGGTCGCGCCCAGCTCGCCCGAGAGCGCGCGGCCGATCGCCTCGTCGAAGGCAATGCGCGGCCCGCTGGCGCGCACCACCAGTTCGCTGTGCCCGGCGCGCGATTCGCACGCCACGTCGATGTTGCCGCCGCGCACCAGCGCCTCGATCGCGATCAGCGCAAAGTTCAGCAGCACCTTCACCATCGGCTTGGGCAGCATGTCGCCGCTGAACTGCCAGTTCACGCTGGTTCGCCCCTGCGGCCCGATCAGCGCCTCCACCAGCGCCTTCGGCTCGGCCACCGGCACCATATCGCCGAAACCGCCCGCCGCGCCGAACGCCAGGCGGAAGAACTTCAGCTTGTCCGCCGAAGACCGCGCGCTGGCTTCCAGCAGCTCGAAACAGCGCTGGCGCATCTCGGGGTCTTTCTCGTCGGCCAGCAGTTCCAGCCCGTTGGACAGCGCGCCCACCGGCGAAAGCATGTCATGGCACAGCCGCGAACAGAGCTGCGCGGCAATATCCAGCGCCGCCAGCGGCGACGGGGTATTCTGGCTGGACATGATCTCGGCTTTCACGGTGCTGGACAAGCGTGGCATCCTGTTACGAAACGGTTGGCTCCCCACATGCTCCTTAACCGGCAACGAGTCGCGTGGGAAGCGCGGTAAAGCCCCCCGGCGTATCGCGAAACCAGCCGATCGCGTTTTCCCCGACGATCGCCCACACCCGCCCGTCGCCCCCGGCGTGCTCGCAATCGGTGGCGGACGGCAGCGGATGCCCGGTTGGGTGCGAATGCCAGTACCCCACCACCGCCGCCCCGCCCTGCCGCTCCGCCCGCAGCGCCGCGATCAGCGCCGCCGGATCGATCTCGAAATGCCGCAGCGGGTCTGCCGCCACATTGGCGCAAACCACCGCCCGCGCCACCCCGCCGCCATCGCCCAGCAGCAACCCGCAAGCCTCCGCCGGCGCCGCCCGCGCCGCTTCTTCATAAAGTGTGGCAATCGCGCCACTTGTCACATTGAGAACGGTTCCCATCTGGCATTTCATGAACAGGGGGGAACACATCGTCAACGGCGTCATCGCCGCGCCGGGCCGGCTCGACAAGAGCCTGGCCGACGCGCTGGCCAGTCACGCCGGCCTCTCGCGCGAACGCATCAAGGCGCTGATCGGCGAAGGCCGCGTCCAGATCGCCGGCAGGCCCGTCACCCAGCCCTCGCTGAAGGTCGATGCCGGCACCGCCTTCGCCATCGCCGTCCCCGAAGCCGCCCCGGCCGAGGCGCAGGCCCAGGAAATCCCGCTCGTCGTCGTCCACGAGGACGCGCACCTCATCATCGTCGACAAGCCCGCCGGGCTCGTCGTCCACCCCGCCGCCGGCAATCTCGACGGCACCCTGGTCAACGCGCTGCTGCACCATTGCGCCGGGCAGCTTTCGGGCATCGGCGGCGTCGCCCGCCCCGGCATCGTCCACCGCATCGACAAGGACACCTCGGGCCTGCTGGTCGTCGCCAAGACCGACGCCGCGCACGAAGGCCTGGCCCGCCAGTTCGCCGATCACTCGCTGGAGCGTGCCTATCTCGCCGTCACCGGCGGCCGCCCCGTCCCCCCTGCCGGCACCGTGCGCGGCAACCTCGGCCGCTCCGACGCGAACCGCAAGAAGATGGCGATCGTCGGCGACAATCGCGGCAAGCACGCGGTCACCCACTACCGCACGCTCCAGCCGCTTGACCACGCCGCGCTGGTCGAATGCCGGCTCGAAACCGGCCGCACCCATCAGGTGCGCGTTCATATGGCGTCAATCGGCCATGCGCTATTGGGCGACCCGTTGTATGGACGCACCCCCAAACCGCTCAAATCCATCCTGGATGGACTCGGTTTCAACCGTCAGGCGTTGCACGCCGCCGTTCTCGGGTTTATTCACCCGGTATCGGCGCAACCCCTGCGGTTCGAAAGCAGGCTCCCGGCAGACATGCGGGAACTTCTCGGCGCCCTCGGCGCTAAGGAACAACAGGGGGACCAGTTCTGGTCCGGATGATGTGGCCGCAACCGGAGGATGCCTATGAAGGGTCCACCACGCGACGGTCGACAAGACGACAAGGAAATGCGCAACGTGAGCACTGAAACCAACCTGCCGGTTCTCCCCTCGTCCACCAGCGGCGAAGCGGGATTGAATCGCTACCTCGCCGAAATCAAGAAGTTCCCGGTGCTGAAGCCCGAGCAGGAATACATGCTCGCCAAGCGCTATGCCGAACACCAGGACCCCGAAGCCGCGCGCCAGCTCGTCACCAGCCACCTGCGCCTCGTCGCCAAGATCGCGATGGGCTATCGCGGCTATGGCCTGCCGGTCAGCGAACTGATCAGCGAAGGCAACATCGGCCTGATGCAGGGCGTCAAGAAGTTCGAGCCTGAGCGCGGCTTCCGCCTCGCCACCTATGCAATGTGGTGGATCAAGGCGTCGATCCAGGAATTCATCTTGCGCTCGTGGAGCCTGGTCAAGATCGGCACCACCGCCGCGCAGAAGAAGCTGTTCTTCAACTTGCGCCGCATGAAGAAGAACCTCGACGCCTACGAGGACAGCGATCTTCACCCCGATGACGTCGCCAAGATCGCCAAGGACCTCGGCGTCTCGGAAACCGAAGTCGTCAACATGAACCGCCGCATGATGCTCGGCGGCGATTCCAGCCTCAACGTCTCGCTGAACGAGGAAGGCGAAGGCCAGTGGCAGGACCTGCTCGCCGATCAGGGCCCGCTCCAGGACGAAACCGTCGCCCAGGCGGAAGAGGCGAAATGGCGCCACGCACTGCTGACCGAAGCGATGGGCGCGCTGAACGAACGCGAACAGGCCATCCTGACCCGGCGACGGCTGATCGAAGAACCTCAGACGCTGGAAGAGCTGAGCCAGGAATACAACGTCAGCCGCGAACGCGTCCGCCAGATCGAGGTCCGCGCCTTCGAGAAACTGCAAAAGGCCATGCAGAAGATCGCGGGTGAACGGCGGCTGGTGGCGCACTGACAGACAATTGACAAATCACACCTTTTGTGACAGAATTCCTCCCATCATAGCGCAATCAGGAGCCGACATCATGCGCAATAAAGAACTCGCCTGATCGGCCAGCCTACCACTCCATGCCACTTTCGGCGGGACGGTCCTGATGGGGGTCGTCCCGTTTTTGCTTGTAGGCCTGTGCCTTCGCATACAGCGCCATCGCATTTTCCATGAACCGGGGATTCGGAAACGGGCCTTCGCTCCGCCGCGCCCGGATATGCTCCTCGAATGCGAACATGGTGGTGATGATCACCTGATCGTAGAGGTTGAGGATGTCCTCCACCGGCAGCAGCTTGCGGGCGCACAACCGACCGATGGTCTCGAACCAGAACGGCAATGCCATGACCCGCGCATAATGCTCGGCCGGTGTCAGCCCGTCGCGCTTCTCTGCCGCCGTATCAGGCGCAAAGTTCTTCACCCGCTGCCATAATTCACCAAGCTCCTTCGAGCACTCGGCGCACACCAGCTTTCGCGTGGCGTCATCCGAACGATAGACGCCATCCAGTCCGACCTTGGCTTCCGCGCGATGCCTCAGCGCCCTGACCGCCATTCGCCCCGCCATCAGTTCGCTGCCTTCATACGCCGCATCGATCGACAGCAGGAGATTGGCGCTGGCTATGGCCACCTGGTTTTTCTGGGCCTGAGTCGCCAGGCGCAACTGGTGCATCGCCAGGACGGCACCCAGCCCGGCAATGCCCGTTCCCACCCAGGCTGCAATCGATCCCGGTTCCAACCCGCCATCCTTCGCGATAATAGAGTTATGTCGTTATTTCATAAACATGCCGGTTTACAAGCCTCCCCGCACGAACCCGATCTTGCCTTCACGCTGAACACCTGTACAAACCCCGGCAAATCCAGACCGGGAGACTAGACATGCGCCTCAAGGACAAGATCGCCATCATCACCGGCGCCGGCTCGGGCATGGGCCGCGCCACCGCGATCCGCTTTGCCCAAGAAGGCGCCCGCGTCGTCTGCGCCGACATTTCCGGCGCGCAGGACGAGGTCGCCGCGCAGATCGGCGCCAACGCCATCGCGGTCCACGCCAACGTCGCAGATGAATCCGAGGTCCAGGCGATGATCGCCGCTGCCGAGGACAAGTGGGGCCGGCTCGACATTCTCGTCAACAACGCCGGCTTCGGCGGCGGCATGGCCAAGCTGCACGAACAGACCGCCGAACGCTGGGACCAGATCCACGCCGTCAACATCCGCGGCGTGTTCCTGGGCATGAAGTACGGCATTATCTCGATGATGAAGACCGGCGGCGGCGCCATCGTCAACATCGGCTCGGCCTCGGGCGTGGTCGGCTGGAAGGAGCATTCGGTTTACGGCTCGGCCAAGGCCGGCGTCCACCAGCTCGCCAAGACCGCCGCGCTCGATTATGCCGATCAGAACATCCGCGTGAACGCCATCGCCCCCGGCACGTTCTGGACCGGGCTGGTACCGATGTCGAAGGAATGCTCCACCCCGCCCGAGGACGGCTTCCGCCTCGCCGGCATCCCGCTCGACCGCTGGGGCCTGCCCGAGGATATCGCCAACGCCGCGCTGTTCCTCGCCAGCGACGAAGCGCGCTACATCACCGGCGTCGTGCTGCCGGTCGATGGCGGCTACTGCATCGGCTTCTCCGGCATGGGCGCCGAAAACCCCGGCACCCCCGGCAGCCGCGCCGCCCGCCTGTCGCAATAGGTCAAGCCAGCAGCGGCAGCAACGGCGTAGCATCCCTCAAAACCACGTCTGCCGCACCGAAATCCGTCCGTCCTGAGCTTGTCGAAGGACCGCCCTTTTCTTCGGGAAGCCCACGCAGTCGCCGCAAACGGGAGAGAATCGATGCTGAAGATCACGCTCTACATCGGCCATATCGACGGCACCGCCCGGCCCGTCGAGATCGCGAAGATGGTCGAGAAGGCCGGCCTCCACGGCGTCGCGCTGGGTGAGCATGTCTCGCTCGGCAGCGACATCTCCAACTATCCCTACGAGGGCGGGCTGGCCCACGGCGACGCCGGCCGCAAGCCCTACCTCGAACTGGCGGTGCTCAACGGCGCCATTGCCGCCGTCACGACACGCATCCGCATCTCCAACTGCATCATGCTGGCGCCGCTGCGCCCGGCGGTGCTGCTGGCCAAGCAGCTCACCACCATCGACGTCATCTCGAACGGCCGCTGCGAACCCTGCTTCGGCACCGGCTGGAGCCGCGAGGAATATGCCTCGCTGAACGTCGATTTCGGCAAGCGCCGCCAGATCCTGCGCGACAACATTGGCGCCTGCCGCGCGCTGTGGGAAAACCAGCCCGCCACGTTCCAGTCGGAAACCGTCTCGTTCACCGAACTGCACCAGCAGCCGCAGCCGGTGCAGAAGCGCATCCCCATCCTGCTCGGCGTCAAGGCCACCCCCGCCAACGTCAAGCTGGTCGCCGAACTGTGCGACGGCTGGGAAAGCGGCCCCGACGATTCCGCCTCGCTGGACAAGCTGCGCGAAGGCTCGCAGATGTATCGCGACGCGTTCGTCGCCGCCGGTCGCGATCCGGCCGAACTCATCGTCCGCGCCCACCTGCCGCGCTACATGCTGCCCGACAACAGCCACTTCGATCTCGACCGCATCTTCGCCGATGTGCCGGCAATGATGGCAGCCGGCGTCACCGAATTCGCCACCGGCGTCATGGGCCGCCTCGAAGGACCGTTCCCCAGCATGGCCGCGATCGAGGACTACATCGGCCGCATCGCCGAGCATGCGGCCAAATTCTGATGGAACTGGCGGAACTGACGGCCCGCGCCGCCATCACCGATTGCCTGCACCGCTACTGCCGGGGGATCGACCGCGCCGACCTGCCGCTGATCCTCTCGGCCTTCCACCTCGACGCGAAGGACAATCACTCGGGCGAAACCGAATCGGCGGTCGAGCGCTTCACCCGCACCGTCGTCCAGGGCATGCCGATGCGCACCAGCCACCAGCTCTCGAACATCGTCATCGAGCTCGACGGCCACCGCGCCGCCGCGCAGTCCTACATGACCGCCTGGCACCAGTTCGAGCATGATGGCGAAACCTGGAACTGGGTCCTCGCCGGCCGCTACCTCGATCGCCTCGAATGCCGCAGCGGCGATTGGCGCATCGCCGAACGCACCGTCGTCTACGACATCGAACGCTTCGAGCGCGCCGCCGAAGTCCCCACCGGCCACCCCGCCACCGGCCTGCTCCCTCACGCCACGCGCGGCGTCAAAAGCCGCGAAGACCCGATGTACGGGCTGCTGAAGGGCTAAATCAGAACAGCGCCAGTTGGCCCTTGCCGTCATCGACCGGCGGCAAAGCCTCCCGCTCCCCCTCCAGCCCCGACAGCGTCAGCCCCATCAGCCGCACCGGCTGCGGCAACGGCAACTGCTCATCCAGCAGCGCCCGCGCCACCATCACGAACTCTTGCCTGTCGGCGATCGGCCGCACCAGCGTTCGCGAATGGGTCTTCGTGGTGAAATCGGAATAGCGCAGCTTCAGCGTCAGCGTCCGCCCTTTCGCCTCCAGCCGCTCGACATCGCGCCAGACGATCGCGATGATATGCTCCAGCGCCGCGCGCAGCCCGCTGCCGCTGGCAATGTCCTTGTCATAAGTGCGCTCACCGCCGATCGACTTGCGCTCCCGGTCGGGCGAAACCCGCCGCCAGTCGATCCCCCGCGCCGCGCGATAGAGATAGTCCGCCTGCCGCCCGAAATGCGCCCGCAGCACCGCAATGTCCGCCGCGCGCAGGTCCGCGCCGGTTTCGATCCCCAGTGCCGCCAACTTCTCCGCCCCGCGCGGCCCCACCCCGTGAAACCGCCGCACCGGCAACCCGGCCACGAACGCCTGCCCCTCGCCCGGCCTTATCACGCACAGCCCGTCGGGCTTGTTCTGGTCGCTCGCCAGCTTGGCCAGGAACTTGTTGTACGAAACCCCGGCACTGGCGGTCAGCCCGGTCTCGGCCCTGATCCTCGCGCGGATCAGCTCGGCAATCCGCGTCGCACTGCCCACCCCGCGCAAGTCGGCGGTCACATCCAGATAGGCTTCGTCCAGCGACAGCGGCTCGATCAACGGGGTGAATTCGGCAAAGATCGCGCGGATCTGCCGCGACACCGCCTTGTACACCTCGAAACGCGGCGGCCGGAACACCAGGTCGGGGCACAGCCGCAATGCCGTGGCGGAGGGCATCGCCGATCGCACCCCGAACGTCCGCGCCTCGTAACTGGCGGCGGCCACCACCCCCCGACCCTTGGCGCCCCCCACCGCCACCGGCAACCCGCGCAAGCCTGGGTCGTCGCGCTGCTCGACGCTGGCAAAGAACGCATCCATGTCGATATGGATGATCTTGCGCAGCGCCCCGCCTGCATCGTCGTCCTCGCCAGCGGGGGTGTCCTGCGCCATCGCGCCAGCTTACCCGGCCCCGCCCCACCCCTGCAACCGGCGATCTTTTCGCAACTGCACACTGGCAATTCCGGCGCCCACGGGCCACAGGGTCGGGCATGGCCTCTCCCCCCACCGAAAAGCCGTTCCTGTCGATCCGCGAATTCGTGACGATGATGGCGATGACCCAGGCGCTTCAGGCGCTCGCGGTCGATTCGATGCTCCCCGCGCTCGGCATCATGTCGGCCGATCTCGGCGTTCATGATTCCAACCAGCGCCAGCTCGTGGTCGGCCTGTTCCTGCTGTTCTCCGGCCTCGGCTCGCTGGTCCCCGGCACGCTGGCCGATCGCTTCGGCCGCAAGCCTGTGCTGCTGTTCTGCCTCGGCGGCTACATCGCCTTCACCATCGCCGCCGCGCTGGCGCCCACGTTCGGCATGATGCTGGCGGCCCGCGCGCTGGGCGGGCTGGCATCGTCAGGTCTCACCGTCGTGCCACCCGCGATCATCCGCGATCGCTACGAAGGCGATCGCATGGCGCGGATGCAGTCGATGGTGTCGATGACCTTCATGATCGTGCCGATGGCCGCGCCCTCGCTCGGCCAGGCGGTGCTGCTGTTCGTCGGCTGGCGCTGGATCTTCGGCATCATGGCGACGATGGCAGTGCTGGTTGCGGCGTGGATCAGCCTGCGCCTGCCCGAAACGCTGGACCCGGCCCATCGCCAGACCCTGCACCCCCGGCACGTCGCCCGCGCGACGCTGCAAACCGTCACCACCCGCGCCGCGCTCGGCTATGTGTTCGGCATGGCCCTCGTCCAGGGCGCGCTGTTCGGCTACATCAATTCCTCGCAACAGCTCGTCGCCGAACACTTCGGCGCCGGCGCCGGTTTCCCGCTGCTGTTCGCCGGGATGGCGCTGGCGATGTCGTGCGCCAGCTTCGTCAACTCGCGCATCGTCGTCCGCTTCGGCGCGCGCCGCGTCTCGCACAGCGCGGTGTTCGGCTACATCGTGCTCAGCAGCCTGCAGTTCCTGCTGGCCACCCGCACGCATGAAACGCTGTGGACGTTCGTGCCGGTGATGACCCTGAACATGTGCATGATGAGCTTCATCGGCGCCAACTTCGGGTCGATCGCGCTGCAGCCCTTCGCCCGCCAGGCCGGCGCTGCCGCCTCGTCGCAGGCGTTCGTGCGCACGATCTGCGGCGCCGCCCTCGGCACGCTGGTCGGCCAGGCCTACGACGGCACCGCCCGGCCACTGGCGCTGACCATGCTGATCGCCGGTTGCGGCACGCTGGCGCTGGTGCTGTTCAGCGAGAAAGGCCGCCTGTTCCGCCGCCTGAACCCGCCGATCCGGTAATTACAGGTCGTCCTCGTCGATCCGGCAGATCGCCTCGATCGGCTCGTGCGCGGCCATCCGGGTCAGCAGCAGGTCCAGCTCGTGCTCGGCGATGATGATGCCCCGATGCGGCGGTCGCACGAAGCCGACATCGGCCATGTGGCGGTTGAACGCCAGCAGCCCGTCATAGAAACCGAAGGCATTCAGCAGGCCCACCGGCTTGGCATGATAGCCCAGTTGCGCCCAGCTTACCGCCTCCCACAGCTCGTCCATCGTGCCCACCCCGCCGGGCAGGGTCAGGAAGCCGTCGGAAAGCTGGGTGAACGCCAGCTTGCGCTCATGCATCCCCTTCACCACCCGCAGTTCGGTGCAATCGGGATTGGCCACTTCGGCGCCCACCAGCGCCTCGGGGATCACGCCGATCACCTCGCCCCCCGCCGCCAGCGCGGCATAGGCCACCGCGCCCATCAACCCCACTTTCGCGCCGCCATAGACCACGCCGATGCCGCGCCGCGCCAGCGTATCGCCCACGGTGCGCGCCAGTTCCATGTAGCGCGGGTCCTCGGGGGTTGCCGAACCGCAATAGACCGCCACTCGCTTCATGCCTTCAAATCTTCCTCTATCAGCCTCGCCACCGCCCGCGCCCCGGTCAGCACCGACGAGAACCCGGCGCCGGGGTGCGAGCCGGCACCCGCCAGATAAAGGTTGCCGAAGCATTCGTCACGATGGCGCGGACGCAGCCGGACCGATTGCCACAAGTCCGGCTCCAGCCCGGCGCAACTGCCCAGGTGCGCGTTCAGCGCCAGCGCGGTGTCGCGCGGGGTGGCATGGAACGCGGTGACGATGCGGTCGTGAATGTCGGGAATGAAGCGGCGGCCCACTTCGTCCAGCACGCGCCGCTGCATCACCGGTCCCACCGTCTCCCAGTCGATCGGCAGCTTGCCCAGGTTTGCCACCGGCACGAACGCGCTGAACAGGCTGCGCCCGGCCGGCGCCAGCGTGGCATCGGTAACGGTGGGGTGCGCCAGCCGGATCACCATGTCGCGCGGCAGCACGCCATGCTGGAACACATCCTCCAGCCAATCGTCCCAGCGCGGGCCGAACAGCATGGTGTTGTGCGGAATGCCCGGCCACGCCCCCTCGACCGCGAAATGCACCGCGAACACCCCGGGCGACCAACGCCCCCCGGCCAGCCGCCGCACCATCCTGTCGCCCTGCGGCGTCTTCGCCAGCAGCGTGCGATAGGTGTGCATCACGTCGGCATTGCTGGCCACCGCATCGAAGTGCGCGCGCCAGCCGCTGGCGCAGGATACCGCGCTGACGCGGTTGCCCAGCGTGTGTATCCGCACGGCCGGATCGCCCAGCCGCAGTTCGCCGCCCTGCGCCACGAACAGCGCCGCCATCGCCCGGGCCAGCGCCGCCACCCCGCCCTGCGGCCACCAGGTGCCGCGTTCGGCCTCGGTGCGCAGGTTCGCCGCGTGCAGCGCCGGCACTGTCAGCGGGTTGCCGCCCTTCATCAGCACGCGGAAGGTCAACGCCTGGCGCAGCTTCTCCGATTTCACCAGCGCGCGCGCCTTGCCGTCCAGCGATCGCCAGGCCTGCTGGCGAACCAGCAGCGGCAGCGCCCGCGCGAACATGCCCGCGCCGGTATGCGCCTTCTCGCCAAACCCGAACGTGCCCACCGCCCTCATCTCGGCGGCATAGGCCATGAACTGCTGGTATCCGGCCAGGTCACCGGGGGCCAGCCGGGCCACGCCGCGCGCCATCGCGGCGGCATCGGCAGTCCAGTCGATCTGGGTGCTGTCGGGCCAGTTCAGCCGCCACAACGGCTGCACCGGCAGCAAGGTAACGTCGCTGGCGACATCGCGCCCGGCCAGGGCCCACAGCTCCTGCAGGCCGCCCACATCGTCGATCGTCGCCGGGCACAGGTCGAAGGTCATGTCCTCGACGGTGCGCTGCGCCGCCCGCCCGCCCGGGGCTTCGCCGGCTTCGACCAGCGTGGTGGCCATGCCGGCCGCCTGAAGGCGCAGCGCCAGCGCCAACCCGCCGAATCCGGCACCGATGACGCAGACGCGCCTCATCGCTGCCCGCGCCCGGGCGATCCAGCCAGGAAAGGAAAGCAGCCGACCCCCTGCATGGCTTGGCCTTCTACGGACATGGCACCGCAGGCGCAACCATGCCGCCCCCCGGTTCGGGGTATTGTCCCGGAAA
>JAGWVC010000069.1 GCA_018971065.1 Sphingomonadales bacterium | reverse complement strand
ACGATGTCGAGATAAGGCAGGCCGGGCTTGACCATCACGCTGTCGGCGCCCTCGGCCAGGTCCATCGCCACCTCGCGCAGCGCTTCCTCGCTGTTGGCGGGGTCCATCTGGTAGGTCTTCTTGTCGCCCTTCAGCAGCCCGCTGGAGCCGACGGCATCGCGGAACGGGCCATAGAACGCGCTGGCGTACTTGGCGGCATAGGCCATGATCTGGACGTTGCTGTGGCCCGATTGCTCCAGCGCGGCGCGGATCACGCCGATGCGGCCGTCCATCATGTCGGACGGAGCGATGACGTCGGCGCCAGCGGCGGCCTGGTTCAGCGACTGGCCGACCAGCACCTCCACCGTGGCGTCGTTCAGGACATAGCCGGCCTCGTCGATCAACCCGTCCTGGCCGTGGCTGGTATAAGGGTCCAGCGCGACATCGGTCAGCACGCCGACAGCGTCGCCACAGGCATCGCGGATGGCGCGGATGGCGCGGCACATCAGGTTGTCGGGGTTCAGCGCCTCACGCCCGTCGTGCGAGCGGCGATCGGGCTGGGTGTTGGGGAACAGCGCCAGGCAGGGAATGCCCAGCGCCACCGCCTCTTTCGCGCGCGCAGCGATGCCGTCCACCGACCAGCGCGAGACGCCGGGCAGCGAGCCGATCGGCTCCGCCACCCCGCTGCCTTCGGTGACGAACAGCGGCCAGATCAGGTCGGCAGGCGAGACCAGCGTTTCGCGATGCATCGCCCGGCTCCACGCGGAGCTGCGGGTGCGGCGGAGGCGCAGGGCGGGATAGGCGGCGTTATGCGTGCTCATGCGGGGGCCTTAGCGGACTGCGGGCGCGGGCGAAATCCTCGAAATCCTTCAGTGCGCGCCGCCGTTCTTCTTCAGGCTGGCGTCCATGCGGGCAAGCTGTTCGGGCGTTGCCTCGGTCTGGTATTTCGCCTTCCACTCGGCAAACGGCATCCCGTGGATCACCTCGCGTGCGCCGGCCTTGTCGAACGGGGCTCCAGCGTCGACGATCCAGTCGGCCAGGCAATTGCGGCAGAAGCCCGACAGGCCCATCAGTTCGATGTTCTGCGCATCGTGGCGATGGCGCAAATGGCGCACCAGCCGGCGGAAGGCGGCGGCGGCCACGGCATCGTCCAGTTCATCCAGCGGGTCGGTTGCATTCATATTCATGGTGGTCTCCCTCGGTTCTTGGACTTGGTTATTCCACTGGCCTTTGCCATAGCGAAATGGTCATCTCAAACCCCTATCCGGCCGGGGCAAATCAAAGAAGGACGCATCCGCCATGGCGAAAAGCGAGGCCAAGCTGCGCGGCCGCAAGATCAAGATCCTGGCCACGCTGGGCCCGGCCAGCCGCTCGCCCGAAATGATCGCCGCGCTGCTGGAGGCCGGGGCGGACGCCTTCCGCGTCAACATGAGCCACGGCGACCATGCCACCCATGCCGAAACCATCGCTAACGTACGCGCGGCGGAGAAGGCGTTCGGCCGGCCGATCGCCATCCTGTGCGACCTGCAGGGGCCGAAGCTGCGAGTCGGCACGTTCGCCGGCGGGCGCGCCGTGATCCGCCACGGCAGCCATTTCACGCTGGACCGTGATCCAATGCCCGGCGACGACACCCGCGTCTGCCTGCCGCACGCCGAACTGTTCGGCATCCTGCACAAGAACCAGCGCCTGCTGATCGACGACGGCAAGCTGCGCCTGCGCGTCATCACCGCAGAGGAAGACCGCATCCTGTGCTCGGCCGAAGTCGGCGGGGTGATTTCCGACCGCAAGGGCGTGAACGTGCCCGATGCGGTGATCCCGGTGCCCGCGCTGACCGAGAAGGACCGGCGCGACCTGGCCTTTGCCGTGGAACACCACGCAGACTGGATCGCGCTGTCGTTCGTGCAGCGCCCCGAGGACGTGGCCGAGGCGCGGCGGCTGATCGGCAGCGCCAGCGGCACCGCGCTTATGGCCAAGATCGAGAAGCCCGCCGCGATCGACCGGCTGGAAGAGATCATCGAGCTGGCCGACGGCATCATGGTGGCACGCGGCGACCTTGGCGTGGAGCTGAACCCCGAGGAAGTGCCGCCGCTGCAGAAGCGCATTGTCGAAGCCACCCGCCGCAGCGGCAAGCCGGTGGTGGTGGCCACGCAGATGCTCGAATCGATGATCGAAAGCCCGGCACCCACCCGCGCCGAGGTCTCCGACGTGGCCAATGCGGTCTATGACGGCGCCGACGCGGTGATGCTCTCGGCCGAGACCGCCAGCGGCGCCTGGCCGGTCGAGGCGGTGACGATCATGCACCGCATCGCCGCGCAGGTGGAGGCCGATCCGGCCTATCTGCGCCGCGTGCAGCTCGCCGAAGTGCGCCCCGATGCCACCACCGCCGATGCGCTGGCGCTGTCCTGCGCGCGGATTACCGAGACGCTGCCGATCACCGGCATCATCACCTTCACCGGTTCCGGCTCCACCGCCCGCCGCGTGGCGCGGGAACGGCCGTCGGCGCCGATCCTGGTGCTGACCCCCAGCCCCCGCACCGCGCGGCGACTGGCGCTGCTGTGGGGTGTCTATGCCGTCCACACGCGCGACATCGGCAGTTTCGAGGAGATGATCGCCAAGGGCAAGCGCATGGCGCTGCGCCACGGTTTCGGCGTGGCCGGTTCGCGGCTGGTGACGCTGGCGGGCGTGCCGTTCGGCACCCCGGGATCGACCAACCTGCTGCATGTCGTCACCCTGGCCGGCACCGAACTGGACCGCCACAAGGACGACTGAGCGGCGCCTCAGCGCGCTATTTCGCCCGCGCCAGGATGTTGGCGGCGGTGGTGATCAGGCCGCCGTTCGCCGGAAGCGTCACGCCCGTCACCCAGCGGCCGTCGTCCGAGGCGAGGAACGCGACGATATCGGCAATGTCCTCCGGCTCGCCCAGGCGGCGCAGCGCGGTCCACGGCGGCACCGCATCGGGCCAGCTCTGCCCGGCGATCATCTCGGTGCGGGTGCAGCCGGGGGCGACCGAGTTGCAGGTGATCCCGCGCGGCCCCAGTTCCTGCGCGGCGGAGCGGATGAACGCCTCGGCCCCGGCCTTGGCGGCGGCGCCGGCCGAGACGCCGGGGGCCGGGTGCGTGGCCATTCCGGACGAGATGAACACGACGCGGCCATGCGCGCTGGCAGTCAGCCGGGCGAATTCGGCGGTGGCCAGCATGGTGGCGCGCAGGTTCAGCGCGATGACCGCATCGATGGTCTCCACCGCCAGCGTCTCGATCGGCCCCGACGAGCCGCCCCCGGCGTTCAGCACCAGAATGTCCAGCGCGCCGTGAACGGCATGGGCCTCGCGCACCAGCGTGGTCGCCATGTCGCCTGCGGCCAGATCGCCCATGACGATGTTGACGGTACCGCCCGCGTCGCGAATCCGCGCGGCCACCGCCTCGGCCTTGTCGCGCTGGTTGCGGGCGTGAAGCACGACGTTCGCCCCGTCTGCGGCAAGACGGCGGGCAATCGCCGCACCGATACCGCGCGACGAGCCGGTGATGAACGCGGTGCGCCCGTCGAGCCGTCCGGTCGGCGTGGCGTTCATTTCACCACCACCCGCACCCGCGCGAGGTTGGCGATGCGGCAATACGGCGATTCGACATCGCCTTCGCGGTGCGAATGGGCGCGCAGCGCGACGAAATAGGTGCCCGGCGCGGACCAGCTATAGCTGGCGGTCAGTTCGACATGATGCGCGGTGGTGAAATCGGCGCCGATCGCGAATTCGCCGGTCTGGTCGAAATCCCACTCGGCGGCGACGACATCGCCGGTGGTCATCGGCACCTCGATCGCGGCGGTGAACGTCACCGGCTCACCCACGCGCACCTCGGCGCGCGCGCCGCCGTTGGCGGCCAGCGTGATCACCGGCTGCGACCCGCCGCGCGCGTTGGCGGTGGCGGGCAGCACGACCTGCGCGCCGACGATGCTGTAGTGCGTCTGCGGCGGCACCTCGTCGTTTTCCACCCAGGCCGCCAGATCGTGCAGCGCCTGCTGCAATGCGCCCGAGTACGAGATGGCATGCTGGCGCGCCAAGGGCGTCAGCGGGTTCTCGTGATGCGCGCGCTCGACATACTGGACGGCCAGGTTGTCGTCGGCCACGTCCTTGCCCAGCGCCTTGCGCACCATGCCGCGATACCAGTCGGACTGCCACGGATGACAGTCGATATCGAGCAGGCAGCCCAACACGATCGCCTTGCCGTGAAGCTGGCCATCCAGCACGTGGCCGGCGGAGTTCATCGTGCCGACCGGGCCGATCTGCACCGGCCGCTGCGGATAGATCGGCCTGCCGGCATCATCGCGGAACTGGTTCCAGCCCAGATAATCGGTGGTCGGCGGCACCTGGTGGCGGTGATAGGTTTCCAGCGCCAGCGCCCAGGAATTGTCGATCCGCACTGAATCGCCGGGCTGGATCGATGCCACCGCCGACGGATCGACATGCGCGATCAGCGTCACCGTGGTGCCGCCGTGGCGCGCGATCGGCAGGCTGGCGCCGCTGCCCAGCACCAGATGGGCATTGGCGAAATCGCGATCCGGCACGGCGGCAAGGGTAATGCTGGCGGGCGGGCCGCGATCCACCGCCGTCACCGTGGTGTCGAAGCTGAAGCGGTCCTTGCGGATGGCGGCGTTCGGATCGCTGCCGAGATAGCCGGGCTTGCTCCAGAAATCGTCGGCATAGGTGGGGTCCATCGCCGGGATCATGCCCGAGATGTTGGCGAAATAGCCGCTGCCCATCGTCTGATGGCAATACCAGCCGGCCGCCGGGAAGCCCATGCCCGCCGCTTCCAGATAGGCCGCCTCCTCCTCGCCATCGAGCACCGCCAGCGGATCGCCGCTGCCGCCGACATCGATCGCGTCGAACAGGGCGGGAAACCGGCCATGCCGGCCCAGTGTGCGCAGCGCGTGCATCCGCGCGGTGAACATCGACGGGATGGCATGGTTGCAGCCCGATACGAACGGCACGAAGCCGTCCCAGATGCCGCTGGTCGCCTCGGCCGCGCCCATCGTCTGGTAGGCCCCGCCCGAGCCGCCGAACAGGTAGCCGTGGAGCTTGTGCGGGCCATAGACCTCTTGCGAGAATGCCCGGAAATACTTCGCCGCCGCCGCGTTGACCCGCCAGGCCGGGATGGCGGGATCGGTGGCGGGATCGCGGAACACGCCGCCGTTGTTGGTCTGCACATAGGCGGCGAAGCTGGCGAAGGTGAAACCGAGATCGCCGGTCGCCACCTCGAACTCGATCGGGAACGGGCCGATGTCCGACGTGGTCGCCATCGGGTAGGTGTTGTGGAAGAACCGCCCGTCGTATTCGTCCGCCGGCGGGAAATAGAACGAGAACCGCGCCTGCGTACCGGCAAAGCCGCCGCTGACATAGCGGTGCGGGACCGGGCCATCGCGATGCTCGTCGCAATCGACGAACGGCTGGTTGAACAGCGGATCGATCCAGTCGAGACCAACGGGGGTGGGCATGGGGGGTATCCTCTCCGGTCGTTCTATCGGCTGCGGGGCGGGCTGGGTCCTACCTCAACCGCGCCAGCGTATCATGATCGAGCATCGCTGCCGAGAATCGCGCGGTATAGGCGGTATTGATCGCCTCGGGCTGGAATTCCGAGGCGTTCAGCAGGAACACGCAGGTGCCCGCCGGCAGGAAGCAGGCGAACAGGCGCATCATCTCGTCCAGCGATGGCGCGGCCACGCCACTGGCAATGCATTCGTCGCGATAGGCCGCCACCAGGTCGCGATCATGCGCGCGACGGTCGGCCGGGTCGAGCGCGCAGGTCAGGTGGTACGTCACCTCCAGCATCGGGTTGCCGCGATGGGGAATGGTGTCGAAAAACCCCGGCTCGCCGTCGATATCGATGTAGAGATTGCCCAGATGCGTGTCGCCGTGAAGCAGCGCCTGCGGCAGCGTGGCGTCCAACTGCTGCATCCGCAGAATGGCGTGCTTCATCCAGTCCAGCGAATGGAACCGGTTGGACAAGGCCGCGCCGCGCGCGCTGTCGCAGTACGATCGCCAGACGTCCGGGGTGAGCAGCGTGGCGAAATGGGTGAAGCCGGCCATGTAGCCGGTGGCCCAGGCAAACCGGCCACCGGCTGCGAAATCGCCCGATGCGGCGTCGGGCGCATGGCTGATGGCATGGTGGCGCGCCAGCATTCGCAGGCGCCTGGCCACGGTTTCGGGCGATTGCGGGCGCTGGGCATGGCAGAATTCGACCCCGCGCGCGACAAGATCGTCCATGATGACGATGCCCTGCCCGCTGGCCGGATCGAATGCGGCGAAATGGCAGGCCGGCATCCGCAGCGGCGAATGCGGCGCGACGTCGGCGTAACCGTGGACTTCCTCCTGATGCATGTAGGGCATCGCGCGGCTGTGCGGCTCGAACCCGCCCTTGAGGATGACCAGTTCGGGAATCGCCGCGCCGGCAAGATCGAGCCGCAGGCGGACCTTGGTGCAGGTGCCGTGGTTGACATCGACGATCTCGAACCCGTGCAGCACCACGCCCGGCGCGCGCTGGCGCAACGCCGCTTCCAGCCATTCGCGGGTGATTCCAGAAAGTTCGGTCGGCAGCGGCATCGCGTTCATGCGAAGACCAGCTCCAGCAGCGCCAGCGTGCCTGCCCATGAGACCTTGTGCGCCAGTTCGTTGTATTCGATGCCGGGCATGTCGCCGGTGTGCGACGGATCGGTGAAGCTGTGCGCGGCATCGGCGAACACGGTGACGGTGTGGCGCGCGGCGGCGGCCTGCATTTCCGCGACGAACGCCTCGGTCTGCGCGGGCGGGGCATAAGGGTCGCGCGCGCCGGCATAGACCGCCACTTCGCCGCGAATCGCGCCCTTTTCCGCCGGCAGCGGGGTTTCGAGGATGCCGTGGTACGAGACCACCGCGCGCAGGTCGGCGCCGCTGCGCGCCAGTTCCAGCACGCAGGCGCCGCCGAAACAGTAGCCGATGGCGGCGACGCGCGCCGGATCGGCCTCGGGCAGCGCGGCGGCGGCATCGCGCCAGGCGTTGGCGCGGGCGCGCAGCCGGGGCCGGTCGCCCATCAGTTCGGCATAGAACTGGCCCGATTTCGTCCCGGTATGATCCTCGAACGCATCGCCGTACATGTCGGTGGCAACGGCCAGCCAGCCCTGTTCGGCCAGCAGCCGGGCCGAATGCCGCGCCTGTTTCGACAGGCCCAGCGCGTTCGACATCACCAGCACCACCGGAAACGGCCCGGCGCCGTCGGGCACAACGACATCGCCGACAAGGCGCGCGCCAAGATGATCGAATTCGAGCGTACGGCTGGTGGGCATCCTCATTCCCTCATGTCGGGCCCTCATGTCGGGCCATTTTCGGCGTGCCGCATCAAACCATGACTTGGGCCACCGCTTCAAGGCGTTCCGTCACCCAGTCCGGCTCGGTGATCATCAGGTCATGCCCGGTATCGACATCCCACACACGCCCTTCCGAACGCTCGCGCAGCAGCGCCATGTCGCGGCCGGGGATGGTGGGCGTGCAGATCAGGTGGCTTTCGGGAATGGCGCGCATCGCCGCCTCGTTCGCCAGCGCCAGCGGCTGGGTGTAGCAGGCCCAGGGCTGCGGCCCCAGCCGGGCGGACGTGAAGGCGGCATCGACAGGATCGGTAATGCCGAAGAAGTGCGGCGGCATCTGCTCGGGAAAGCCGACCAGTTCCACGCCGTCAATCACGCGCATTGTCGCCCGCAGCGGCGCGATCGATGCGTTGGCGTGTTCCAGCAGCGATTCGCCGTTCCGGGGATAGGCGGCATCGAGATAGACGCGGTGGCCGATGAGTGCCGGCACGCGGTCGGCAACGCCGGTGATGACCATGCCGCCATACGAGTGGCCGACCAGGATGACGTCATGCAGGTCATCCACCTCAATCAGCCGGGCGATGTCGGTGATGTGCGTGGAAAGGTCGATGCCGGGGTGCATCAGGTGGCTGCGCTCCCCCATGCCCGACAGCGACGGCGCGTAGACGACATGGCCGCGCGCCTGAAGCCGCCGCATGACCTTCAGATAGCACCAGCCGCCATGATGGCCGCCGTGAACCAGGACAAATGTGGCCATCGTATCGTTCCTCGCCTGAAAGTTATCAGTTGGTAACTTAACGGGGCTTGCCACGCTGTCAACCGGCGGCTTTGATGACGGCATGAACCCCGCAGAAGCCCCGCCATCCTATCGTCGCGATGCCGAGGCGACCCGCGCGCGCATTCTGGCGGCGGCCCAGCGGGCGTTCTCGTCGCTTGGCTATGCCCGCGCCGGCATTCGCGAGATCGCGGCGCTGGCTGGGACCAGCACGACGCTGCTGATCCGCTACTACGGCTCCAAGGCGGGGTTGTACGAGGCCGCGCTGGTGGCGGCGCTGTCGGAGGGAAGCGTCTATGCCTTGCCGCGCGAGGGCTTCGGCGCGGCGCTGGTCGGGCAGTTCCTGCGCGCCGATGTGGAGATCCTGCCGCCCGCGATCATCGCGCTGGCCGCCGGCGATCGCGAGGCTGCGGCGATCACCGCGCGGGTGGCGGCCGAACACGCGATCCGCCCGCTGGCGGCATGGCTGGGCGGCGCCGACGCGGAAGCACGCGCCGCGCGCATCTTCATGCTGACCACCAGCTTCGTGCTTTACAGCCGCAACCTGCCGGTTCTGGAGCTGGCCGATCCGGGGCATGGAACCGCCGCATGGCTGGCGTCGACGATCCAGTCGATCGTTGACGAGACCATCATTCGGGCGCCCTGAAGATCGTGTAGATCCGCTCGACAAAGCGCCAGCGGCCATCCTCGCGCACCAGCGTGTCGGCATATTCGCCCGAAACCTCACGGTCGGAGGGCCAGACGCGACCCACCATCAGGCTGGTGGCCGTGGCGCGGGTGCCCGACGGATCGACGTCGATCAGGATGTTGTGCAGCATCGGCAGCATCCGCACCCCGCCGATCGAATTGCCGACTTTCGCCCGCACCGCGTCGCGCCCTTCGGCCCGGGTGGAATTGCGGAACGCCGGCCAGTCGCGCGGGTCAACCTCGCGGTTTTCGAAACAGCCGTCGGCGGTGAACAGCGCGGCAGCGGCGGCAGGGTCACCCCGGCGGATGGCCAGGGCATAGCCGTGAATGCAATCGGCGATCTCGGCGCGGGCGAGCAGCAGGTCGGCGGTGTCCATGACGGCATGGTTCCCCGCCTTCGCAAAATGCGCAAGCGCGACGTCCAATCCATCGCCAAGCCGATTGACCCGATTCGGGCGCCGGTCCAAAGTGCGGCCAAACCCGTTCACAGTGGAGAGAAGGCATGTTCAGCCACATCGTCGTCGGCAGCAACGATCTGCAGAAGTCCAAGACTTTCTATGATGCCGTGTTCGCCGCAGTCGGCGGCGCCCCCGGCAATGACATGGGCGAGCGCATCGCCTATATGCACAACGGCGGCATGTTCATGGTAACGAAGCCGATCGATGGCCAGCCCGCCACGCACGCCAACGGCGGCACCATCGGTTTCGCGATGACGCCGGAACAGGCCGACGCCTGGCACGCGGCCGGCGTGGCTGCCGGCGGCTCCACCTGCGAAGACCCGCCGGGCGTGCGCAACGCCGCTTTCGGCAACATGTACCTGGCCTACCTGCGCGATCCCGACGGCAACAAGCTGTGCGCGTTCCACATGCTGGGGCAGTAACGCGATGGCCGGTCTGATGTCGCTTCGCGTCGGTTGCAACGACCTGGAAAAGGCCCGCGCCTTCTATGACGCCAGCTTCGGCGCGCTGGGGGTGGGACCTTCGGGGGCGCCCGCTTCCTACCCGATCCTGATGTACAAGATCCCCGGTGGGCCGAACTTCGTTGTCGGCGCCGCGCGCGACGGCCAGCCGGCCACCGGCGCCAACGGCGGGACGATCCTGTTCGCGGCGGACAGTGCCGAGGCGGTTGCGGCATGGCACGCCGCCGGGCTTGCCAACGGCGGCACCTGCGAAGGCGCGCCTGAGGCCAAGCCGCAGGCGCGCGGGGCTTTCGGCGCGTATCTGCGCGATCCCGACGGCAACAAGCTGGGCGCCTATCACGGCCTGCAGATGGGGTGACCGGGCGCGTGACCGATGCCGGGGCGACCGCCGTGTTCCGCGACGGTCGCCGCGCGCCGGTTGCGCGCGAATGGGTGCCCGAGGCGCCGGTCGCGCTGGAATTCAACGGCGTCGCCTATGCGGTGATGATGGCGACGCCGGCTGACCTTGAGGACTTCGCCACCGGCTTCGCGCTGACCGAAGGCCTGGCCGCCACCGCCGCCGACATTGCCGACATTGCTTTGGCCGAAGTCGATTCCGGCTGGATCGCGCGGGCGCAGCTTCCGCGTTTGCCGATGGAGCGACTGGGCGAGCGCATCCGCAACCGTGCCGCTGAATCGAGCTGCGGCCTGTGCGGGATCGAATCGCTGGAAGCGCTGGCCCGGCCGCTGCCGGCGGTGGCGGCGCATCGGCGGATCGATGCGGCCTCGATATTCGCCGCACTGGGACTCCTGCCGGGCCGACAGGCGCTGGGCACCGCCACCGGCGCGGCCCATGCCGCCGCGCTGGTGCGGGAAGACGGCGCGATTGCCCTGCTGCGCGAGGATGTCGGCCGCCACAACGCTCTCGACAAGCTGGTCGGCGCGGCAGCGCGAGGAGGCCTGTCGCCCGGGGCAGGCTTCATGCTTTCCACCGCGCGCTGCAGTTTCGAGATCGTCGAGAAGGCGGTGCGCGCGGGCGCGACCACGCTTGTCACCGTGTCGCTACCGACCTCGCTGGCGGTGGAACGCGCCCGCGCGGCAGGCCTCAGCCTGTGGGCGCTGGCCCGCGACGACAGCGTCCTGCTGGTCAACGACGCCGCCGCCTGAACGGCAGGCGGGGCGCGCGGCCCCGGCCTGCCGTGGCACGTCGGTCAATAGTCTTCGCTGATCGAGCCGATGCCGTTGACCTTCGAGGTCAGTTCCGTCGGCTTGCGGTGCAGCGAGATGTTGCCCGCGCCCGAAAGCGTGGCCTCGACCTTGCCGGTGGCGGCTATATCGACATTGCCCACGCCCGCCGCGGTAACCGTGGCGTCGCGCGCCGCCAGTTCGGACAGGTCGATGTTGCCCGCCCCGCGCGAACGCACCGTCAGCGTCTGCACCTGGCCCTTGCCGTCGATGTTGCCGGCACCGGCCATGTCGAGGGCCAGCGCCGGTTGATCGACATTCTCCAGCTCGATGTTGCCGGCGCCCTTGTAGACCAGATCGGGCATCCTGGGCGCGGTGATCTCGATCTTCAGCGAATGGTGGTGCATCCAGCTATCGTTCTTCAGCGACAACCGCCCGTTTTCCCACACCAGCGCGTCCATCAGCTTTTGCGGGCCTTTCACGGTCAGCTCGGTATTTTCGCCCTTGGTGTAGTGAAGTTCCACCGGGGCGGCCACTTCCAGCGGCTGGTTGACGTTAAGCACCAGCGTGCGCGTGGTGGTCGGCGTGCGGGCATCGTCGTCGTCGTGCCAGCCGAAGTTCCAGTCGCCGTCCTTGTTGATGTGCTCCATCACGCTGGGTCCGCCGATCACCCAGGCCGAGCTGAGCAGCACGATCGACAGCACCAGCCCGGAGGCGAACACGATGAGCAGTTTCTTGATCATGGACATTCTCCCTCAGGCCGCGTCGATGGCGGGCTTGATGAGCCGCATGTGCAGGCGGCCGAACCAGACGAGCGCGTTGATCAGCCAGATGGTGACGATGGTAAGCAGCGCGCCGAACGCGGTGGCGGCCGACATCATGCCGAGGCCGGTCAGGATCGCCGCGAACAAGCCGCCGGGAAAGCCGCTGAACGGCCCCGCGATCAGCACCGCGCCGCCGGCGACGAACACGCCGATCATCGCCACGTAGAGGCCGAAGATCACCCCCAGCAGCGGCAGCAGGATCGGCGCCAGCACCAGGATGTCGATGGCGCCCAGGCCCAGCACCGCAACGATGGCGCTGACGGCAGACGAGGGCGTGCGCACCTCTTCCCAGCGCCGGACGCCGGCTTCCAGCCGCAGTTCGCGGGCCAGCCGGGCCGGATCGCCCAGCGCGGCGGCGACTTCGGCTTCGGAGCGCCCCTCTTCGGCGGCGGCATCGAAGTGGGCGTCATAATCCGACATGATGTCGTCGATCGCCTCGGGCCGCAGCCCGGCCAGGCCGTTGTGCAGCTTCTTCAGGAATTCATCACGCTTCATGGTTCGTCTCCGCGTCTGCGGCGGCCTTGAGTGCCCCTGTTGCTGATTCGGTTTCGCTGATCAGCCCTTCGACCGACGCGGTGAACGCGCGCCATTCGGCAAGCTGCTGCGCCAGGCTGGTGCGACCGGCGTCGGTCAGCCGGTAGTACTTGCGCGGCGGGCCCGAGGGCGATTCCTCGAGATAAGTGGCGACAAGACCGTCGGACTGCATACGGCGCATGAGGGGATAGATCGTCCCCTCCCCCATATCGACGGCGTGGGATAGCCGGCTTGCGATCTCGTAGGCGTAACTGTCGTGATGCGACAGCAGCGCGAGGACGCAAAACCCCAGCACCCCTTTCTTCAACTGGATTTCGATGGCTTCGGGCACGAATCACCTCCTGCTCTGGTGATACCCATGTAGCGCAAGGTACTATATATGGCAAGGTAGCTTGCGATGCACGTGACACTTCTTTTGAAAGGTAGCTTGCTTTGCGCTGTAGTGTAAATTTTTCCATTTCAGATCAATGTATTTCATCCTACCTCCGCCAGCCGCCATCGTCCGGCGCCTGCGCGGGTGACAGAAATCCCAAACCGCATCGCCGCGACGTTCCGATTCGCAGCCCCGCACTTCACCTTGCGCAGGCAGGGCAAAGTCGTATCGTCCCGGCATGGTCCATGCCCGTCTCGCGGTGAACGCGCTCAGCTCGTTCCGGTGGTCGTTTGACGAAGAGCTGGCGCTGTGGCGCGAACTCGGCCTCGGCTGGGCGGGAATCATCGGGCAAAAGCTGGGTGCCGACGTCGATGGCGGATTTCACCGGCTTGCCGATGCCGGCATCCGCGTCTCGACGGTGATCGTCGCCGGCTTCGACCTTTCGCAATCGCAAACCTGGCCTGCCACCTGCGACGCCCTGGCCGGCTGGATCGAAACGGCGCGGCGACATGATGCCTGGTCGCTATACATTACCCCGGGCCGCACGACCGGCGCGCCCTGGGGCGACGTGCTGGAAACCTTCGCCGAGGCCGTGGCCCCCTGCGCCGCCTTTGCGCGCGAACAGGGCGTGCGTCTGGCGTTCGAACCATCGCTGCGGCCGGACGTATCCTTCGTCAACACCGTGCGCGACGCCATCGATGTCGCGCGGCGCACCGATCTCGGCATCGTCGTCGATTTCGGCAACTGCTGGATGGAACGCGATTTTCGCGAGGTGCTGCTGGCCGCCGCGCCGCATATCGCGCTGGTGCAGGTGGGCGATACCGTGATCGGCGGTACCAGGGCACCCGGCCCCGCCGCCGCCGGTGGCAGGGTGCCGTTCGGGGAAGGCGACCTGCCGATCGCACGGATGCTCACCGATGTCCGCGACACCGGCTACGCAGGCCCCATCGAACTGGAACTGCCCGGCCCGCTGGGCGAAAGTGAAGGCTACGCCACCGTCATCCGGCGGGGCGTGCGACAGGCGGAAGCGCTGTTCGCGCAAGTCGGACTATAGGAACGGATGCCATGACCGCGCAGACCTCGTTCACCATGCTGACGCCCGAGGACGCCGCGAAGCTGCGCGGCACCGGGCCGGTCACCAGCGCGCCGTACTGGGACCCGGCCTGGTGGGAGCTGGAGCGCAAGGCGATCTTCATGCGCACCTGGCTGCACATCGGCCATGTCTGCGAAATTCCCGAAGCCGGCTGCTTCATCCGCCGCGACATCGATTTCGCCCGCGCCTCGCTGCTGATCGTGCGCGGCAAGGACAACGCAATCCGCGCCTTCCACAATGCCTGCACGCATCGCGGCACCCAGCTTACCCAGGAAACCTGCGGCAAGCGCGCGGCGTTCAGTTGCCCCTACCACATGTGGACGTTCGGCGGCGATGGCCGGCTGCTATCGGCGCCCGACTTCGAGCAGTTCCATATCGGCAAGGACGACGTGGGGCTGAAGGCCGTGGCGTGCGAGGTGGTGGCGGGGATGATCTTCATCAACCTCGACCGCGAGCCGCCGCAGTCGCTGCGCGAATTCCTGGGGCCGATCGCCGACGAGATGGAAACGCTGCCCGTGGCCCATGCGGTGGACTTCACCGAATGGACCTATGAGGTGGATGCCAACTGGAAGACCAATTTCGACAACTTCCAGGAAAACTACCATCTGCGGTTCGTTCACCCCTCCGCCTGCAACCAGGCGACCGGGCCTGACAACCCGATGGGCTATCCCACGCATTACGGCTTCTCCGGCCCGCATCGCAGCCAGACCTTGTGGCGCAACCCCGATCCGCCACCGCCACCGCAAGCGCTGGTGCAGGGCATGACACCGGGCCACGTGCTGGCCGCGCGCGACGGGCTGGACTTCGCCAAGGTCGATTTCAAGCTGTTCCCCTGCCTCCATATCGTCAGCCTGCCGCCAGCGCAGCAGTGGAGCCACACCCACTGGCCGCTGGGGCCGGGCCGCACGCGCGGCATCGTGCGCATGTACTGGACCAAACGGCCCGACTCCGTCTCGCGGCTCTATTTCCAGGAATTCGGCGCGATGGTGCTGCGCGACCTGCTGACCGAGGACCGCTTCGCCGTCCGTTCGGCACAACGCGGGCTGGCTTCGGGCGCGGTCCAGCAGATCCACCTGCAGGACCACGAGATGCTGCTGCGGCACATGTACGAGGAAGTGCAGGGACGCGTTGCCGCCTACCTGGCCGAATGCGAGGCGAAAGGCGTGACGGCATGAACGCGGGGCTGCTGCCGCCGGGCTACGAAGCGCTGGAACCGTTCGTGGCGCAATGGGATGCATCCGGCATCGCCGCGCGGGCGAAATTGCGTGACGAGAGCACGCCCGAACAACGCCTGGCCTTCCACGCCGCCGCGCGCGGACTGGTTCCCGGCGCGCTGGCCAAACTCGACGAAAAGCCGCTGGACCAACTGGACGAACGCGAACAGCGCCTGGCGCGGCTGCTGCTCAGTTATGCGCACGTGGCAATGGCGGTCGAAATTCGCGGGGCGGGCGAAGCCGCGCACATGCTGGACCGGCGCGAGTCGGTGCTGACTCACGAGCCCGCCGGATTGTAGCGACGCATGAAAAAAGGGGGCAGTTTCCGACCCCCTTCTTCCAAATCGGCTGAAAGCGAAATCAGCGCTTCGAGAACTGGAAGCTCTTGCGCGCCTTGGCGCGGCCGTACTTCTTGCGTTCGACGACGCGCGAGTCGCGGGTCAGGAAGCCGGCAGCCTTGACGACGCTGCGCAGCGCCGGCTCGAACTTGCTCAGCGCCTGCGAGATGCCGTGCTTGACCGCGCCGGCCTGGCCCGAAAGCCCGCCGCCCTTGACGGTGGCGACAACGTCGTACTGACCCGAGCGATCGGCAATGCCGAACGGCTGGTTGATGACGAGACGCAGCGTCGGACGTGCGAAATACACTTCCTGGTCGCGGCCGTTGATGGTGATCTTGCCCGAGCCGGGCTTGATCCACACGCGGGCAACGGCGTCCTTGCGGCGGCCGGTGGCATACGAGCGGCCCTGGGCATCGACTTCGCGATCGCGCAGCGGCGCGGCGGGGCCGGTGCGGATGACGGGCGCGTCGGCTTCGGGAGCGTCGGCGGCCGGGGCAGCGCTGGTCAGCGCGGCGAGATCGGCCAGATCGGTGACGGTGTTATCGGACATCAGGCACCCACCTTGTTCTTGCGATTGCGGCTGGCAACGTCGAGCGGCTGCGGCTGGGTGCCGCCATGCGGGTGCTCGGTGCCGGCGTAGAGATGCAGGGCGCGCATCTGCGCACGGCCCAGCGGACCACGCGGAATCATGCGTTCCACGGCCTTTTCAAGCACGCGCTCGGGGAAGCGGCCGGCCAGAACCTTGTCCGCCGTGACTTCCTTGATGCCGCCGGCATAACCGGTGTGCTTGTAGTAGGTCTGCTGCTTCAGCTTGTTGCCGGTGAACTTCACCTTCTCGGCGTTGATGACGACGACATGGTCGCCGCAATCGACGTGCGGGGTGAAGCTCGGCTTGTGCTTGCCGCGCAGGATATTGGCGATGATGACGGCGAGACGGCCGACCACCAGCCCATCGGCATCGATGAGATGCCACTTCTTTTCCACCTCTGCCGGCTTGGCCGACTGGGTGATCTTGGTGAGCGCCTTCATGGCTGATCTGTTCCCTCGATTGCGCCGAATCCCCTGGCCGCGAACGGCCCCGGTCCGGCGGGACGCGGCGCTTTCGCGAAATGGTGCGTAAAAGTCAAGCAAATCGGGGCAAATCGAGGGAGGTAAAATAATACCTCCCTATTTTCGGTGCCCTAGCGCGCCGCCATCAGCCGCCACTCCTCGGCGTTGATCCGGGTTTCACCGCCCGAACGGGTTGTCACCACGCGTTCGAGCGAGGACAGCGTTGACCCGCGCGTATCGGCAATCATCGCGATCGTGACCACGCCGCTGCCACCGTCGGGAAGCGTGAAATTGCGCGTCTCCGTCGTGGTTCCACCCTGTGGACGAAACAGCTCGCGCGGCCAGTGGGTGATACGTTCCGCGATCATCCGTGCCGATTGCAACGCCTGCAAGCGTTCATCCTGCGCGATCGGCGACCGGGTGATGGTGTGCTCCACCGTCTGCAACGCCGACTGGGTCTGCGACAGCTCGTTCCAGCCGTAACCCGACCCGAACGCGACGATCTGTCCATGCGAATCGAGATGCATCGGGAACATCGCGTCATCCCGGCGCGACCGCTCGATCGCGGCGAGCGCGCCGAGCCGAGCCGGCGCATCGATTTCCACGTCGATCTGGCGGCCGTTGACCCGGTAGCCGCCCGGCTCGGCCACGAACTCGATCGCATAGCGCCGGGTGGCCACCAGCATCGCGCCGTCACTGAGCTGGAGCCGCACCACCCGTGTCAGGAAGTGTTCGCCGACCGGCGCCTCGAACCCCGCGCGGCCTGCGGCCTGCAACGGCAAGGCCTGCGCGGTGGCCAGCGCGATCATGCCCGCAGCCACGCCTTCGGCAAGAAGCCGGCGCCGCACCCGACCGATGGCGGTGCGGCGCGTCATTGCGGCAAGACCTGCGACCGGGCGGATGCTGCCGGGCTGGCCAACAGCACCGCGCTCACGCCTGCCGCCTTTCGCGGCCCAGGGCATGAACGCTCCAGGTGCAGACCGCGACGAGCGCAGCCCCGCCCAACTGGTGCAGCACCGCGATGCCCAGGCCGATGCCGCTCATCACCGTGGCCACACCCAGCAGGAACTGGGTTCCGAACACGCTGTGCAGCGCAATCGACACCGGACGCAGCCGCAGGCGCCGCAAGCGGCGGCCCAGCACGGTCAGCACGATCACCACGACCACCGCCCACCAGCGATGCACGAAATGCACGAGGAACGGGTCATACAACAGCGCGTGCACCGCGCCCTGCGTCCAGTCGATTCCCGCCGGGAAGAACCGGCCCTGCATCAACGGCCAGTTCGACCAGGCAAACCACGGGCCGGCCGCGACATGGCCGGCGCGCAGGCCCGCCATCAACGCGCCATAGAACAGTTGCCCCAGCAGCACCGCCAGCACGAACACACCGAAGCCGGTCATCCGTGCCTTGCCCTCGCCCCGCGCCAGCGCGCGCAGGTCCAGCGCGGTCCACACCAGCGCCGCCAGCGTGGTCAGCGCCACCAGCAGGTGAGTCGCCAGGCGGAAATGGCTGACCTTGACGTCGTTGACGATGCCGGACTTGACCATCCACCAGCCGATCGCCCCCTGCAGCCCGCCCAGCGCCAGCAGGAACAGCAGCCGCGGCTTGTACCCCGCGGGAACCTGCCGCCTGATCCAGAACCAGGCCAGACCGCCGGCGAAGACCACGCCGACCAGCCGCGCCAGCAGGCGGTGCAGCCATTCCCAGAAGAAGATCAGCTTGTAGTCGGCCAGGGTCATCCCCGCCGGACCATTGATGCGGAGGAACTGCGGGGTATGGCGATAGGCGTCGAACTCGGCCTGCCAGTCCGCCTGCGTGAGCGGCGGGATGGCGCCGGTCACCGGCTTCCATTCGGTGATCGACACGCCTGATTCGGTCAGCCGGGTAATGCCGCCGACAACGACCATCGCCATGACCAGCAGCGCGACGGCCAGCAGCCAGCGCGCCACCGCCCGGGGCCGTCCTGCCGCAATGCCTTCACCCGAATTCATTCGATTCGCCCCTTTCCGGTCGCGATCGCCGTAGCCGTCCGATCTCCTTCGCCGCGTTGTCTAAGCCAGCTTGTGCCAAGCGCAAGCCTTGTCCTGGCGGACTGGCCATTTTGACGGCCTTGCGCAATGATACAACATATCATAAGTTCATACCCACATGACCTCCCACGATTCTTCCGCATACAGTCCAGACCGCCTGCTTCCCCGGTCCAGCGGGTCCTCGGGCCTGCCCGTTCGCGGGCTTGATCGGCTCGGCGTGCTGGTTTCGGGCCTTTGCCTCGTCCATTGCATCTCCGGGCTTGTGCTGGTCACGCTGCTGGGAATCGGCGGCGGGGTGCTGCTCGATCCCGCGATTCATGAAATCGGCTTGGCGGTGGCGGTCGTCGTCGGCGCGATCGGGCTGGGGCTTGGCGTCGCGCGCCACCGCCGGTTTGGCCTGGTGGCGCTGGGCGGCAGCGGGCTGGCGCTGATGGCCTCTGCCCTGCTGGTTCGCCACGGCCCGCGCGAGGCCGTGCTGACGATGCTGGGGGTAACTCTGGTTGCCACCGCGCATGTCCTCAACATGCGGACCGGTCATCCACGCTGAATCATTGCAGCGCCGCGCATTGCTCCCTAATTGCACCGGCATGACCAGCACCACGACCACCACCGAAATCCGCCTCACCGTCAACGGTGAGCCGCGCCGCATCGCCGACGGCAGCACCCTGGCCGACCTTGTCCACCAGCTCGAACTGGCCCCGGCCAAGGTGGCGGTGGAACGCAATGGCGAGATCGCGCCGCGATCGACGCTGGCCGATGTCGTCCTGGCCGACGGCGACGTGCTGGAAATCGTCCACTTCGTCGGCGGCGGGGATCATGACAGCCCTGCCGCTGATGACACCTGGACCGTCGCCGGCCGCACCTTCCGTTCGCGGCTGATCGTCGGCACCGGCAAGTACAAGGATTTCGCCCAGAACGCGGCCGCCGTGGCCGCATCGGGCGCCGAGATCGTCACCGTCGCGGTCCGCCGCGTCAATGTCAGCGATCGCAACGCGCCGATGCTGACCGACTTCATCGACCCGAAGCAGATCACCTACCTGCCCAACACCGCCGGCTGCTTCACCGCCGACGACGCCATCCGCACCCTGCGCCTGGCGCGCGAGGCCGGCGGCTGGGATCTGGTTAAGCTGGAAGTGCTGGGCGAGGCGCGCACGCTGTACCCGGACATGCGCGAGACGCTGAAGGCCTGCGAAGTGCTGGCCAACGAAGGCTTCCTGCCGATGGTCTATTGCGTCGACGATCCGATCGGCGCCAAGCAGCTCGAAAGCGCCGGCGCGGTGGCGATCATGCCGCTGGGCGCGCCGATCGGCTCAGGGCTGGGCATCCAGAACCGCGTCACCGTGCGCCTGATCGTCGAGGGCGCTTCGGTGCCGGTACTGGTCGATGCCGGGGTCGGCACCGCCAGCGACGCGGCGGTGGCAATGGAACTGGGCTGCGACGGCGTGCTGATGAACACCGCGATCGCCGAGGCGCGCGATCCGATCCGCATGGCTCGCGCGATGAAGCTCGCCGTGGAAGCCGGGCGCGAGGCCTATCTGGCCGGGCGCATGGCCACGCGCAAGTATGCCGATCCATCAAGCCCGCTGGCCGGGCTGATCTAGAGCATGATGACATTGGATTGACCAATGTCATCATGCTCTAGCTATTGTTGCCGTGCGATTTATTGACAAAAACCGGTTCCCACTTTTTGTCATCGCACTCTAGGTGTTTGGTCCCAGCATGTGATGGCTGGGTTTGACGATAAAGACATCGGGCTTTGATTTCCAGAGTTCATCGATGGCCTGGTATGGCGTCCTGAACCTCAGAGCCTTGAGCTGCTTGGCGAAGTTGTAGGCGATCAGCCAGTCGCTGACGTGTCGTCGCAGCTCCTGGATCGAGGCGTAATGGAAGGATTTGACGGTCGCCTCCTTGATCGTCCTGACCATGCGTTCGGCCTGGCCGTTGGTCCAGGGGTGGTAGGGTTTTGTGAGGCGATGCTCGATGCCGTTGCCCTGGCAGGTGCGCCCGAAGATGTGGCCGATCCAGGTTTGCGAGACCCCTTGATAGCGATCGACGAACTGGACGCCATTGTCGGTCAGGATGGTGTGGATCCTGTAGGGCACGGTCTTGACCAGAACCTTGAGGAAGGCGGCGGCAGCCAGCTTGGTGGCCTTGCGGTAGATGCGGGCAAAGACCAGCTTTGAGGTGCGGTCCACCGCGACGAACAGGAAGCCTTTGCCGCCCTCGTAACGCAGTTCGGCGATGTCGATGTGGAAGTAGCCGATTGCGTAATCCCTGAACTTCTTTGGCTTCTCTCGGTCAGCTTTGGGCAGGCGGCTGATACCATGCCGTTGCAGGCAGCGGTGCAGCGACGAGCGCGTCAGTTGCGGGATCACGTCCTTCAACGCGATGTAAACGTCGTCCAGTGGCAGGCGCGCCTGCACGCGCAGCGCAACGATGGCAGCCTCTTCCATCGGCGAAAGCACGGTGCTGCGGCGTTCTTTAGGCCCCATTGGCATGTCCTCCACAGACTGCCGATGGCGCCACTTCAGGACGGTCTTCTCGTTGATCCCGTATCGCTTCGCGAGGCTCGCGACCGAAGCTTGCGATCGCTGTAGCTCGCCTCGAATGGCGTGCGTGGTCTTGGCGCTGCCGTGTAGAATCTGCCCCATAGGTCCCTCCGCTGCGACGGTGACAAATTTACACCATCACATGCTGGGACCAAACATCTAGGATGCATACCCATAAATGGGATTCCCAAAGTGCTTGAGATTTGATTCAGTGCCTTCCCGCGACAGGAGCTGGAGATGGCACGTTTTGATCTGACGGATTTCGAGTGGACGGTGA
>JAGWVC010000160.1 GCA_018971065.1 Sphingomonadales bacterium | reverse complement strand
GCGGGCGCGCGCGCAGCCACGGTCGATGCCGGGCTGCGCCGCTACATGCTGTCGATCTACAACTACATGGCTTCGGGCGTGCTGCTCTCGGGCGTGGTCGCGCTGCTGTTCGCGCGTTCGGGCATGGCGGCCGCCGTGTTCGGCACGCCGCTGCGCTGGCTGGTGGCGCTGGCGCCGCTGGGCTTCGTCATGGCGATGAGCTTCGGCTTGAACCGGATGCAGAGCTCGACGCTGAAGGCCTGTTTCTGGGGCTTCAGCGTGGCGATGGGCCTGTCGCTGTCGTCAATCTTCTTCGTCTACACCGGCAGCTCGATCGCGGCGACGTTCTTCGCCACCGCCGGTTCGTTCGCGGGGCTCAGCCTGGTGGGCTATACCACGAAGCGCAACCTGTCGGGCATGGGCAGCTTCTTCACGATGGGGCTGATCGGCTTGATGATCGCGATGCTGATCAACGCCTTCTTCCCGATGCCGGGGATGGGCTTGGCGATCTCGCTGATCGGCGTGTTGCTGTTCGCGGGGTTGACCGCGTATGATACCCAGCGCCTGAAGGAAACCTACTGGCAGGTGGCGGGCACCGCCTATGTCGAGAAGATCGTGGTGATGGGGGCGCTGAGCCTCTACCTCGATTTCATCAACATGTTCCAGTTCCTGCTCAGCCTGCTGGGCGATCGTCGCTGATCCCCTGACGCCTGATCGGGCACCCGGTGCGTTTCGGCGCGCCGGGTGTTCCGCGTCGGCATTGCTTCATCGACGCGAAAGGCAAAGGTCGCTAAGGGCCTGCCGTTGAGGCACAGGCCCAAGGGGAGATACCTAGAAATGTCGTGCAAGTTCCGGCTGTCGCTGGTCGCTGTCCTGATTGCCGGCGTGGCCGCCTGTTCCAGCCCGCCGCCGCCCGCACCCCCGCCGCCGCCGCCCCCGCCGCCCAAGATCGTCATCCCGACGCCACCGCGCCCGCTGGCGCCGAACAACGCGCCCGATAACCTGCCGGTGCCGGCGCTGGGCGCCGACGGCTTGCGCGAAAGCGTCAACCGCAACATCACCCCGGCGCAGACGCTGTGGAACCTGCGCAGCGCCTTCAACGTCGCCGCGCTGAACTGCCGCGCCGACCGCCACGCCGACATTGTCGTTGCCTATCGCGCCTTCCTGAAGGCCAACGCGAAGAAGCTGGTGGCGGTCAACAAGACCGTCGATAGCGAGTTCAAGGCCAAGTACGGCGCCGGCTTCGTCCGCCCGCGCGAGCTGTACATGACCGCGGTCTACAACCACTTCGCGCTGCCGCCGGTTCAGGATGAGTTTTGCGATGCCGTGCAGGCGGTGAACCGCGACATGACCGGCGTGAAGTCGAAGGACATGGACGCGTTCGCGGCCCGCAGCCTGCCGAACATCGAGATCGTCTACGACAATTTCTATCGCCGTTATGACGAATATCGCGTCGCGCTGGCCGACTGGCGGACGAAGTACAAGCCTTACGAAGTGCCGGGTGCGCAGGCCTATCAGCCGGCAGGCCAGCAGGGTCCAACGATCGGCGCCGCGCCGGTGATCGGTAGTGTCGGCAGCTATGGCCCGGCGGCATCGACGTCGCAGGGCTATCCGGCCTCGCGGTGAACGCGGTGCGGATTTTGCGAAAATAGTCCTTTCATGGCGCGGCCTCCTTCGCTAAGGGGGCCGCTCGCGCGGGGGGTAACGCCCGCGTCTCGCACTGGAACGGGGCCGTAGCTCAGCTGGGAGAGCGCGTCGTTCGCAATGACGAGGTCAGGGGTTCGATCCCCCTCGGCTCCACCAGTGCATCGATAAATGCCACATCCCGGGCTGCAAACGGCGGCTTTCTGCGCTTCCGGTGCTCACGGCCCACATGGCCGCTGCGCGCCGGTTCTCGAAAGCCACCATTTTCGCCTCGGGCTGAGGCATTTCTCGACGCACTGGTCCATCCCGCTGGCCTGGCTGTTGCAGGCATTGCGCGACAATCGCTCCTTGAACCGCTAGAACCCATTCCATGCATTTTCTCGACCAGGCCAAGATTTTCATTCGTTCGGGCGCCGGCGGTCCCGGGGCGGTGGCGTTCCGGCGCGAGAAGTATATCCAGTATGGCGGGCCGGACGGCGGCAATGGCGGCAAGGGCGGCGACATCATCTTCGAGGCCGTGCCCGGACTGAACACGCTGATCGACTTTCGCTACAAGCAGCATTTCAAGGCCTCGCGCGGCGGCCACGGCATGGGCCAGAACCGCACCGGCGCCGGCGCCGACGACCTTGTCATTGCCGTGCCGATCGGCACGCAGGTCATTTCCGACGACGGCGAGACCGTGCTGCTCGACATGACCGAGATGGGCCAGCGCGAGGTGCTGCTGCGCGGCGGCGACGGCGGGCGCGGCAATGCCAGCTACAAGACCGGCAGCAACCGCGCCCCGCGCAATCACGGGCCGGGCTGGCCGGGCGAGGAAATGTACGTGTGGCTGCGGCTGAAGCTGCTGGCCGACGTCGGGCTGGTGGGGCTGCCCAATGCCGGCAAGTCCACCTTCATCAACCAGATCACCAACACCAAGGCCAAGGTCGGCGACTATGCGTTCACCACGCTGAAGCCGCAACTGGGCGTCGTCCGCCACAAGAACCGCGAGTTCGTGCTGGCCGACATTCCCGGCCTGATCGAGGGCGCGGCCGACGGCGCGGGCATCGGCGACCGCTTCCTGGGCCATATCGAGCGTTGCCGCGTGCTGATCCACCTGATCGACATCAACGGCGTCGATCCGGCCGAGGCGCTGGAAATCGTCGAGGGCGAACTGGAAGCCTATGGCGAGGGGCTGGACGAGAAGCCGCGCCTGATCGTGCTGAACAAGGTCGATCTGGTCGATGCCGAACTGGTCAAGGCGTTCACCCGGGAGCTGAAGGACGCCGGCGCGCGCAAGGTGTTCCCGGTCTCGGCCGCCACCGGCAAGGGCATGACCGCGCTGCTGAACGCGGTGATCGAGCATCTGCCGATCGCCACGGTGACCGAGCGGCCGGCGGGCGAGTTGGAAGAGGTGGACGACAAGCCCTGGTCGCCGATTTAGGCGCTCAACGCCTCGATCAGCCGCGCTTCCAGCCATTGTTGCGCGTGGGGTTCGACGAAACTGTGGCTGGCGTCGGCGCATTTCGAGATGCGGGCGTCCGATTTGTCCCATGCGGCCACGAACGCCTGCGCGGTGCGGTCGCGCCCGGCCACCAGCAATTGCACCGGGCCGGGGAACGTGGCGAGGCCCGTGGCCATGTCCTGCGCCAGCGAGCCGGGTGGCGGCGCCTTGCGGAACACACCGATCAGGCTGCGCACCAGCTTGCCGATCGGCACGCCGCCGGTGAACAGGCGCTTCAGCGCGGCGGGGCTCAGCAGGCGGGCGCGGTAATGCGCGCGCAGTTCGGCGGCGGACATCGGCGCCGGTGCGTCGTTCTCGCCCACTTCGGCGCTGTCGTCCTGTTCGTAGGTCCAGGGGTTCGACAGCACCAGCGCGTCGCAGCCGAGGCCACCCCCCAGCATCAGCGCAGAGGCGGCATCGCAATTGCCCCAGCCGACCACGCGCGCCAGCCCCGGCACTTCGTCACGGAACGCGGCCAGCGCGGCGCCGATGTCGGTGGCGCTGGCGGTGAAGCCGGCGTTCATGCCATCGCTGTCACCCACCCCGCGCCGGTCGAAGCGGAGCACCGCGAAGCCCTGTGCGGCCAGCCGCGCCGCCAGCCGGGCGTGGCCGTTCCAGGCGCCGCCGCGCACTTCGTTGCCGCCGGTAACGACCAGCAGACCTGCTCTGGCCGATCCGCCTTCGGGCAGGTCCAGCGTGGCCGCCAGCAGCGAACCCTCGCAAGGAATGGACAGGAAATCGCGCTTCACGGCGCCGCCTCCCACGCCATCCCCACCGCGACGATCGACGCCAGCGCATCGGCCTGCGCGGCGCTTTCGCCCGGCTCGGCGCGCAGCCACAGGCCGGGGCCGTCCAGCAGGTCCGGCGTGACCGTCATCCGGCCCCCGGTCTCGGCTTCCAGCGCGGCGAATTCGGCCAGGAACGCCGCGCCCAGCGGGTAGCCGGCCAGTTCCAGTCCGTTCACCTTGCCGGTGGCGAGCAGGGCTTCCTGTGTTTCCTCCACCCCGGCCTCGCGCTGGGCCATGATCCGCGCGCGCAGCATCTGGCGCAGCACGTTCGCGCCCTTCACCGGGGCCAGCAGCCAGCCGGGCAGGCCGGCAGGCGCGACCAGCGCGCCGCCGCGCAGCGCCAGCACGTGGGTAGCGCCGAAATGCGCGGCCGCCGCCGCCATCGCCGCGCGCCAGTGGGCGGGGGTCTGCGGCTCCAGCGGTTGCAGGCTTTCGTTGGTGCCGGGCAGGTCAGGCAGGATCGCGTCGATGCCCGCCGCCTCCAGCCGCCGCATCGTCTCGACGGTGAAGCGGCGCAGCTTGTTGGCTTCCTCGAACAGCGCGGGCACCACCAGCACGCGGCGCGGGCCGCCGCTGCCGGCGATCAGCGCCAGTTCGGGCGCCAGGCTGCCATCAGGGGTGGGGCAGGGCCAGGTGACGGGCGTCACGGCCCGGTCAACCCGC
>JAGWVC010000068.1 GCA_018971065.1 Sphingomonadales bacterium | reverse complement strand
TCTGGTTGCCCACCATCTCGTCCATCTGCGCCATCGCCGCGCCGATCCGCATCAGTTCGCGGTGCATGTCGCCAGTGTCACCGGGCGCGGTGTGCGACCATTCGGTGCGGGTATGCGGGATGTACTGGTCCTTCATCGCCTGATTCTGCGCGAACCCGCCGGCATTCAGCAGCACGCCCAGCGTCGCGCCGATGCGCTTCTCCACGCCATCGATCACCACGCGAACGCCCTTGACCGCGCCATCTTCCAGCACCAGCTCCTTCACGTCGGCGTTGACGCGAAACTCGATCCCCGCCTTGACCGCCGCCTGCAGCATTCGCCCTTGCAACGCGCGCCCGGCGGTCGCCCAGTCCTTGCCGGTCACCTTCGACAGCGCCATCCGCAGCCCGGTCCTGAAGATCAGCCATTTCGCCTTCCACGATCGCTTCCACAGCGGAAACAGCATCATCTCGCCCAGCGGCGCCGGGATCGGCATCTTGCTTTCGCGCAGCAGCTTCTTCCACTCGCCCAGTTCGTTGGTGTCGAACAGGTCGGCCACCACGGTCCGCCCCGGCTCGCTGCCCCCGGCGCGATCGTCGTAGTAATCGGGCCAATAGGGCGTGCGCCCCAGCCTGATCCCCTGTTCCACCAGGAAATCGACCATCGCCGATGCCTCGCGCACATACGTCGCGCGCCGCTCGCGCGAGGTGCCCCGCGCCGGGCCGTCGTCGGTATCCGGCTCGGCCCCGGTCGTCGCGTCCAGGTACGCCATCGCCTTGTCGAACGAATCGTCCACCCCTTCCGCCTTCATGAAGCGGTTGTCGGGAATCCACATCACCCCGCCGGCCCGCGCGGTCGATCCGCCCAGCAGGTCGGTCTTTTCCAGCACCAGCACCCGCTTGCCGGCCTGGCGCAGCACCAGCCCCGCGCACATCGACCCGCCGCCACTGCCGACGACCACGAAATCGTACGTCTCGTCCATTTCCCCGCCCCTGCTCATCTCAAGCCAGCCCCAGTGCCTGCAACAACGATTGCGGATACTTCATCACCGCCCGCCGCTCCTTCACCCGCCAGCCCTGCGCGGTCTTGACCACCACGTCGGTGTTCTCGCCGCCGAAGAAGCTTTCGTTCGCGAGGTTGGGAACCAGCCACTTCATCTTCACCATGACCTGCCCGTCCTGCTCGTAGACATAGCAGTTGGTCATGTGATGCAGCGCCGGATGCGGCGGCTTGCCCAGCGCGAAGAAGCCCTTGATCGCCTCGATCCCCTCGAACCGCCGCCCGCCATTGCCGCACGCGGTGCTGTCGAACACCGCGTCCTCGGTGAAGGCCAGCGGAAACCACGATTGGTCGTCATGGTCCACCGCATGATGGACGAACGCCTCCAGTTGCTGGATCGCGACAATATCCGCCGTCTCGAGCATCAACCTCTCCCCGCCGCCGGCCGCTCTCCACGGTTGACCGGTCGTTCACACGCAATGTTCCCTGCCCCGCCGGCCTTGGCAAGCGCAAACCGCGCCGATTGACAAACCTGTCAAACTCTCCAAGCTCCACTTCGAGAGGGAGCCCACAGATGACCGAAGCCGCCACCGTCCACCCCTGCCCCCACCTTGCCGGCGTCGATCACCGCAAGACCGCCGCCATCGCCGCCGCCAACGATGTCATCCAGCCCGGCGCCGCCCGCATCGGCACCTTCGCCACCGCCCGCGCGGTGTTCCGCAGCGGCCAGTTCCGCCAGGCCATGCTCAACGGGGATCGCTTCCCTGTGAAGGACCCGTCGCAGCTCCCGGTGTTCTTCCTCGATGGCGACCTGCACCGCGCCAAGCGCGCCGCGCTGGCGAAATTCTTCTCGCCCAGGGCGATCAACACGCTGTTCCGCCCGGTAATCGACCGCGAGACCGCGCGCCTGCTGGCGAGCTTCCGCCAGACCGGCCGCATGCGGCTGGACGAGGCCTCGTGGTTCCTCGCCGTCGCGGTCGCCGCCGAAGTGGTCGGGCTCGGCGAATCCCCGTCCGCCGCGATGGCCGGCCGGATAGAGGCGATCATGGTTCACGGCGAATACCCGGGAATGCCGCCGCTCCGCCGCTTTGTCGCGTCGCAGATGTCGAAGCTGCGCACCCTCGCCTTTTACCTGAAGGATGTCCGCCCCGCGATCATCGCCCGCCGCAAGCAGCGTCGCGAGGACCTGATCTCGCAACTGCTCGACGACGGCTTTTCCGAAGTGATGATCCTGGTCGAATGCATGGTCTACGCCACCGCCGGCATGACCACCACGCGCGAATTCATCACCATGGCCTGCTGGCACCTGTTCGATCATCCCGACCTGCGCGACGCCTTCGTCAATGGCGACGAGCGCGAACAGTTCGCCATCCTCGAGGAAATCCTCCGGCTCGAACCCGTGGGCGGCTACCTCTATCGCCGCGCCGACGAAGCCGTGCCCGACGCGCTTCGGGATCATCTGACCGTCGGCCAGACTTACGCGCTCGACGTTCGTGCCGCCAACACCGACGAAGCCGCCACCGGTCCCTGCCCTTACGCGCTGGACCCCGGCCGCGCCGCGCGGATGAAGGAAAACGGCAGCTACATGGCGTTCGGCGACGGCCCGCATCGCTGCCCCGGCGCCCAGGTCGCGCTGCACGAGACCCGCGTGTTCGTCGATGCCCTGTTCAAGCTTCCCGGCCTGCGCCTCGAAACACCGCCGCGTATCGAATGGAACCGCACGCTGATGAGCTACGAACTGCGCGACTGCATCGTCACCTGCGCACCGGGCTGAACGCCGCTCCGGTCCTCACTCCGGACCCGTCCACCACCCCGCGCGTTGTTCCCGCACAGGGAGCGCTCGCGATGCCCGGATTTCCTGCCTTTCGCCAGCACCCGCTGGCCGCGCTCGCCGCGCTGGCGCTGGTCGTCGCGCTGGCGCTGGTGCTGGTCCTCGGCCTGCGCGCGCGTTTCAGCACCGTCCCGGCCGGATCGCTGCTGTCGGTCGCCATCACCCTCGACAGGCCGCCGCCGCCACCACCCAAACCGCGCGAAACGCCGCGCCCGGCGCGCCCCGGCGGCGCCCCGTCCGCCATGCGCCCGGCACCACCACCGCCCCGCATCGTGCTTGCCCCGCCAACCGTCATCGCCGTGCCCACCCCCGCGCCCGGCGATGCGCTATCCGGCCAGACCGGAATCGGCCAGGGCAGCAACGGTACGGGATCGGGCACCGGTACCGGCTCCGGCAACAGCGGCCCCGCCACCCCCGCCGAACAGATCGCCGGCAACCTCAGCCCGCGCGACCTGCCCGCCGGCACCATCCCGCCCGGCGGCCAGCTTTCGGTCGGCGTGGCCTACACCGTCGGCGCCGATGGCCGCGTCCATGATTGCACCACCCCGCGCAGCAGCGGCATGGCAACGATCGACACGCGCGTCTGCGACCTGCTGGTCAAGCGCTTCCGCTACCGCCCGGCACTGTCGCCCGACGGCACCCCGGTCGCTTCCACCGTGCGCGAAACCCACTCGTGGGCGAGAAAACCCGAGAACTAGCGGCCTTTCCACTCCGGCTTGCGCTTCTGCGCGAAGGCCATCGCCCCCTCGCGCGCATCCTCGGAATCGAACACGGCGCGGATGTAGGGGTTCTGGAACTCGTTGATCCGGTCCACCGGCCACAGCCACGAATCGCGCACCACGCCCTTCGAAGCCGCCACCGCCATCGGCCCGCACGCCGCCACCCGCGCCGCCAGCGCCCGCGCGCCGTCCACCGCCGGGCCATCGGTCACCATGTTGATCAGCCCCAGCTCCAGCGCGCGCTCGGCGGTGATCGGATCACCGGTCAGCGCCATCTCCATCGCCAGCGGCCGCGGCAACAGGCGCGGCAGATGCACCATGCCGCCGCCGCCGGCCGCCAGCCCGCGCTTCACTTCGGGAATGCCGAACTTCGTGCCCTTGCTCGCCACGATCATGTCGCAGCCGATCGCCAGCTCGAACCCGCCCGCCAGCGCATGGCCATCCACCGCCGCGATCACCGGCTTCTTCGGCGTCCACTCGGTCAATCCGCCGAAGCCGCGCCCCTTCACCGTCGGCAATTCGCCGGTCAGGAAACCCTTCAGGTCCATGCCCGCGCAGAACGTGCCGCCCGCGCCGGTCAGGATCGCGCAACGCAAGCCATCGTCGGCGTCCAGCCGGTCCATCGCCGCCGAGATCGCCTCGGCCGCGGCCTTGGTCATCGCGTTCCGCGCCTCGGGCCGGTTGATCGTCACCAGCAGAATGCCATCCGCCTCCACCTCGACCAGGACTTCGTCGCTCATCACACTCTCCTCGAACTCGCCGGCCCGAAGTGGCACCGCCCCGGTCCGCCTGTCCAGCCCCGCCGCACACCCGTTCAAAACCTTCGCCCCCACGTTGTGCGCGCGTCTTGCGCGGGCCTTGCGCTCTGCTAAGGGGCAGCAGAACTTCCATCCCCGGGGAACAACGCAATGGCCAAGATCAAGGTAGCCAATCCCATCGTCGAAATGGACGGCGATGAAATGACCCGCATCATCTGGCAGTGGATTCGCGAACGGCTGATCCTGCCTTACCTCGATGTCGATCTGAAGTACTACGACCTCTCGGTCGAGAACCGCGACGCCACCGAGGATCAGGTCACGATCGATTCGGCCAACGCCACCAAGCAGTATGGCGTCGCCGTCAAGTGCGCCACCATCACCCCCGACGAAGCCCGGGTTGAGGAATTCAGCCTCAAGAAGATGTGGAAGTCGCCCAACGGCACCATCCGCAACATCCTCGGCGGCGTCGTCTTCCGCGAACCGATCGTCATCTCGAACGTGCCGCGCCTGGTCCCCGGCTGGACCGATCCCATCGTCATCGGCCGCCATGCCTTCGGTGACCAGTATCGCGCGACGGATACGCTGATCCCCGGCCCCGGCAAGCTGCGCCTGGTGTTCGACGGTGCCGACGGCAAGACCATCGATCTCGACGTGTTCGACTTCCCCTCGTCGGGCGTCGCGATGGCGATGTACAACCTCGACGATTCGATCCGCGATTTCGCCCGCGCCTCGATGAACTACTCGCTGAACCTGGGCTGGCCGCTGTACCTGTCCACCAAGAACACGATCATGAAGGCCTATGACGGCCGCTTCAAGGACCTGTTCGAGGAGGTTTACCAGAACGAGTTCAAGGCGCAGTTCGACGCCGCCGGCATCACTTACGAACACCGCCTGATCGACGACATGGTCGCTTCCGCGCTCAAGTGGTCGGGCAAGTTCGTCTGGGCCTGCAAGAACTACGACGGCGACGTCCAGTCCGACACCGTCGCGCAGGGCTTCGGTTCGCTCGGCCTGATGACCTCGGTGCTGCTCACCCCCGACGGCAAGACCGTCGAGGCCGAAGCCGCCCACGGCACCGTCACCCGCCACTACCGCATGCACCAGCAGGGCAAGTCCACGTCGACGAACCCGATCGCCAGCATCTTCGCCTGGACGCGCGGCCTGATCTATCGCGGCAAGTTCGACAACACCCCCGACGTCGTGAAGTTCGCCGAAACGCTGGAGCGCGTCTGCGTCGAAACCGTCGAAAGCGGCAAGATGACCAAGGATCTGGCGCTGCTGATCGGCCCCGATCAGGCTTGGCTCACCACCGAAGGCTTCTTCGAGGAAATCGTCAAGAACCTCGAAGCCGCTATGGCCACCAACTGATCTCCTCTCCCCCTCCTGCTTGCGGGAGGGGGTCGGGGGGGACCAGCCACCCAACACACAAAAAGGCCCGGTCGGAACCGCCGACCGGGCCTTTTTCGTGGCCGATGCCGGACCTCAGATGGCGCGCGGCTTACGCCTCGCCGCCAGCGCCGCGAACCACACCACCATCAGCCCGGCCACTAGCGCCCCCGCGCCGAACGCGCCCTGCGGCCCGAACGCGCGCGCCACCGGCTCCAGCGCCACCACGCCCAGCGGCCCCGCCACATATTGCGCGCCCTTGATCACGCCCGTCACCCGCCCTTGCGTCGCCGGCTCGCTCTGTTGCGCAGCGGCGGAGAACAGGTTCGCCATCGACCAGCCGATGCCCACGCCGGACAGCACCGCGCCCGTCGCGATCATCGCCAGCGAATGCGCCATTGCCAGCGTCGCGAAGCCCGCGCCATAGAACGCGAAGGCGACGATGAAGATCACCCGCCAGTCCAGCGCCCGCGCCGCCCGGCCGAACGCGAACGACGCCGCCGCGCTGGTCAGCGAACTGGCCATCATCACCAGCGCGGTGTTGCTGGACGAATGCGCCACGGCCTGCTTCACCAGGAACGACAGGTACACCGCCGGCATCACCGCAAACCCGCCCAGCACCAGCGCCAGCAGCGCCAGTCCGGTGGGAAACCAGCTTGCCAGCCCCGTCTTTGCGGTCGCACCCGCCGCATCGCCGCGCCCCACGCCGACATCGCCGGTGAACAGCGCCACCCCACCCAGCGCCGCGCCCACCACGCCATAGGCCGCGAACGGCCCGCGCCAGCTTGCTTCGCCCAGTTGCCCCAGCACCGGAAACAGCACCAGCGAACACAGTGTCGCCACGGCAATGTGCAGCCCGGTCCACTTCGCGCGCACCGCACCGGTCATGCCGCTGTTGACGATGATCATCGCCGTCGTCGTGATCGCCGAGGCGAACAGCCCCAGCAAAAGCCGGCTGGCCAGCAGCACCCGCAGGTCGTCCACCCACAGCCCGGCAGTGCCCAGCAGCGCATAGCCTGCACACATCGCCAGCAGGAACCGCCGCACCCCCACGCGCTCCACCATGAACCCCGCCAGCGGCGCGCCCAGCACCATCGCCAGTCCGGCGATCGACCCCAGCAGCTTCACCATCGTGTGCTCGGCCTGGCTGTGCGCCAGCGCCGCGTCGATCTGCGGCAGCACCGTCGCCAGCCCCATCACCGTCAGCGCCGCCGCCATCCCGCCGAACAGCACGATGATCCGTTCGGCCACGCCCACCCGCATTGCGCCAGGCTCATCGCCGGCCGCTGCTGCTTGCACCTGCATCCGCTTTCCCCCGTTTCGGCCTGCCGCCGTTAAGCCGCGCAGTGTTCCTGCAAGTTCCGCCCTTGGCAAGCGCGATCGCTTGAGCCGCCCCCGCTCCTCGCGTACCCAGCCTGAAACCCGAGAGGACCCCGATGACCGAAACCCCGCGCCTGCTGCGCCACGATGCCGACGGCCTGTGTACGCTCACGCTCAACCGCCCCGAAAAGCTCAACGCGCTCGACACGCAGACCTTTGCCGAGCTCGACGCCCAGCTCGCCGCGCTCGAATCGCAAACCGACAGCATCGGCTGCGTCGTCCTGAAGGGTGCCGGCCGCGCCTTCTGCGCCGGGGCAGACCTCAACGCGTTCGGTGCGGGCGGGGTCGCCAAGACGTACAAGCCGAAAATCGTCGAGCGCCTTGCCGCCCTGCCCCAGCCGGTCATCGCCGCGGTCCACGGTACCTGCATGACCGGCGGGCTGGAGATCGCCCTCGCCGCCGACCTGATCCTTGCCGATCCCAGCGCCCGCTTTGCCGATACCCACGGCAAATGGGGCTTCGTCGGCGAATGGGGGATGACCCAGCGCCTGCCCCGCCGCGTCGGCCCCGCCAACGCCCGACGCCTGATGTTCACCGCGCAGCCCGTCGACGCCGCCGAAGCGCACCGCATCGGCCTCGTCGATCTCATCGCCGATGATCTCGACGCGCTCACCGCCACCGTCGCCGCGCAGATCCTCGGCAATTCGTGGCACACCAACGTCGCCAACAAGCGCCTGCTGCGCGAAACCGACGGGATGACGCTGGAACAGGGCCTGGCGCACGAGCATTACTACAACCCCGGCTTCGCGCCCGACTGGGAAGCGCGCGTCGCCCGCTTCAGCAAGAAGTGAGCGCCATGAACGCGCAGGACATCGCCGAAATCCAGCAGTTGATGGCGCTCTCCGCCCACGCGGTCGATGCGGTCGATCCCGCGCTGATCGCCCGTGCCTTCACCGAGGACGCGGTCTACGACGCCTCCGCCGGTGCCAGCGGCTACGGCGAGATCACCGGCCGCCAGGCGATCATCGACTGGTTCCGCCTCGGCAAGCCGCCACACCCGCCCTCGCACAACCTGTTCGGATCGTGGATCGACGATTCGGATGGCGAAACCCGCGTCCACTCGAAATGGCTGGTGATCGATCGCCGCGACGGCACCGCCGTATCCGGCGACTATCACGACATCGTCGTGAAAACCGCCGACGGCTGGCGCATCCGGCGCCGCCGGTTCACCTTCCGCTATCCCGATGCCTTCACCGGCTTCGGCGCCCGCGACTGAACCTTCAGGCCATTTCCGCGACGGGCTGCTCGCCCACCGCCTGTTCCAGCGCCGCCAGGAACTGGTCGGTGGCCCGTTCCCAACTGAACCGCGCGCCGAACACGGCGGCGGCCTTGCGGTCCATGCCCAGCGCCCGCTGCATCGCGATGCCCAGATCGTCGTCCAGCGCCGCCACCGTCGCCGGCATCGCCCCGTCCGCGCCGCGCCCTTCGCGCCCCAGGATGTCCAGCGGCCCGGGTACCGGCAGCGACGCCACCGGCAGCCCGCAAGCCAGCGCCTCGATCACCACCAGCCCGAACGTGTCGGTGCGGCTGGGAAACACGAAGCAGTCGGCGGCGCGGTAAGCGGCGGCCAGGTTCTCGCCGGCCAGCGAGCCCAGGAAATGCACATCGGGATAACGCGCGCGCAGGTCGGCCAGCGCCGGGCCATCGCCCACCACCACCTTGCTGCCGGGCACCTCCGCGTCCAGGAACGCCTCCAGGTTCTTCTCGGGCGCCACCCGGCCCACGTTCAGCCAGATCGGGCGCGGCAGCGCGGCAATGGCCTCGTGCATGTCGCCCTCGGGGCGGAACAGCCAGCCGTCGATGCCCCGGCTCCAGGTCCGCGTCCGCGTGATCCCGCGCTGGCGCAGTTCCTCGGCCAGGCTGGCGGTTGCCACCATTACCCCGCGCGACGCACCGTGGAACCGCCGCATGATCGGCCAGAAGCGCTCGGCCGAAATGCCGGTGCGCACCGCCGCATATTCCGGAAACCGCGTATGGAACGCCGTCGTGAACGGCACCTCGCGCGCCTTCGACCAGCCGCGCGCGCTCCAGCCGATCGGCCCTTCGGTGGCGATGTGGACGATATCGGGCGCAAACCGGTCCAGCATCCGCCGCACCGAAAAGCGCGGCGCCATCGCCAGCCGGATCGAAGCATAGCCGGGCATCGGCACGGTCATGAACCGCTCGGGCGTGATCAGCTCCACCTCGTGGCCACGCCGATCCAGCTCGGCCACCGTTGCCGCCAGCGTGCGCACCACGCCGTTCACCTGCGGGAACCACGCATCGGTGGCGATCGCGATTTTCAGCGGGGTGGCAGGCAGCGGCCCGGTCATGCCTGGGTCTCCAGTTGCGCGCTTTGCGTTGCCTGCTTGCGGGCTTCCAGCGCCCAGTCGATCACCGTGATCTGCCCCTGGGCATCCTCGGCCAGCGCCGTGCAGCTTTCTACCCAGTCGCCGCAGTTGTGATAGGCGATACCGCCGAATTCGCGGATCGCCGCCGAATGGATGTGCCCGCAGACGACGCCGTCGAAACCGCGTTCCACCGCCTCGCGCGCCACTGCTTCCTCATAGGACCAGACGTACTGCACCGCGTTCTTGACGCGGTTCTTCAGGTACGCGGACAGCGACCAGTACGGCAGCTTGAACCGCCGGCGCACCGCGTTGAAGGCGATGTTGGCGCGCAGCAGCAGCCCGTAGGCCTTGTCGCCCAGCAGCGCCAGCCAGCGCGCATAGAGCACCACGCCGTCGAAGCTGTCGCCATGCGTCACCAGCAGGCGGCGGTTGTCGGCGGTGCGATGCTCGGCCTCCAGCACCAGTTCGACGCCGCCGAAGGTCATCCCGGCATAATCGCGCAGCATCTCGTCATGATTGCCCGCCACGAACACCACGCGGGTGCCGCGATGCGCCATCTTCAGCACCCGGCGCACCACCTCGTTGTGGGCATCGGGCCAGTACCAGCCCTTGCGCAGCCGCCAGCCGTCCACCACGTCGCCCACCAGAAACAGCGTCTCGCACTCGATCGATCGCAGGAAATCGACCAGCAGTTCGGCGTTGCAGCCGCGCGTGCCCAGGTGGATATCCGAAATCCACACCGTGCGGTGCTTCTGCTTCGGGCGAAAGCCGCGCGGTTCGGGAAGGTTGAGCCAGGCAGGGATCGGGCTGCGGGGCGGCGAGAGCTTGGTGGCGGTCGGCATGCGGTCCGGTTAGCCCCGCCCGGTTGCGCCCACATGACGACACTGCGACAGTTCGGTTACAGCGGAAAATCCACGCCCGGCAGCGCTTCACCCGCGTCCAGCGCCACGAACGCCGGCTCCAGCCCCAGGCATTCGGCCAGCAGCCGATGGTCCTTGGCCACCATGTCGGTGTGCAGGGCCGCCATCGCGCCTCGCGCCGCCAGCACCAGCCGGCCGCCGTCGATCGCCAGCGCGGTTCCCGCCAGGGCCGCCGGCGCGCCCACCGACATCCGTCGGCACAAGCGCACCGCCAGCCCCCAGGCCAGCGCCTCGCGCAGCGCCCCGGCGGGCGCCATGCGCAACAGTTCCTCGGGGATCGCCGTCCGCGCCGAATTCGCGCGCACCGCCACCGCCAGCATCGCCCGCCCTTCGGCATCAATGCCGATCCAGCGCTTACGCAGCGCCCATTCGCTGGCCAGCTCGGCACGCAGGTTCGGCTCGTTCTGCATCGATGCCAGCGCCAGCATCGTCGCCGCCAGCCGCAGCGCAGGCCGGCCCGGCTTGCCGGTGCCCAGATCGATGCAGCGGCACCACCGCACCACCGTGGCCGCCGCCTCGGGCAGTTCCTCGCCGCTCAGCCGCACGAACTCGCTGACCCCGGCCAGCAGTGGATCGTCCCCGGCCACCTCGGTCGGCAGTCGCTGTGCCAGCAGCCCCTCGCGCAGGCCCCACCCGGAAATCACCAGTCGCGCCGGCTTCAACTCGCGCACAAGCACCGCCAGCAGCGCCGCCGCGTCAGGCAGGCTGGCAAGGCGCGATGCCGAAAGCCCCAGCCCCAGCCGCGCCAGTTCACCCAGCGAAGCCGCCGCCGCATTCCGGGCCGGCAGCTTGCCGGCGGCCTTGCCCGCCGCCTTGCCGCGCGCCGCCGCCGCCAGCCACCGCGCCAGCCGCAGCGCCGCCTGCGGGTCCAGCTCATGGCCATGCGGATCGTCCACCGGCCAGTTGTCGCGCACCATCGCATAGCGGGCCAGCGCCCGCCACGATCCGCCGACCAGATAGAACGTCTGCCCGGCCTCGCCCTGCCAGCCGCTTTGCCGCAGCGCCTTGCGCACCGCGCGGGCGAACCCGTCGCGCCCGCCCGCCTTCAGCGCCGGCAACCGCAGCGTGCCCAGCGGCAGCGACACCCCGTGGCGGCAGCCATCGGGACCGATGTCGATCAGTTCAAGGCTGCCCCCGCCCAGATCGCCCACCACCCCGACCGCGCCGGGAAACGCCGCCTGCACGCCGTGCGCGCTGGCCAGCGCCTCTTCCTCACCGGTCAGCAGGCGCGGGTGCAGGCCCAGTCGCGACACCTGCTCCAGAAACGCCGCGCCATTGGCGGCATCGCGCACCGCCGCCGTCGCCACGCATTCGATATCGTCGATGCCGTGCAGTTCCAGCAGCAGCGCATAGCGCGACAGCGCCGCCAGCGCCGCCTCGCAGGCCTTCTTCGAAAGCCGCCCGGTGTCGGCCACGCCCTTGCCCAGCCGCGCGGTGATCTTCTCGTTGTACAGCACGATCGGCGCCCGCGCCGGCCCGTCGTAAATCACCAGGCGAACCGTGTTCGACCCCACGTCGATGATCGCGCGGCGCGTCCGCGCAATGCTGGCCGGGGCAGACAATGCGTGCATCGCGCGCCTCAGGCCCCGCCGCGCCGCAGCGCCAGCTTCGGCACCTTGCGGCCCGACGCCAGTGCCGCGCCACGGCCCGAAAGCGACGGATTGGTCATGAAATAGCGATGGCAGTTGAACGGCTGCTCACCCTTGGCAAGGCGGTGATACCGCCCCTCGCTGTCCAGCCGCCACGACTGGTCGGTGTCCAGCAGGTTGGCCAGCATCACCTGCCCCAGCACCTGGTCATGCACGGTCTTGTTGCGCACCGGCACCAGCACTTCGACGCGCCGGTCCAGGTTGCGCGTCATCGCGTCGGCCGAGGTGATGAACACGCGCGCCTGCGGGCTGGGCAGCGGTCCGCCGTTGCCGAACGCCCAGATGCGGCCATGCTCAAGGAACCGGCCGATGATCGACTTGACCCGGATATTCTCGGAAAGGCCCTCCACCCCCGGCCGCAGGCAGCAGATGCCGCGCACCACCAGGCTGATCTCCACCCCGGCCCGGCTGGCCTCGTAAAGCCGCGCGATCAACCGCGAGTCGGTCAGCGAATTCAGCTTGGCCCAGATCATCCCCGGCTTGCCCCTGGCGACGTTGGCAATCTCGCGGTCGATCATCTGGTACAGCCGGTCGCGCAGCCCGATCGGCGCGATCGCCAACTGGGTGGTGCGGCGCGGCTCGACATAGCCGGTGATGAAATTGAACAACTGCCCCACGTCCACCGCCAGCGCGGGGTCGGCGGTGAAGAACGACAGGTCGGTATAAATTCGCGCGGTCACCGGGTGATAATTGCCGGTGCCGAAGTGGCAGTAGGTGCGCAAGCCATCGCCCTCGCGCCGCACCACCATCGATACCTTGGCGTGCGTCTTCCAATCCAGGAAGCCATAGATCACCTGCACCCCGGCGCGTTCGAGCTGGCTGGCCCACAGCAGGTTCTGTTCCTCGTCGAACCGCGCCTTCAGCTCCACCACCGCCGTCACCGACTTGCCCGATTCGGCCGCCGTGATCAGCGCCGCGATCACCGCCGATTGCTTGCCGGCACGGTACAGCGTCTGCTTGATCGCCACCACGTCGGGGTCCTGTGCGGCCTGCTTCAGGAAATCGATCACCACCTCGAAGCTCTCGTAGGGGTGGTGGATCACCAGGTCCTTCTCGCGGATCGCCGCGAAGCAGTCGCCGTCATGCTCCAGCACGCGCTCGGGATAGCGCGGGTTGTACGGCTCGAACTTCAAGTCGGGCCGCGCCTCGTCGACGATGGCGGACAACCCCGACATGCCGATCAGCCCGTCGGTCTGGATGACAATCGCATGGTCCAGCCGCAACTGCTCGCGCAGCAGCGTTTCCGCCGCGGGATCGAACCCGGCCTGCAACTGCAGCATGATCGGCGACCCGCGCCGCCGCCGCTGGATCGCGGTGCGGTAATAGCGCACCAGATCCTCGGCATCCTCCTCCACCTCGATGTCGCTGTCGCGCAACACGCGGAACACGCCGTGCCCCGCCACCTTGAAGCCGGGAAACAGCAGCTCGGCATGGCGGCGCAGCACGTCCTCCACCGCGATCCACGCCGACTTTTCCCCGGGAATCCGGATGAAGCGCGGCAGCGCCTGCGGGATCAGCATCATCTCCAGCACTGGCGCACCGTCGGCCAGCCGGGTCAGCGCCAGCATCAGCCCCATGCCCTGGTTGGCGATGAACGGGAACGGATGGGCCGGGTCGATCGCCTGCGGGGTGATGATCGGCAGGATGTTCCGCTCGAAATAGTCCTTCAGCCAGCGCGCCTGCTCGGGCGGCAGGCGGCCTTCCCCCACCACGGTGATGCCCTCGGGCAGCAGCAGGTCCTGCAGCTCGCGCCAGGCCGCCTGCTGGTCCAGCTCCAGCCCGATCACGCCGTCGCGGATCGCCGCCAGTTGCTGCACCGGGGTCATGCCGTCGGTCGATACGTCCTCGATCTGGCGCCGCACCTGTCCGGCAATGCCGGCGGCGCGCACCATCAGGAATTCGTCGAGGTTGCTGCCCGAGATCGACAGGAACCGCAGCCGCTCCAGCAGCGGATAATCGGTGTTGCGCGCTTCCGCCAGAACCCGCTGGTTGAACGCCAGCCACGACAGTTCGCGGTTGAACAGGGTGGCCGGATCGACCTCGCCCCCGGTCGCCGCCGGCCTCGTTCCCTCGCCATTTACCGCTTCGATCATAACGTGCTCCGCCACCCCATCAGATGGGGTCGCATCGGCCGTGTTTGTTACGGAACGGTGACGGGTGGGCCGGCGTACCATGTCAGCCGCGCCCGCGATAGGATTGCACGCCCTGATCGGGCACCCACAGCCCCGCCGGCGGCGCATCCGATTGCCAGAACACGTCGATCGGAATGCCCCCGCGCGGATACCAGTAGCCGCCAATGCGCAGCCAACGCGGCGCCATCTCGTCGAACAGACGCTGGCCGATCCCCACCGTGACATCTTCGTGAAACCCGCAGTGATTGCGGAACGCGCCCAGGAACAGCTTCAGCGACTTCGATTCGACGATCGTCTCGCCCGGCGCATAGTCGATCACCAGATGCGCGAAATCGGGCTGCCCCGTCACCGGGCACAGCGACGTGAACTCCGGCACGGCGAATCGCACCAGATACAGGCTGCCCGCGCGCGGATTGGGCACGTAATCCAGCACCGCATCCTGCGGCGATGCCGGCAGCGCGGATTGCCGACCCAGGTGGAGCGGCGCGGGAGAAGGGATTTCCGGCAGGGTCGATTCCTTTGACACGCGCGTGTAACAGTCCTGCCGACGCTCATGCCGCCATCGCGGCCCCAGCACAAGCCACCGGAATGGTGGAACTCCACGGTTGGACTTGTGCGGCGGCCCGGTTATGGATCGCTGCGGGATCACACGGTGTCACAAACGATCGCAACCGCCTCTTGCAGCCCGCGCGCGCGCCGCGCCGCCCGGCACAATGCCCCGCACCGGGCCTTGCGGGCGGCTGCGCCCGTGCTGCTGGCCGCAGCGATGCTGCCTGCGGCGGATCACGCCGCCGCCCAGCCCGCCCCGGCGTCGTCGGCCGCCCCCATCGTCACGCTGCCGCCGCCCGCCCCGCTGTCCACCCCCGCACCGATCGTGCTGCCGTCCATCACGCCGACGGCGAAGCCCGCCGCCAAACCATCCCCCCAGCCGTCGGCAACCGCCAGCGCCCACCCGAAACCCCGGCCAACGCCGACCGCTTCGGCCACGGCAAGCCCCACGCCGAAGCCGACTCCGGCACCGACCGGCACGCCGGCACCCAGCACCCCGCCGACGCCCACCGCAACGCCCACGCCAGTCGCCGCCCCAACGCCCCGTCCCGCCGCAACCGCCCCCGCCCTTCCGGGCTGGATCTGGCCGGCCGGCGCCGGACTGGGCATCGTCGTCGGCATCGGCATCGCCCTGCGCCGCCGCCGTGCCTTGCCGACAGTGACCCCCGTCGAGCCGGCATGGCCCGAACCCGCAACCGGCAACCCGCCTGCCACGCCGCCGGACGACACCGCCGCCCGCAACGCGCTGATCGCCGCCTATCAGGCCCAGCCCCCCGCCCCCGCTGAACCCGAACCCGAACCCCAGCCTGCCGCCGCACCCGCCACCGCCACGCCACCCGCACCCGACACCGAAACCCCACCGCCGCGCGGCGCCTTCATCCCGGCCGATCTGCCCGGCAGCCGCAGCACCACCCGCGCCGCAATCGCCCCGCTCACCCTCGAAGTGATCCCCGAACGGCTGACCGTCAGCCTGGTCATGGCCACGCTGCGCTATCGCCTGCGCATCGCCAACAAGGGCGAAACCGCGCTCGGCGAAGTCACGGTCAGCGGCGACATGATCGCCGCCCACGCCTCCCGGCCGGAGCGGGAGCAGCTCGGCCTTGACGATGCGCAACTGCCGCCGCGCCACCACTTCATCGGCCTCGCCCCCGGCGAAAGCGCCGAACACACCGGCGAAATCCGCGTCGGGCTGGCCGAACTCGAACCGATCCGCGTCGGTAGTGCCGCGCTGTTCGTGCCGCTGGTGCGATTCCGGGCCACCGCCGTGGCGCTGTCCGGCGCGGTGATCGAGGAACCCTGCGTCATCGCCGTGGGCGAACCGCCCAGCACCTCCGGCGCCGGCATCCGCCCGTTCCGGCTCGATCTCGGCCCCCGCCTCTACACCGCGATCGCCGCCAGAAAGCTCGATACCGATGCATGAACCCCCTCGACGCGGGCGGGCGGGCTGACTAATCCTGTCGGCTTCGCGCGCCTTGTCGCGTGCGAAGCCCGAGGAGGAGCGGGCGTAGCGATGGACAAACTCGTCACCTGCGCGTGGCTGGCCGAGGAAATGGCCGCATGTGACCTGCGCATCGTCGATGCGTCGTGGCACCTGCCCGATGCCGAACGCAATTCCCGCGCCGAATACCTCGCCGCGCACATCCCGGGCGCCGTGTTCATGGACCTGGGCGATCTCGTCGATTCCGCCGCCGCCGTGGACAACACCCTGCCCCCGCCCGAAAAGTTCGCCAGCCGGATGCAGGCGATGGGGCTGGGCGACGGCAGCCGCATCGTCCTCTACGACGACAGCGCGGTGAAAAGCGCCGCGCGCGCCTGGTTCATGCTCCGCATGTTCGGCGCACAGGAAGTCGCCATCCTCGACGGCGGTCTGGCCAAATGGAAAGCCGAAAACCGCCCGCTCGAATCCGGGGATCGCCAGCTTCGCCACCGCCACTTCACCGTCTGGCAGGATCGTCGCAACCTGCGCGACAAGACGCAGGTCCTCGCCAACATTACCAGCCACGAGGAACTGCTGGTCGATGCGCGCGGCGCCGCCCGCTTCGAAGGCACCCAGCCCGAACCGCGTCCGGGCATCGCCCCCGGCCATGTCCCCGGCGCGCTCAACGTGCCCTACGGCGCGATGTTCAACCCCGACGGCACCTGGAAGGACCAGCAGGCCTTGCGCGCCGTGTTCGAAGCCGCCGGGGTCGATCTTTCCCGGCCGATCATCGCCTCGTGCGGCAGCGGCATCACCGCCTGCGTGCTGCTGTTCGCGCTGCACCTGCTGGGCATCGAACGCGCCTCGCTCTACGACGGCTCCTGGAGCGAATGGGGCGCCGACCCGGCCCTGCCCAAGGCTTCCGGCGCGGTGCCCGCCGCCTGATGACCGACGACGACACCCCTGACCATTCTCGGCATATCGACACCCGCCTTGTCGGCGCCGGCCGCCAGCCCGACTGGACCGGCACCCCCGAATACCCCGGCGCGGTGGTCAACCCCGCCGTCTGGCGCGGCTCCACCCACCTTTACCCGAACATGGCCGCGCTGCGCCAAGGGCGGCCCAATGCCGACGGCCACTTCTACTACGGCCGGCGCGGCGGACCGACGCAATGGGCGCTGGCCAATGCGCTGACCGCCATCGAGCCCGGCGCCGCCGGCACCGTGCTTTATCCCTCGGGTGTCGCCGCCATTGCCGGCGCCCTGCTCACCGTATTGCGCCCCGGCGACGTGCTGCTGGTCACCGACAACGCCTATGAGCCCACCCGCGTCATGGCGAACGGCCTGCTCAAGGATTTCGGAGTCGAATCCCGATTCTTCGACCCGCTGGACCTTGCCGGGTTCCAGGCCGCCTGCTGCCCGCGCACCCGCGCCGTGCTGCTGGAGGCGCCGGGCAGCCTGACAATGGAAGTCTGCGACGTGCCCGCGCTGGCCGCCGCCGCCCGCGCGCGCGGCGTGGTCTCGTTGCTCGACAACACCTGGGCCTCGCCGCTCGGCTTCCCGGCGCTGGCCCGCGGTGTCGATATCACCATCATGAGCCTCACCAAGCATGTCGGCGGCCATTCCGACATGATGATGGGCAGCGCCGCCGCCGGGCCGGAATGGTATGGCAGGCTGCGCCGCACCGCGCTCGGCCTCGGCAACGTCGTCTCGCCCGACGATGCCGCGCTGGCGCTGCGCGGCCTGCGCACCCTCGCCGTCCGGCTCGAACGGACCACCACCACCGCGCGCGCCGTCGCCGAATGGCTCGACGCACAACCCAACGTAGCGCAGGTGCTGTGCCCGATGCTGCCCGGCGCACCCGGCAACGCACAATGGGCGCGCGATTTCACCGGCGGCTGCGGCCTGTTCTCGTTCGTGCTGCGCGGCGGCACCGGCGCCGCCCGCGACGCGCTGATCGACGCCTTGCGCCTGTTCGGCATCGGCTATTCGTGGGGCGGCTTCGAAAGCCTTGCCACCCCGGTCGATCCCGCCGCCATCCGCACCGCCTCGCCCTGGCCGCCGGCCGGATGGGACCCTGCCGACCGCTTCGGCGTCCGCCTCGCCATCGGCCTCGAACACCCGGATGACCTCGTCGCCGACCTTGCCCAGGCGCTCTCGGCGTGGAAAACAGGCTGAATCAAGTAACTCTCATCGTTCCAGAATATACGTAATTCCCCGCCGGATGCCCGTCAGCCGATCGCAGCGCTTGCCTGCTATGGCGGTTCGATCACGACGGCAGGAATTGGGCGTGGACCTCGGCTCTCACAAACAGGCTTTCGCAGCGGGCGCCCCGCCCGCCGATGCCGCGCTTGCCGCCGACCTGCACCGGGCGCTCGATCCCGCCACGCCCGCCGATCCGCACGCCGCGCTCGATCACGTCCCGCACATGATCTGGGTTGCCGACGCGCTGGGCGGCCTCATCCACTGGAATATCGAGCTTGCCGGGTTCATCGGCTTCCCGCCAGACGATCCCGAGGTTCTGGCCCGCCGGGCCGACCTGATCCACCCCGACGATCGCGCCGAGGCCCGCCGCTGCTGGGCCGATGCCATCGCCGCGCGCCAGGCGTTCGAATGCACGTTCCGCATCCGCCACGGCGACGACTACCGCTGGGTCCACAGCCGTGGCCGGCCCCGCTGCGATGGCGCCGGCACGCTGGTGGAATGGACCGGCACCTTCACCGAAGTGCAGGACGCCGTGCAGACCGAAGAGCGCCTGCGCGAAGTCCGCACCATCCGCGACAACATCCTCGGCGCCAGTTCCGACTGCATCAAGATCCTCGCGCTCGACGGCACCCTGCAACAGATCAACGACTATGGCGTGAAAGCGCTGGAACTGCCCAGCCGCGAGGCAGTGGTGGGCACCAACTGGATCGAGTTCTGGCCCCGCCCGGTTCGCCGCCGCGCCGCCGAGGCAGTGCGCACCGCCGCCGCCGGCAAGGTCGCGCGCTTCGCCGGCCACGCGCTGACGGTGAAGGGCAGCGATTGCTGGTGGGACAATGTCCTCACCCCGATCCGCGATGCCGACGGCGCCCCGCACAGCCTGCTGTGCATCTCGCGCAATGTCACCGGCCAGAAGCGCGCCGCCGAAGGCCTGCGCCGCACCAGCGAGTGCGACGCGCTCACCGGGCTGCCCAACCGCCGTTCGTTCGAACGCCGCCTGCAGCGGATGATCGCCCATGCCCGCGACAGCGCCACTGCGGTCGCGCTGGTGCTGATCGATCTCGACCACTTCAAGAACCTCAACGACACGCTGGGCCATCAGGCCGGCGATCACCTGCTGCGCGTGCTGGGGCGCCGCCTGCGCGCGATGGCCGGCGACAACACCTTCATCGCCCGGCTCGGCGGCGACGAATTCGCGATCGTCCTCGGCGGCTGCCGGGGCGAAGCCGATGCGCTGGCGTTCGCGGCAGCGGTGGAGCGCCGCAACGAAGAGCCGGTTACCTTTGCCGGCCGCTGCATCAACGGCGGCCTCAGTATCGGCTGCGCGCTCTACCCGCGCGACGCCGCCAGCGCGCGCGAACTGTTCAAGCAGGCCGATACCGCGCTCTACGACATCAAGGCCGGCGGGCGCGGCGGCGTGCGCCTGTTCAACCCGTCGATGATGGAGGCGGCCGAAGCCAAGGCCCGCCAGCTCGATCTGGCCCGCCGCGCCATCCAGTCACAGGCGATTCTGCCGCACTATCAGCCCAAGGTCAGCCTGGCCGACGGGCGCATCATCGGCTTCGAGGCGCTGCTGCGCGTCACCACGCCCGGCGGCGGCCTGCGGATGCCCGGCGCGATCGAGGCCGCCTTCGACGAATTCGATCTCGCCACCCGCATCAGCGCGCAGATCCAGGAAACCGTGCTGGCCGATGTCGCCGGCTGGACCGCGCACGGCCTCGATCCCGGCGTGGTCTCGATCAACGCCGCGCCGGTGGAATTCCTGCGCGACGATTTCGCCGAACGCCTGCTCGCCCGCATCGAGCGCCACCGCGTCGATCCCGCACGCATCGAGATCGAGATCACCGAACGCGGCCTGCTCGATCGCGGCTCGCCGCAGGTGGTCCGCGCGCTGGCAGCGCTGACCGGCGCCGGCGTGCGCATCGCGCTCGACGATTTCGGCACCGGCAACGCCTCGCTCACCCACTTGCGCGAATTCCCGGTCACCTCGCTGAAGATCGACAAGTCGTTCATCAAGCGGATGATGAACAACCTTGAGACGCTGGCGATCGTCCAGGCCATCATCCGGCTCGGCTCGGCGCTGTCGATTGAGGTGATCGCCGAAGGCATCGAGGCGCCCGAACAATTGCACCTGCTGCGCGAATCCGGCTGCGATGTCGGCCAGGGCTACCTGTTCGGAAAGGCCATGCCCGCCGCCCGCATCGCAACCGGCCTGCGCGAGGAAAACTGGAATTTCCGCCGCATCGCGTGACAGCATCCGATTGCCGTAATCTGCCCTGCAATCCGCAACTTGACTCCGTCCATCCTGAGCTTGTCGAAGGATCGTACTTCATCTTTGCATCGCGCGCTGCGGCCGCAGAAACACCCGCTCTTCAGCAACCCGAATGCCTGTGCGATAACCATCGCCAACGCGGGGAGGCTCGAATGTTCACGATCGGCGATGCGACGGTGGATTCGGCGCTGGAAATGGTGCTGGCGCAGCGCCCGATCGCCTGGCTCGGCGCCTCGCCCGAAGCGCTTGCCGCCAACCGCTGGTGGATGGCGCCGCACTGGCTGGAACCCGGCGACACCTGGTCGCTGAACTTCCGCACCTGGATCGTGCGGGCCGGCGGCAAGGTCATCGTCGTCGATCCCTGCACCGGCAACGGCCGCCCCAACCCGTTGCCGATGTTCGACCAGCTCGACGTGCCGTTCCTCGAACGGTTCGAGGCCACCGGCACCCGCGTCGAGGATGTCGACCATGTGTTCTGCACCCACCTTCATCACGACCATTGCGGCTGGAACACGATGCTGCGCGATGGCCGCTGGGTTCCCACCTTCCCCCGCGCGAAGTACGCTTTCCTGCAACGCGAGGTCGATCGCTGGCACCCCGACAACGCCGCGCAATGGCCGGTCAAGGACTTCAACGCCGGGGTGTTCGAACGCT